>NZ_JBHJVK010000015.1:0-127452 GCF_042264695.1 Kitasatospora sp. NPDC056138 | reverse complement strand
CCTCGACCTCCACAACGCCTTCGTCTCACTCGCCTGCGCGGTCATCTGCTGGCGACGCCTCAACACCCAAGGTCAGTGATCGTGTTACGAGTTCTAACGGCGGCTGACAGCGGGTGACGGCGGGCTAGTTCCGGGCCAGCCGGCTCTGGAAGCGGCGGGCGTGGGCGGCGAGGTCGGTGTCGATCCGGCCCGGCACCGGGGGGTCGGGTTCGGTGAGTCGGGCGAGGAGCAGGACCGGGGAGGTGCAGTCCGCCACGGTGGTCCGGACGAGGCCGGCGAACTCTGCCGGGTCGCCGCTCTCCGCCACCTTCGGGTAGCCGCAGGCGGCGGCCCACGCACCCAGGTCGGCCCGCCGGGAGGGGACGAACTGGCCGCCGGTGGAGGCGTACCGGCCGTCGTCCAGCACGATGTGCAGCAGCGGGAGGTCCGGCAGCGCACCTGCGGTGACCAGGCCGACCGGGTTCATCAGCAGACTGCCGTCCCCGTCGACCACCACGGTGGTGCGTCGGGTCGCCTGGGCGATGCCGATGCCGATGGAGGCGGCCAGGCCCATCGAGCCGGTCATGTAGAAGTGGTTCGGCCGGTCGCCGAGGTGGTTGGCGATCCGGCAGGCGTAGCCGGTGGTGAAGACGGTCGGTTCGGTGCGGGTGGCCGCGAGGACGGCGGCGATGGCCGAGGTCTTGTTCATGCCTGCCAGCCGAAGGCGTTCGGGGGCACCAGCAGCGCGGCGGCCCGGCGTTGGACGTGGACGAGTTCTCGGAGCCGGTCCGCCTGCCCGGTCCCCGACAGGGTGACGGCCGGGATCCCGAGCATGGTCAGCAGCGGCTCGGTGAGCTGTCCCATCGCGATGTTCTCCGAGGTCCAGTCCGGTTGCACCCCGCGCAGGCTGACGACGAGCAGCATCGGGATCCGGTAGGGCACGACGAGCGAGGCGAGAGCGTTGACGGACTGCCCCAGGCCCGAGTTCTGCATGAGCACCGCGGGAGAGCGCCCGGCCAGTGCGGCGCCTGCGGCGACGCCGACGGCGTTGTCCTCGCGCGCGACCGTCAGCAGCCCCGCCTGCTCCTCCAACGCCGCGTACAGCGGTGCGAGGATGCCGCACGGCGTGCCGTAGAACGGCCCGAACGCGGTGGCCAGTTCCGCCGCCAGGTCTTCGGCCAGCCGGTTCGGTGCCTGGGGGGTGGTCGTCACCGGCTGACCTCCAGGACGTGCTGGTACAGCCGGTTGATCAGATCCATCGCGAACGCCTCCGGCCAGCGCTGGAAGTAGAAGTGGTCGCCGGGAAACATCCGGGACGCGAACGTGCCGGTGGTGACGGTCCGCCAGGCGTCGAGCGACTCCTCGTCCAGGTCGCCGTCGTCCTTGGACCCGTAGGCGACCACCGGGCAGGACAGCGGTTCGGCCGGCCGGTGCTCGTAGGCGTCGCACAGCGCCAGGTCGGAGCGGATGATCGGCCGGAAGAGCTCCCACAGATCGTGGTCGGCCAGCACCTCCGGATCCGTCCCGCCCATGTGCTCGATCGCCGCGCGCAGCGTCGCGTCGTCCAGGTGCGAGTAGCCCGTCCCCCGGTCCAGCCGGTGCGGCGGCCGCGAGCCGGAGACGAACAGGCAGTCGGGTTCCACGTCGAACGAGGACCGCAGCTGCAAGGCCAGCTCGTGGGCGACGAGCGCGCCCATGCTGTGCCCGAACAGGGCGAACGGGCCGGTGAGATGGGGGCCGAGCTCGTCGGCGATCTCGGCGGCCAGGCCGCGGAGGTCGGACGGCAACGGCTCGTCCATCCTGGCCTCGCGGCCGGGGAGCCGCAGGGTCTGCGCGTCCACGCTCTGCGGCAGCAACCGCTGCCAGCCCTCGTAGGACCGGCTGCCGCCGCCGGCGTAGGGCAGGCACAGCAGGGGTTTGCGGCGCGAGCCGGGGCGCGGGGCGCGGGGCAGCACGCGGACGGGGGGCGGATTCGTCACGGCGGTGTCTTTCAGCTCAGGGGAACCGGACAACGTGGCCCGCGTCGCGTTCGACGGCGCGGCGGTAGATCTCCGCGCAGGCCACCACGTCCTGGATGGGCAGCCCGAGGGACTCGAACAGCGTCAGCTCGTCGCCGAGCCTGCCGTCGGCGCCCGCGAGCACGTCGCCGATCTCCGCGACGATGGCGTCCTCGGTGATGACGCCGTCCCGCAGCGGGACGATCAGGTCGCCGGCCTCGGCGAGGGCGGCCTGCCGGCTGTCGACGAAGATCCTTGCGCGGCCGACCAGTTCCGAGGGAAGTTCGCGGCAGGTGGGGCCGAACGCACCGACGGCGTTGATGTGGACGCCCTCGGCCGCGACGTCGGAGTCGGCCAGCACCGGTTCGTAGGAGGAGGTGACGGTGCAGATGACGTCCGCTCCGGCGAGCGCAGCGGTGGCCGAGTCCGCGATCTCGACCGGGATGTCCTCGCCCCGTGCCCAGCGGGCGAGTTCGTGGGCGCGCTCGGGGGTCCGGCTGTAGAGCCGGACGCTCTTCCACGGGCGTACGTCGGCCAGCGCCTGCAGGTGACCGCGCGCCTGGACGCCGGCCCCGATCAGGGCGAGGCCCGTCGCGTCCGGACGGGCCAGCTTCCCGGTGGCCAGCGCCGTGACCGCGGCGGTGCGGATCTCGGTGACGGAGATGCCGTCGATGATCGCCAGCGGCTCGCCGTGCACCGCGTCCACCAGGATGACCAGGCCCTGGACGTTGGGCAGACCCCGCTCGCCCGCCCGCGGGAACATGCTGAGCAGTTTCAGGCCGAGCCGGTCCTCGGCGGCGGCGGGCATCAGCAGCACCATGCCGCCCTCGCCCGGCGGCTCCACGGTGATCCGCGGATGCTGGTACGCCGACCCGGCACTGAAGGCGGTGAGCGCGCGTTCCATGGCGGGCAAGGCGTCGCGGCCCGAGTAGAGCGACCGGACGGTGTCGCCGTCGATGATGCGGAGCATGGTCTGTCGTCCTTTCAGAGGGAGAAACGAGAGAGGTCGTGGCTGGTTCTTCCGTCGAGCGCGAGTTCCACGCAGGCCCGGCCGAGCAGCGGGACGTACTTGAAGCCCCAGCCGGCGCTGTGGATCACCATCCGCCCGGCACCGGGCACCCCGTCCGGCGCGTGCCCGAAGTAGAACTGCCGGGCCGGGTCCTTGGGCAGGGCGATCAGGCAGGAGCCGGGCTGGACCGGAGTCGGGTCGAGTGCGGGCAGGTGCTCGGCCACCCAGGCGGCGGTGCGCTTGACGTGATCGGGGTCGGCCGCCCGGCCGGACCGGTACGGGTCCTCGAACCCGTCGACCTCGAAGTCCGGTGCGACCCGGGCGAGGTCGCCCGGCGCCCACGGCAGGCGGCCGAAACCGTAGAACAGGTTGGTGTCCTCGTCGGCGGGCGGCTGGAAGGCGAACCAGGTCGGGTAGTCGAAGCCCGGGTCGGTGGTGCGGAAGTACGCCGTCGTCATCTCGTACAACTCGACCTCGAGGTCGATGCCGAGCGGCTGCAGCAGCGGATTGGCGAAGGCACCGGTGGCGAGGACCAGGTGGTCCGCCCGGTAGACGCCGTGCTCGCTGCGCACGGTCACCCCGTTGTCGTCCGGCTCGAGTTCCAGCACGCGCTCGTGGTCCCGGATCCGCGCGCCGGCCGCGCGGGCCTGTTCGAACAGCAGCCACAGGGTGGCCCGTACGTCGACCATGCCTCCGTCGGGCTGGAAGAAGCCCTCGTAGTGCCGGGGCAGCCGGGCGAACCGGTACCGCTGCTCGATCTCCTTGGCGGTCAGCCAGTCGTACGGCAGGCCGACCCGGTCGAGGACCTCCACCGCCGCGTTGACCTGGCCCTCGTTGGTGGAGGTGGCGGTGTCCCCGAACCAGAGGCTGCCGGTGCGGTGCACCAGCCGGCGCCCGCCCGCCCGCTCCAGCTCCGTCCACAGCGGAACGGTCTCCACGGTGAGCCGGGCCAGGTCCTCCTGCGCGTACTGCAGCCGCCACTGCCGTTCGGCCCCGCCCGAGCTCCCGCGCTCGTGCAGGATCTCGAACTGTTCGAGGACCAGGACCGAGTGCCCGCGCCGGGCGCCGGCAGCAGCCGCGGCGAGGCCGACCGGACCGCCGCCGACTATCACGAGGTCGTAGTGGGCCGGTGTGGATGCCGACATGGCACGTCCCTTCCTGGAGGTCAGCTGCGGCGGAGCTTGGTGAGCGCGCAGGTGAGCGCGGCGGCGATGGTCTCGACCTGGGTGTCGGACAGGCCGGGGTGGCAGGGCAGGTTCATGTGCTCGGCGAACCATGACCGTTCGGCCACCGGGCACTCGCCGTGGTGGTGGCCGCGGGCCCGCCACTCCGGCAGCAGGTGCAGCGGGAAGTACCGCAGGTACGTCTCGACGCCCTGGGCCGCGAGGTGGCGGACCAGCTCGTCCCGGTCGACGCGGTCGGGGTCCACGAAGAAGGTGAAGAGGTGGTACGGGTGCTCGACCCCGGTCGGTACGACCGGAACGCGGACCGCGTCGAACTCGGCCAGTTCCGCGGTGAGCCTGGCTGCGACGGCCTGTCGGCGCGCGACCAGGCCGGGCAGTTTCTCCAGCTGTACCAGCCCGACGGCCGCGGCGGCCTCGCTCAGCGTCGCGTTGGTGCCGGCGCGGCGCAGGGTCAGGCAGTCATGGGTGTAGGCCTCGCTCGGGTAGAGCGCACCGGGCGGTGCGCTGGTCGAGCCGCCGAAGCTCCGGCGCCGGCTGGTGAGGACCATGTCCGACTGGTTGCCGCGCACCCGCAGCAGCCGGTCGGCCCAGTCGTCACGGTTCACCGTGACCATCCCGCCCTCGCCGAGGGTGGTGATGTTCTTGCTGGAGTGGAAGCTGAAGCAGCCGATGTGGCCGATTCCGCCGGGCCTGCGGCCGTGCAGGAGACCGCCGAGCGCGTGCGCGGCGTCCTCGACGACCACGAGGTCGTGCTCGCGGGCGATGCGCATCAGGGCGTCCATGTCGGCGGGCAGGCCGCCGTAGTGCACGATGATGATCGCCCTGGTGCGCGGGGTGACCAGCTCGGCGACCCGGTCGGGGTCGATGTTCGCGGTCTCCGGGCGGATGTCGGCGAAGCGGACCCGCACGTCGCGGTCCAGCAGCGGCTGGATGGTCGCCTGGTAGGTCTGCGGGGTGGTGATCACCTCGTCCCCCGGGGCGAGGTCGAGCAGGTGGATCGCCAGTTCCAGGGCGACCGTCCCACTGGTCACCGAGAGCGCGTGCCGCACCCCGATGTGCGCGGCGAAGGCCTCCTCGAACCGACGGCGGACCAGGCCCTGGGACAGGGTGGCGCCCGAGAGCATCACCTCGCGGACGGCCTCGACCTCGCGCTCGTCGATCCTGGTCCCGACCGGTAGGTACGGCACCGTGTAGCGCTGCGGTTCGGCAGCGGTTCTCGACTCCATGTGTTCACTCCAGTTCCGAGCGGCGGATGTCCTGACCGGCGGACCTAACGCAGTTCTTCGGCGATCTCCTCGTCCGACATGGCCTCGATCTCGGCGCGCACGGCGGCCTCGACCGCCGCGCCGAGCCCGGCCACCGTGCGGTGCTCGAACACCGCTCGCAGCGGCAGCGCCACGCCGAAGAGGTCGCCGATCCTGGTCGTCACCTTCGTGGCCAGCAGCGAGTGGCCGCCGAGGTCGAAGAAGTCGTCGTGGATTCCGACCTCGCCGCCGCCGAGCACCTCCGCCACGATCCCGGCGATGGCCTCCTCACCGGGGGTGCGGGGCCGGTTCTCTACGGTGCCCGCCCGGTCCGGCTGCGGCAGCGCGCGGCGGTCGACCTTGCCGCTCGGGGTGAGCGGGAAGGCGGTGAGGCCGAGGAAGGCGGACGGCAGCAGGTGCCGGGGCAGCAGCCGGCCCAGGTGGGCGGTCAGTTCGGCCGCGGGCGGCAGATCCCGCACCGGTACGAGATAGGCGACCAGCCGCTCACCGCCGGGCGACGGCTTGGCCGCCACCACGGCCCCGCGCACGCCCGGGTGGGTGAGCAGCGCGGCTTCGATCTCGCCGGGCTCGATCCGGTAGCCACGGATCTTGACCTGGTCGTCGGTGCGGCCGAGGAACTGCAGGCTCCCGTCCTCGCGCCGACGGACGAGGTCGCCCGTGCGGTACAGGCGGGCACCGGGCTCCGGGCCGAACGGGTCGGGGACGAACCGTTCGGCGGTGAGCGCCGGGCGGCCGAGGTAGCCCCGGGCGACACCGGCCCCGCCCACGAACAGCTCGCCCGGGACACCCACGCCCACCGGGTCGAGCGACTCGTCCAGCACGTAGGTCCGCACGTTCGCGATCGGGGAGCCGATCGGCGGCCGTCCCCAGGGCGCGGTGAGCGGTCCGGTCGCGGTCGCGACGACGGTGCTCTCGGTGGGGCCGTAGTGGTTGACCACCGGAACGCCCGGGTCGGCGTCCGGCCGTGGCCGGAAGGCGTCGCCGCCGGTCAGCAGGGACCGCACCGAGGTCCGCTCGCCCAGCGGGTGCTCCAGGAGGGCTTCCGCCAGCGGGGTGGGGACGAAGGTGACCGTCGTCCCCGCCTGCGCGAAGTGCTCGACCAGGTCCGGGGGCGAACTCACCGTCTCGTCGGGCGGGAGGTGCAGGCACGCCCCGCTCAGCAGGGCCGGCCAGATCTCCCAGGCGGCGGCGTCGAACGACGGGCTGGCCACCTGGCTGACCACTTCGCCGGGACCCAGACCGTAGGTCCGGACGTGCCAGCGCACCAGGTTGAGCAGCGAGGCGTTCGTCACCGCCACGCCCTTGGGGCGTCCGGTCGAGCCGGAGGTGAAGACGAGGTAGGCCAGATTGGCCGGGGTGGAGCGGCGGGGCGCCTTCCCGGCCGCCGGGTGGGCCTGGAGCAGAAGTGCCGGTGCGCCTTCGGGCAGCAGGCGGGCCAGCTCGGGCGTGGTGACGGTGGTCCGCGCCCGGGCGTCCGAGAGCATGAAGTCGATCCGGGCCCCGGGGAGTTGCGGGTCCAGCGGCAGGTAGGCGGCACCGGCCTTGAGGACGCCCAGCAGTACCGCGACCAGTTCCGCACTGCGGGGCAGCAGCACCCCGACCACGGATTCCGGTCCGCAGTCGCCGAGTTGGCGGGCGATCCGGTCGGCACGGTCGTCGAGGTCCGCGTAGGACCACCGCTGGTGGCCGTGGACCAGGGCGGTCGCCCCGGGAGTCCGGGCCGCCTGGCGCTCGAACTCCTCGGCGATCGTCGCGTCGGCCGGCGCCGCGCCCGTCTCGTTCCAGGTGTGCAGGAGCAGGTCCAGTTCGGCCGGGGAGGACAGCGGGACGGCGTGGACCGGCAGGCCCGGGTCGCGCACGACGGCGTCGAGCAGGGTGGTGTAGTGCTCGGCGAACCGGCGCATCGTGCTGTCGTCGAACAGGTCCGTGGCGTAGACCAGTTCCCCGGTCAGCGTGCCGTCCGGGTTCGTGGTCAGGTGCAGTTCGAGGTCGAACCGCGTGGTGGTGGCTTGGTCGCCGAAGGCCGCCGTGGACAGGCCCGGCAGGTCGGGGCGGTCCGCCGTGTCCGTCTCGAACAGCTGGAACCAGGTCTGGACGACCGGGTTGCGGCTGAGGTCCCGGGGCGGGGCGAGCTCCTCCACGAGCCGCTCGAACGGCAGGTCCTGGTGGGCGAGCGCATCGAGTGTGGTGTCACGGACCTGGTCCAGCAGCGCGGTGAAGCTCGGGTTCGCCGAGAGCTCGGCGCGCAGCGGCAGCGAGTTGACGAAGAAGCCGATGAGCTTCTCCAGCTCGGGCAGGTCACGGCCGGCCGACGGGCAGCCGACCACCACGTCGTCGGTGCGGGCGTGGCGTGCGAGCAGGACGTGGTAGGCGGCGAGCGCGGTCATGAACAGCGTTGCCCGGCGGGTGTGGGCGAGTTCCCGCAGCCCCTTCGTGACGGCCTCGCCGACGGTGAAGGTGACGACGCCGCCCCGGTACGACGGCACCGGAGGGCGCGGGTGGTCGGTGGGCAGTTCGAGGGCCGGTGGTGCGTCCGCCAGCTTCGTGCGCCAGTAGGCGGCGTGGCGGGCGGAGACCTCGCCGGACAGGGTTTCCCGTTGCCAGGCGGCGAAGTCGGCGTACTGGAGGGTCGGTTCGGGCAGGGCCTTCGACCGGTAGGCGGCCGACAGCTCACGGGTGAGGATCTGCCGGGACAGCCCGTCGAACACCGCGTGGTGGACGACGATCTCCAGGACGTGGTCCTGTGGGGCGAGCCGGAGCAGCGTCGCGCGCACCAGTGGTCCGCCGCTGAGGTCGAACGGCGTCCTCGCCGCCCGGGCCACGTGGTCCCGTGCCGCCCGCTGGGGGTCGTCGGCACCGCTCAGGTCGACGGTCGCCAGCGGAACGGCGGCGTCGACGACCATGGTCAGTTCGCCGTCGTGCTCCTGGAAGCGGCTGCGCAGCGCCTCGTGGCGGGTCAGCACCGTGTCGAACGCGCGGGCCAGCGCGGCGGTGTCCAACGGGCCGAGCAGCCGGTAGGCGCACGGCACCAGGTAGGCGGGCAGGCCGGGCTGGAGCTGTTCGAGGAACCACAGGCGCTGCTGGGCGAACGAGGGGACCCGCGGCGCCCGGGAGGTACGCGCGGTCGGCGCGGGGCGGCGGGGGGCCGCGGCCGGGACGACCGCCTCCGACAGCCGGGCCACCGTCCGGTGGGTGAACAGCGTCCGGAGCGGCAGCTCCGTGTCGAAGGCCAGGTTGATCCGGGTGAGCACCTGGATGCAGAGCAGCGAGTGGCCGCCGAGGTCGAAGAAGTCGTCGTGCACGCCGACCTCGCCGCGTCCGAGCACTTCCCGCCAGATGCCGGCGATCCGCTCCTCGGTCCGGGTGCGGGGTGCGGTGCCCGCGGCGGCGCGGAAGTCCGGTGCGGGCAGCGCACCGCGGTCGACCTTCCCGGTGCTGGTGGTCGGGAGCTCGGGGAGCGTGCTGAAGACCTGCGGGATCATGTGCTCGGGCAGCCGGTGCCGCAGCCAGTCCCGCAGTTCGTCGGCGTCGACCGCGGCGGCCGCGAGGTGTGCGGCGAGCCGGGTGCCGGAGCCGGTGTCGTGGGCGGTGACGGCGGCCCGGGTGACGGCCGGGTGGTCCTGGAGGACGGTCTCGATCTCCCCAGGGTCGACCCGGTAGCCGTGGATCTTGAGCTGGAAGTCGGCACGCCCGAGGAACTCCAGGGTCCCGTCCGGGCGCCACCGGCCCCGGTCCCCGGTCCGGTACATCCGCGCGCCGGGCTCGGTGGCCAGCGGGTCGGGCAGGAAGGACGCCGCGGTCAGGTCCGGACGGCCGAGGTAGCCGCGGGCCAGCGGTGTCCCGCCGACGTAGAGCTGGCCGGGCACGTCGGCGGGAACCGGGCGCAGGTGCTCGTCGAGGACGTAGATCCGCGCCGCGGCGACGGGGGAGCCGATGCCCGGTGTGGTGGGCCAGTCCCGGGCCGGCGGGCTCAGCCGGCCCGCGGTGACGACGTTGACCTCGGTGGAGCCCCACTGGTTGTCCACCCGTACGCCGAGCTCGCGGATCGGGCCGGTGACCGTGAACCGGTCACCGGTGGTGATGACCTCCCGCAGCGAGCCGAGCCCGGCCCGGTGGTGCGCGGCCAGGTCGTGCAGCACCGCGCCGGGGAGCAGGACCGTGCCGATCCGGTGCCGCTGGATCAGCGCGGCCAGCCGGGCCGGGTCGAAGCGGTCGGTCTCGTCGGCGAGCACGACGGTTCCCCCGGTCCACCAGGTGGACCACAACTCGTAGCTGCACACGTCCGAGGTGACCGGGAAGTACTGCAGGGCGACGGGCGCCCGCTGGTAGCGCTGCGCGGCCCAGTGCATCAGCAGTGCGGTCGGGCCGTGCTGCATGACCACGCCCTTGGGCCGTCCGGTCGAGCCGGAGGTGTGGACGACGTACAGCACGTTTCCCGGGCCGGCGGGCGCCGGGTCCGCCCCGGGGGCCCGGTCGAGCTCGGCCAGGGTCGTCGCGGGGAGGGTCCAGTCCACGGTCGACTCGCCCGAAGTGATCACCAACGCGGCGCCGGAGTCCTCGGTGAGCATGCGCAGGCGTTCGGCGGGATGCCCGGGGTCGAGGGCCAGGTAGCCCGCACCCGCCTTGGCGACCGCGAGGAGCGCGACCGGCAGGTCGGCGGTCCGGGGCAGGCAGACGCCGACGAGCGACTCCACGCCGATGCCCCGCGCCCGCAGTCCGGCGGCGATCCGGTCGGCGCGCTCGCCCAGTTCGCGGTAGGACAGCCGGGTGTTCCCGGCGATGAGCGCCGTCGCCTCGGGGGTCCGCCGCGCGTGCTGCTCGAACCGGCCGACCACGGTGGCACCGGGGTCGGCGTCGGGCAGTGCGCTGTCGTTCCAGTCGGTCAGGATCCGTTCGAGTTCGGCGGGGCCGGCCACCGCCAGCTCGCTCAGCGGCCGGTCCGGGTCCGCGGCGATCGAGGCGACGAGCACGGCGTAGTGCTCGGCGAACAGTTCCATGGTGGGCCGGTCGAACAGATCTGCCGCGTACACCAGTTCGGCGGACAGCGAGCCGTCCTCCTGCTCGGCCAGGCGCAGTTCGAGGTCGAACCGGGTGGTGGCCCACTCCGGGACGAACCGATCGGTCCCGGTGCCGTCGAGGTGCAGCCGGCAGCCCGGGGTGAACAGGTCGAACCAGGCCTGGAAGACCGGATTGCGGCCCAGGTCGCGCGGCGGGGCGAGCTCCTCGACCAGCCGCTCGAACGGCAGGCCCTGGTGGGCGAAGGCGTCCAGGGTGGTGTCGCGGACCTGGTCGAGCAGCGCGCCGAACCGCGGGTCGCCGGAGAGGTCCGCCCGCAGCGGCAGCGAGTTGACGAAGAACCCGATCAGCTCCTCCAGCTCCGGCCGGCTCCGCCCGGCGGCCGGGCAGCCGATCACCACGTCCTCGGTGCCGGCGTAGCGGCCGAGCAGGACCTGGTACGCGGCCGCCGTGACCATGAACAGCGTGGCCGCACGCCCGCGGGCGGCCTCCCGCAGCCGGGTGACGACCTCCTCCGCCAGGGTGAACCGGATGCTGCCGCCCCGGTAGGAGGGCAGCGGCGGGCGCGGGTGATCCGTCGGCAGCTCCAGTGCCGCCGGGGCGCCACCCAGCGCCTCCCGCCAGTACGCCGCCTGCCCGGCCGCGGCCTCGTCGGTCAGGGTCTCCCGCTGCCAGGCGGCGAAGTCGGCGTAGTCCACGGTGAGCGGCGGCCAACCGGGCTGCGCGCCGGCCACTGCGGCGCGGTACGCGGTGGTGAGCTCCTCCTCGAACAGGTAGATCGAGAACCCGTCGAAGACCGCGTGGTGCACGGTCATCTGCAGGACGTGGTCGTCGTCGCCGAGCCGCAGCAGCGTCAGCCGGACGAGCGGGCCGGTGGTGAGGTCGAACGGGGTGTGCGCGGCGGTCCGGACGAACTCCAGCGCGGCTTCCAGGGGTTCGGCCGAACCGCTCAGGTCCAGCTGCTCGACCGTGATCGCCGTGCTCGGGGCGAACCGGATCCGCGCCTCGCCGCCGTCGTCCTCGAAGTGGCTGCGCAGCACCGCGTGCCGGTCCAGCACCGAGCGGAGCGCGGTCCGCAGGGCCGCGACGTCCAGCGGGCCCTGGATCCGGTAGGTCGTGTCCGGCATGACGTACGCGATCGTGCCGGTCTGCAGGCGGTCGAGGAACCACAGCCGCTGCTGGGCGAAGGACAGCACCGGCTCCTCGCCCGGGGCCCTCGGTGCCAGCGTCCGTTCCCCGAGCGGCCCCGACCCGCCGACCGCGGCGGTCAGCCGCGCGACCGTGCGGTGGGTGAAGATCGCGCGCAGCGGCAGGTCGACGCCGAAGACCCTGCTCACCCGGGCGGTGACCCTGGTGGCGAGCAGCGAGTGTCCGCCGAGGTCGAAGAAGTCGTCGTGGATGCCGACCTGGGCCAGACCGGTCGCCTCGGCCCAGATCCGGGCCATCGCGGCTTCGCGTTCGTCGCGCGGGGCGGTGAAGTCCGCCGCCGCGCCGGACTGCCGGTCCGGCAGCGGAAGGGCCTTGCGGTCGAGTTTGCCCGGCCCGGTGAGCGGGAGTTTCGGCAGGAACACCACGTAGCTCGGGACCATGTAGTCCGGGAGCTTCTCCTCCAGGTACCCGCGCAGCCCGGCCACCGTGGGGCTCGCGCCGGGCGCGGGCACCACGTAGGCGGCCAGCCGCAGGTCGCCGCGGACGAGCTCGGCCGGCACCACCGCGGCCTCGGCGACCTCGGGGTGCTCGTCGAGCAGTGCCACGATCTCGCCCGGCTCGATCCGGTAGCCGCGGATCTTGACCTGGTCGTCGGCCCGGCCGAGGAACCGCAGCGTGCCGTCGGCCTGCCGGCAGCCCAGGTCACCCGTCCGGTAGAGCCGCTCGCCGGGCTCGGTGGCGAAGGGATCCGGTAGGAAGCGGTCCGCGGTCAGGTCCGCCCGGCCCAGGTAGCCCCGGGCCAGGCAGATCCCGCCGACGTACACCTCGCCGGGGATCCCGACCGGGGTGGGCCGCATCCCCTCGTCGAGGACGTACACCCGGGTGTTGGCGATCGGCCGTCCGACCGGCGGTGCGGCCGGCCAGTCCAGTGGGTCGCCGGTCATCAGGTGCGCCGTGATGACGTGCGCCTCGGTCGGCCCGTACTGGTTGTCCACCCGCACGTTCGGCAGGCGGTCGAGCAGGTCCAGGATGTCGCCGCTGAGGTGGAGCTGCTCCCCGGCGGTCTGGATCTCGGTCAGCGGCGGCAGTTCGTCGCGCACGCCAGCTGCCTGGGCGATCTGCTCCAGCACCATCGGCGGGCAGAACAGCCGCCGGGTCCCCGCGCGCTGCATGGTGTCGAGGAGTTGGCCGGGGTCACGCCGCTGCTCCTCGGTGACCAGCACGACCGAACCGCCGGCCAGCCAGCTGGAGAACATCTCCTGGAACGAGATGTCGAAGTTGATGGCGGAGAACTGGAGCGTCGGACCTGCCGCCTCGCAGCGGTCCAGCTGCCACCGCAGCAGGTTCACCAGGGGCCGGTGCGTCATCGCGACGCCCTTCGGCCGTCCGGTGGAGCCGGAGGTGTAGATGACGTAGATCAGGTTGTCGGGTGTGGTCCCGCGCCGCGGATCGGGGTGGGGGCGGTCGTGCGGGACCGGCAGCGGGAGGGCGGTGACGCCCGGGGGCAGGCGGTCCGCCAGCTCGGGCGCGGCGAGGACGAGCCGGGCCCGGGTGTCGTCGAGCATGAACGCGATGCGGTCCTCGGGATGCTGCGGGTCCAGCGGCAGGTACGCCCCGCCGGCCTTGAGCACACCCAGCAGCGCGACGACGAGGCCGGTCCCGCGCGGCAGCAGCAGCCCCACCACCGTCTCCGGGCCCACGCCCTCGTCCTGGAGCTGCCGGGCGACCTGGTTGGCGCGCGAGTTGAGCTCCCGGAAGGAGAGCTGCTCGTCGCCGAAGACCAGGGCCGGCGCCTGGGGGGTCCGGGCGGCCTGCCGCTCGAACTCGTCGATGACCGTGGTGTCGGTGTCGAAGTCGGTGGCCGTGTCGTTCCAGCCGTGCAGCAGGCGGTCCAGCTCGTCGGGTCCGGACAGGGCGAGTTCGCGCAGCGGACGCCGCGGCTCGTGGGCGATCGAGGACAGCAGCGTGACGTAGTGCTCGGCGAGACGCTCCATCGTGGACTCTTCGAACAGGTCGACGGCGTAGACCAGATGTCCGTGCAGCGTGCCGTCCTCGTGCTCGACCAGGTGCAGTTCGAGGTCGAAGCGGGTGGTGTACCACCGGGCGGGGAACTTCTCCACCGCCGTCTTCTCCAGGTGCAGCCGACAGCCGGGCGTGAACAGGTCGAACCAGCTCTGGATGACGGGGTTGCGGCTGAGGTCGCGGGGCGGGGCGAGCTCCTCCACCAGGCGGTCGAACCCGAGGTCCTGGTGGGCGAAGGCGTCGAAGGTGGTGTCGCGGACCTGGTCCAGCAGGTCGGTGAACGGCCGGTCGGCGTCCAGGTTCGCCCGGATCGGCAGCGAGTTGACGAAGAAGCCGATCAGTTGTTCCAGCTCCGGCCGGTCCCGTCCGGCGGAGGGACAGCCGACCACGACGTCCTCGGTCCGCGCGTGCCGGCCGAGCAGGACGTGGTAGGCGGCCAGCGTGGTCATGAACAGCGTGGCCCGGTGCGCGTGCGCCAGCTCGCGGAGCCTGCCGGTGACGTCCGCGGGGACGACGAGCGGGACGGTGTGTCCGAGCTGGGACGGCACCGGCGGGCGGGAGCGGTCGGTGGGCAGTTCCAGCGCGGGCGGGGCGTCCGCCAGCCGGTCCCGCCAGTACGCGAGGTGGTCGGCGGTGGCCTTCGGGGACAGCGACTCCCGTTGCCACGACGCGAAGTCGGCGTAGTCCAGCTCCAGCGCGGGCCAGTTCGGCGAGGTGCCGGCCAGGGCGGCGCGGTAGGCGGTGGTGAGGTCGGCCTCGAACAGCTGGATGGACCAGCCGTCGAAGACGCTGTGGTGCACGGTCACCTGGAGGACGTGGTCGTCCGTGCCGAGCCGGAGCAGGGTGGGGCGCAGCAGGGGCCCGGTGGTGAGGTCGAACGGGGTGCGCGCGGCCGTCCGGACGAAATCCGCCACGGCCCGCTCGGGAACGGGCGCGGTGCTGACGTCCACCAGGTCCAGCCTGATCCGTTCGGCCTCCTCGAGGACCACCCGGGGCTGCCCGTCGACGTCCTCGAAGTGGGAACGCAGCACGGTGTGCCGGGAGGCGACGGCACGCAGTGCCGTTTCGAGCGCGGCGACGTCGAGCGGGCCGAGCAGCCGGTAGGTGGTGTCCGGCATGACGTAGCCGATCGAGCCGGGCTGCAACTGCTCCAGGAACCACAGTCGCAACTGTGCGAGCGACAGCTCGGCGGGCGCCCCCTCGGGACGCCGGACGGGCCCCGGCCCGTCACCCGTCGAGCGGCGCCCGCCGCGCAGGCGCCGCGCGAGCAACGCGGCCTGTTCCGTGGAGAACGGGGAGCGGTCGGTGGTCATGCACCCTCCAAGATCGAGTCCCGGGTCGGGAGCGGGTCAGCGGGCGAGTGCCCGGCGCACACTGAGCGGGGTGATGTCGGACCACACGTCGCGGATGTGCGCGAGGCAGTCCTCCTTGGAGCCGGACACGCCCACGTCGGTCCAACCGGCCGGGTTCTCCCGGTCCGCGGGCCAGATCGAGTACTGCTCCTCGTGGTTGACCACGACTCGGTAGATCATTGCTCCTCCTCGACGGGGGGTGGGGAAACGGTGGTGAGCAGGTGGATGCAGACGGCGGTGGTGACGACCGGCGTGATGAGCAGCAGGACCCGGTGTCCGACGAGCTGGCTGAGCCCGGCCGCGAACAGCAGCGACACCGCCGACGGAGCGAAGATCAGCATGTTCAGTGCGGCCGCGGCCCGGCCGAGCAGGTGGGACGGCGTGCGGCGCTGCATCAGCGTGTACGCACCGATGACCATCCAGCCCAGGCCGATCCCGCGTACCCCGTTGCCCAGCAGGACCGTGACGAGGGTGGGCACGGCGAGGAGCGCGGTGCCCAGTGCGGTCAGCCCCGCACCGACACCGACCAGCCGGGTCTCTCCCAGCCGGGTGAGCACCGTGGTGGTCAGCAGCCCGCCGACGACCGAACCCATGCCCTGCATGCTGACCACCACGCCGAGGAACGCCGGCGTCCGGTGCAGGTCCGACTGCACGACGCCGAACAGGGCCGGCGTGATGAACCCGACGGAGAACATGATCAGCGCGGCGGAGGCCACCACCGTGCGCAGCTCCCGGACGGCTCCGACGTGCCGGATCCCGGCCGAGATCTCGGTGCGCAGTTCGCGTTCGCGGGGCGGCGCGGCGGACTCCGGAACCGTCAGCAGCAGCAGTGCGCCGCAGGCGACGGCGAAGGTCAGCGCATCGATCACCCCGACCGTTCCACCGCCGAGCCAGACGAACAGTGCCGCCCCGGCCGCGGGTGCGAGGACCTTCATCCCCTCCTGCAGTGAGGTGATGAGGCCGGTCGCCGTGCCGAGCAACTGCTCCGGGAACATGGCGACGAACAGGCCGCTCTGCGCGGAGCTGAGCGTCACCGTCGCCACGCCGTAGGCCAGCATCACCAGGTAGATCAGCCACACGTCGGCGCCCGTGCGGACGAAGAGCAGCAGCAGCGGGACGACGGCCATGACCGCGTTGGTGGCGATCATCAGCCGGCGTTTGCGGACCCGGTCGGCCAGCATGCCGAACAGCGGGGCGAACACCGTGGGGGTGAGCACGAAGAACATCGCCAGTCCGCTCGCGCCGTTGTTCCCGGTGAGGCTCTTCACCCACACCCCGGCCGCCAGGATGAGCACGTTGTCGCCGAACAGGGAGACCAGCAGGCCGGGGAAGTACAACCGGGCCCGCCGGTCGCGGAACAGGCCGCGGATGCCCGGGACTTCGTCGGGCAGGGAGGTCGTCACCGCGTCTCGCCCTCGGCGTTCCAGCGGGCGATGAGATCCAGCTCGGCGTCGGTGATCAGCGGGATGGCCGAAACCGGTATCGCGGGATCGGCGGCCACGGCGGTGAGCGCGTTCAGGAAGTGACCGGTGAACCAGCTCATCGTGGTTCGGTCGAACAGCTCGGCCGCGTAGATCAGCCTGCCGGTGAGTTCGCTCCCGTGGTCGAACAGGTGCAGCTCCAGGTCGAACCGGGTGCTGACGGGACCGGGGGAGAAGTCGGTGACCTCCAGTCCGGTCAGTACCAGCGCATCGGGTTCGATGCCGGTGTCCCGGGTCAGCAGGTTGAACAGCACCTGCACCAGCGGGTTCCGGCCGAGCTCGCGGGCCGGCGCCAGCTGCTCCACCAACTGCTCGAACGGCAGCTCCTGGTGGGACATCCCGTCCAGCGCGCTCTCGCGGACCTGGGCGACAAGCCGGGCGAAGCTCGGGTCTCCGCCCAGATCCGCCCGCAGCGGCAGGGTGTGCGCGAAGAAGCCGATCAGCCCTTCCAGCTCACGGCGGTCGCGTCCGGCCACCGGGACCCCGACCACGAGGTCGGCCATCGCGGTGTACCGGCTCAGCACCACCTGGTAGGCGGCCAGGGTGACCACGAACAGACTCGCCGACTGCGACCGCGCCAGCTCGCGCAGGCGCCCGGCCGTCTCGGCGGGGACGGTGAACCGGACCGCTCCGCCACGGTGTGACGGAACCTCCGGGCGGGGGCGGTCGGTGGGCAGCTCCAGCAGGGCCGGCGCCCCGGCGAGCTTTCCGCGCCAGTAGTCCAGATGACGGGACAGCGTGTCGGCGGTGAGGTGAGCGCGCTGCCAGGCGGCGAAGTCCGCGTACTGCAGGGGGACTTGTGAGAGCTGGGGGCGTCGCCCCTGGTGCAGGGCGGCGTAGGCGTCGGACAGCTCGCGGGTGAGCACGCCCAGCGACCAGCCGTCGAAGACGCTGTGGTGGACCGTCAGCAGGAGCACGTGGTCGAACCGGGCCAGGCGCAACAGCCGGGCGCGGAACAACGGCCCGGCGTCGAGGTCGAACGAGCTGTCCGCCTCCCTGGCGAAAATCTCCGCCGCGAGGGCCTCCGGGTCCGTCTCCGGACTCAGGTCCTCGCACCGGAGCACCGGGCCGGCCGGCTCGATGCACTGGTACGGCTCTCCCCCGAAGGCGGGAAGGCGGGTGCGCAACGCCTCGTGCCGTTCCACCACGGTGGCCAGGGCGTCCCGGAGCGAGGCGACGTCCAGGTCGCCGCGCACCCGGTAGGCGATGGGAATCGTGTAGGCGGCGTTGTCGCTCTGCACCTGGTCGACGAACCAGATCCGCCGTTGTCCGAAGGAGAGTTCGGGGCGTTCGGCCCGCCGCGCGGCCGTCGGCGGGACCGCCCGTCCGCCCGCGCGCCCCGACAGCCGGCGCCGCAGCAACTCCTCACGGTTCCCCGTCATCGCACCCCCCGAGCCACACAGTCGTCCCCGCATTCCGGCAGGTTTGTCGGAATGGCGCTTACCGGCGATGTCAGAAGATTCCTGAAGATCATTCCCAGACTTTCTCGATTGGCAGCGACCGAACCGGACCCTGTGGAATGTAGGCGGTCGAACCGGACTCTTGAAGGGGGCGGTCAGTGCCAACCCCGGGCGCCTACCCGGACGGTCGATCGGTCGGGTCATCGAGCGTTGGTGAGTCTGTACAACTGTTCCAGACGTTGTCAACTCCCCGACCGTAAACGGGTGGTGGGCCGGATGTCGACACATTTCCGGAACGGTTCGCGGTGGCGGCACAAGCCTTGACAGCCTTTCGGGACCTGGTTCATGCTGTCCGAGATCATCACTGGGCTGACCCGGGGTTCTGACGTTCTCGCCGATTTGCCGGCGCCGCCCCCGCGGATCAGCCTTTCTCACGGATAAGGCCGCAACCCCGTTCGGATCCTGCTCCGGCATCCTGTTCAGATCCCGGTCAGACGGTTCGAGCCGTGCCGAATACCTGAATTGACGAGGAGGCTGTTCCGAATGAGGGGCTACCGAGCAGATCCCGACCCGTACCCGAATTACCGGTGGTTGCAGGAGAACGCCCCGGCCTGTCTCATGGCCAGTGCCGGAACGGACGAGGCCACCTGCTTCGTCACTTCGTACGAGCTCTCCCGGGCCGCTCTCCTCGACCAGCGGCTGAGCGTGGACCCGCGCAGGTCGGGGAGCGCCGATCCGGCCGCGGCGGCGGGTGACCGCAGCGTCCTGGACACCGATCCGCCCGACCACGGCCGGATGCGGCGGGTGGTCAACCACGCGTTCAGCCAGAGCGCGGTCGATGCGCTGCGGCCGCGGATCGCGGAGATCTGCCGCGAGGCGATCGCCGCGTTCGCCGGACGCGGGCAGGCCGACCTGATGGCCGAGTACGCGCTGCTCGTCCCGGTGGCCGTGATCCACGAGATCCTCGGTGTCCCGCCGGCGGAACGCGAGGACCCGGCCGTGTTCATGGACATGTTCTGGCGGGCCGTGGTCGCGCGGGAGCCCGAGCCCGAGGCCACCGAGTTCGTCGACGGCTACGTCACGCGGATCCTGGACCACAAACGCGCTCATCCCGGTGACGACGTGACCACCGCCCTGCTCCGCGCGCTGGACGGCGGTCAGCTGCGCGACGAGTCCGAACTGCGCGGCATGCTCGCCGCGATGCTGGGCCCCGGGCACAGCACCACGATCCCGCTGCTGGCCAGCGGGATCGTCCGACTGCTGCAGCACCCGGACCAGTTGGGGAAGGCGGTGGCCGACCCGCGACGCTGGCCGGACGTGGTCGAGGAACTGCTCCGCCACGACTCGGTCGTCCAGGCGTCCGCCAACCGCTACGCCCTGGAGGACCTGGCCATCGGCGACGTGCAGGTGCCCAGGGGCAGCACCGTCCTGATGTCACTGGCCGCGGCGAACCGCGATCCCGCCCGGTTCGAGCACCCCGACGCCTTCGACATCGACCGGCCCCGGCAGACCCACCTGAGCTTCGGGTACGGCACGCACTTCTGCCTCGGCGCCCACCTGGGCCGGGCCGAGGGCGAGGTCGCCCTGGCCACGCTGTTCGAAGCCCTGCCGGACCTGCGGCTGACCGTCCCGGCAGAGGAGATCGTGTGGACCTTCGGTCCGATGCTGCGCGGACCGGCCGAGGTCCCGGCAGCCTTCACCCCGGGCGGGGCGGCATGACCGGGCGGACCGTGGTCGAGCGGTTCGAGGAGCAGGCCGGACGGCGTCCCGACGCGCCCGCGGTGGTTTGCGGCGACGAGCGGCTGACCTACGCGGAGCTGAACGAGAGGGCCAACCGGGTGGCCGGGGGCCTGCGCGCACAGGGCGTCGGCCTGGAGTCCCTGGTCGGCCTGTGCCTGGAACGGAGCGTGGAACTCGCCGTCGCCATGCTCGCGATCGCCAAGTCCGGTGCCGCGTACGTCGCACTGGACCCGCAGCACCCCGAGGACCGGCTGCGGTACCTGGTGGAGGATTCCGGCGCGGTCTGCGTCGTGGGCGAGGCCGGGTCCGACGCGGGCCGGACGGTACCCACGCTGACCACGGGCCAGCTCGCCCGACCGTCGGACGGGAACCCGCCGCTCGCCGCCGGTCCCGGCAACGCCCTCTACGTGGTGTACACCTCCGGTTCGACCGGACAGCCGAAGGCCGTGGTGATGGCCCACGGCCCGACGGCACGGCTGATGCGGTGGGCCGGGCGGCGCTACCGTCTCGACGGCACGGTGCTCCAGTACTTCCCGATCACCTCGGACGTCTGCAGCTACGAGTTCTTCTCGACCTGGTGGGCGGGCGGCTGCGCCGTCATCGCGCAGGAGGCCGACCGGATGGACGTTCCCGCCCTGGCCGGACTCGTCCGCCGACACCGGATCGGCACCGTCCTGCTGCCCGGCGCCGTGCTGGAGGAGCTGGCCCGCCACGGCCGCGAGCACCCCGAGGACGTCGCGGGCATCCGGGAGATCGTCACCACCGGCGACCGGCTGACGATCGGTGCGCACCTGCGCGCGATGTGCGCGGGGCCGGACGGGCCGACGCTCGACAACCAGTGGGGATCGACCGAGGTCAACGTCGTGACCGCGCTCCGGCTCACCGCGCCGGCCGACTCCTGGCCGGCCTCGCCGCGGATCGGGTCCCCGGTCTCGGGCGGGCGGATCCACGTGCTGGACGAGCACCTGCGGCAGGTGCCGGTCAACGTACCCGGCGACCTGTACGTCGGCGGCGGCCAGCTGGCGCGGGGCTACCTCGGCCGTCCGGACGTGACCGCCGCGTCCTTCCTGCCCGACCCGTTCGCCGCCGAGCCCGGGGCCCGGATGTACCGGACGGGCGATCGCGGACGGTGGCGCCCGGACGGGACCCTGGAGTTCCTGGGACGCGCCGACTTCCAGCTCAAGGTCCACGGCTACCGGGTCGAACCCGGCGAGATCGAGACCGTGCTGCGCGAACACCCCGGCGTCGCGCGGGCCGCGGTCACCGCGCACCCCGCGGCCTCGGGCCTGCGGCTGGCGGCCCACGTCTCGGCCGTCCCCGGCGGGCGGGCGCCGGAACCGGCCGAACTGCTGGAGTTCCTGCGCGGGCGGCTGCCCGACCACATGGTCCCGCAGGCGTGCGTCGTCCTGGACCGGCTGCCGCTGACCGCGACCGGAAAGGTCGACCGGAAGGCCCTGCCCGAGCCCGGCTTCGACGCCGTCCGGTACGTCCCGCCCCGCGACGGGATCGACCGGCGGATCGTCGAGGTCTGGCAGGAGGTGCTCGGCCGCGCGGTCATCGGGATCCAGGACAACTTCTTCGAGCTGGGCGGTCATTCGCTGCTGATCCCCCAGGTCGTGCACCGGGTCAACCAGGCGTTCGGAGCGAGGCTGCCGCTGCGCTCCCTGTTCCGCGCCCAGACCGTCCGGGCGATGGCGGACGAGGTGCGCGCCGGGACGGCGGCCCCTCCGGGCCCCGGTGCCTGACCCCCGATGCCTGACCCCACACCACCGAAGGGAACCGACATGGCATCGCTCACCACCACCCGCCCGCCGGACACCTACGACCTGCTGGCGGTCGGATTCGGACCGTCGAACCTCGCGCTGGCCATCGCCACGCACGAGTACAACGCGTCGGTGCCGGAGCAGGACCGGCTCACCCTCGGGATCCTGGAGCGCAAGCCGGCCTTCGGCTGGCACCTCGGGATGCTGCTGGAGGACGCGACGATGCAGATCAGCTTCCTCAAGGACCTCGCCACCCTGCGCAACCCGGCCAGCCGGTTCACCTTCCTGACCTACCTGCACGAGCGCGACAGACTCGTGGACTTCATCAACCACAAGATCCTCTTCCCGAGCAGGGTTGAGTTTCACGACTACCTGGAGTGGGCGGCGGAGAAGTTCGCGGATCTGGTCGAGTACCAGACCGAGGCGGTCGAGGTCCGCCCGGTGCTCGACGGCGACTCGGTGGCCTTCTTCGACGTGGTCGCCCGCTCGGCGGCGGATCCGGGCACGGAGATCGTGCGCCGCACCCGCAACCTGGTGGTCGGGACCGGGATCGTGCCGACGATGCCGCCGGGGGTCGAGCGGTCCGACCGGGTCTGGCACAGCAGCGAGCTGCTGGACCGGCTGCCCTCGGCCGTCGGCGCGCGGCGGTTCGCGGTGATCGGCGCCGGGCAGTCCAGCGCCGAGGTGGCCGCGTACCTGCACCAGACCGTGGCCGACTCGCAGGTGCACGCCGTCCTGACCCGCTACGGCTACAGCCCGGCCGACGACTCCGGCTTCGTCAACCGGGTGTTCGACCCGGGCGCGGTGGACGAGTTCTTCGCCTCGCCCGATCCGGTCAAGAAGAAGTTCTACGACTACCACGCCAACACGAACTACTCGGTGGTCGACCTGGAGCTGATCGACGAGCTCTACCGCCGCGTCTACGCCGAGCGGGTGCGGGGCACCACCCGGCTGCACATCCACGGCATGTCCCGGATGACCGGAGTGGCGGCACAAGGGGACGGTGCGGTGCTCCGGGTGGAGACGCTCATCGACGGGCTGACGCGCGACCTGGAGGTGGACGTGGTCGTCTGCGCGACCGGGTACCGGCCGATGGACCCGGCGGCCGTGCTCGGCGGGGCGGCGGAGCTGTGCAAGCGCACCGCGTCCGGCCGGTTCCGGGTCGAGCGGGACTACCGGGTGACCACCGGCGCGAACGTCCGCGCGGGAATCTACCTGCAGGGCGGGACCGAGCACACGCACGGGATCTCCGCCTCGCTGCTGTCCACCACCGCCGTGCGCGCCGGTGAGATCGTCGACTCGGTGCTGCGGACGAAGGAGTGCGCCCGGCGCACCGAGACCTCACCGGGTGCGCCGCGGGGGAGTGCCGATGGATCTCGTTGACCGTCTCCACCGGCAGGTGGACCGGAGCCCCGGCGCGGTCGCGCTGGTCGCGGACGGGCACCGGCTGACCTACCGCGAGCTGGACGAGCGGGCGAACCGGCTGGCGCACCACCTGCGCGACCACGGCGTCGGCCCCGAGGTCGTGGTCGGGATGTGCCTGCCCCGGGGCCGGGACGCGATCGTCGGCCTGCTGGCGATCATGAAGGCGGGCGGGGTCTGCCTGCCGATGGACCCCGCGCACCCGCACGACCGGCTGGCGTACCTGGTCGCCGCCTCCGGCGCGCGGCTGGTCCTGGGCGGGACGGCGTTCGAGGTCCCCGGCCTGCTGCCGGGTCCGGAGGTCGAGACCCTGCCCGGCACCCCGCCGGAGCGGCGTTCGGGGCCGGACAACCTGGTGTCCGTGATCTTCACGTCCGGGTCCACCGGACGGCCCAAGGGCATCGGCCTGCCGTCGAGGACGGTCGAGAACGTCGCGGACTGGGCGCTGCGCACACCGGGCCCGCGGGTCTGCGCGCAGTTCTGCTCGCTCGGCTTCGACATGTCGCTGCAGGAGGTGTTCGGCACGCTGCTGGGCGGCGGCAGCCTGGTCGTGGTGGACGAGGAACAGCGCAAGGACCCGTACCTGCTGCTGGAACTGCTGGCACGGGAACGGGTCGAGCGGATCTACCTGTCGCCGAGCTTCCTGCGCCAGCTGGCCGGCGCCCACCTGAGCCGGCCGGTCCGAACTCCGCTCGCCCTGCGCGAGGTGATCGCGGCGGGCGAGCCGCTGCGCGTCACCGAGGACGTCCGGCGCTTCCTCACCGAGGTGGGCGCCGGCCTGGAGAACCAGTACGGGCCCTCGGAGACCCATCAGGCCACGGCCAACCGGCTGTCCGGCCCGCCCGCCGGCTGGTCCGCCGACCCGCCGCTCGGACGGGCCATCCGGAACGTGACCGTGCACCTGCTGGACGAGCGGCTGGCCCCGGCGAATCCCGGCGAGCTCTACATCGGGGGCCGCGGTGTCGCACGCGGCTACGTCGGGCAGCCGCTGCTGACCGCCGAGCGGTTCGTCCCCGACCCCTTCGCCGGGCGGCCGGGCGCGGTCATGTACCGCACCGGCGACCGGGCGCGCCGTACCCCGGACGGGCAACTGGAGTTCCTCGGCCGGATCGACGACCAGGTCAAGATCCGCGGCTTCCGGGCCGAGCCGTCCGAGGCGGAGGCCGCGATCGCGGCTCACCCCGAGGTCCGTGAGGCCGCCGTCGTGCCGCACGAGGAGCCGGACGGCGGCAGGCGGCTCGACGCCTACGTGGCAGGGCGGGTGGAACCGGCGCAGCTGCGCGCCTTCCTCGCGGAGCGGCTGCCCGACTACCTGGTCCCGGCGACCTTCCAGATGGTGGAGTCCCTGCCGCTCAACGAGAACGGCAAGGTGGACCGGGCCGCCCTGCGGCCACCGGCGGACCGGCGGACCGCCGCGCCGTACGCGGCGCCGGAGAACGAGCAGGAGACCGTGATCTGCGGCATCTTCGCCGAGGTGCTCGGCACCGAACGGGTCGGTGTCGACGACGAGTTCGGCGAGCTCGGCGGGAATTCGCTCGCCGCGACCAGGATCGTCACCAGGATCCTGCGGGAGTTCGACGTGCGACTGCCGGTGCGGACCGTCTTCGAGCAGCCGACCGTACGCGGGCTGGCCCGAGCCGTGGAGGCGGCCGTCGTCGCGGAGATCCGGGCACTCGGCGCGGAGGAGATCGCGGCGGCACTGCCGGCGGCCGAGGAGCCGTGACCGGGAGCGGACACGGTGGCCCTCCCACGGCGTGGGAGGGCCACCGCGCTCATGGCGTGGAGGTGCCGTCCGCCAGGGCCAGTGCCCGGTCGAGGGCGGAGCGGTCCCCGAGGTACTCCCAGCGCAGCAGCGACAGCGGAACGTTTCCGTTCTCCCACAGGTAGTCGTGGCACGACCGCAGCTCGAACGCCGTCCCGTCCCTCCGTGCGGCGTCCGCCACGAAGCCCAGGACCTGGGTCTTCCCCGCCTGGTAGGACAGGGCCTGGCCGGGAGTCGAGGCGAAGTACACGGCCTCGTGGTCGGCGGTGGCCCGGTCCATCGGGGTCTGCTCCTGGAGCAGCCGCGAGGCGGAGGCGATCGTGAGGTCGCCGATGGCGAGGCGGACGTCCACTTCGACGCGCAGGGCCCGCAGGCGCAGGAAGTTGCGCACCCGTGCCCTGGAGTGCGGGGCGTCGTCGTACAGCCCCGTGGCGAGCAGCAACTCCTCGTTGTAGAGCGCGATCCCCTCGTTGGGGGCCGAGTCGTAGTACCGCCGGCGGGACAGCGCCGGGTTGGCCCACGAACGGGCCAACTGCTGGTGGTGGGCCCCCTCGTGGGCGATGCCGAGCCTCGGGTCCGACGCGGCCGCCAGGTCGAAGTACGGCAGGTCCGGCGAGGGCGGTGGCACGTAGCGGACGGCGTCCTGGTGCAGGCGGGACTCCGACGTCAGGTCGTCGGTGATCCCCAGCCAGTCGAGCGGCGCGAGGTACGGCGGAATCTGCCTGACGAGGTAGTGACGCAGTGCGGCGGGCTGCGTGAGCAGCCGCTGCTCCCGGTAGAACGCGCGGATGCCGAGCTCGTCCCGGCGGTGCTGCTCGATCTGTTCCTGAACGGACGGGGGCGGTGCGGGCGTCGGGAGGTTCCGCGCGCGGTGGCGTTCGAGGAGCTCCAGCGTCACCGCACGGTCGAACTCGTGCCGGCCGAGGGCGACGAGTTCCTGCGGGGTGAACGGCAGCAGTGCCACCCGGCCGAGGAAGAACCGGAACGCCGTGGGTCCCAGGGGGACGACCGGACGCATCGACTCCGCGCCCGCCGACAGCAGGTCGCGGAACGCCTCCAGCGCCTGGGCGGCCCGCTCCGCGGCCGGAACCAGGAGACGCCCTTCCCGCTCGGGGAGGAACGGCACCAGTGCCGCCATCGCCGCCGTCAGCCGGCCGCCCACCCCTGCGGTCCGCCGCACGGTCCACCGGGCGAACTCGGCCACCGCGTGCCCGGCCAGGTTGAGCTCGGCAGCCGCCAGGATCTGCGGGACGGCCGCGAGCTGGCGCAGCACGTCGGCGGCGCGCCGCCGGTCGAAGGGGGGCGGCGGCAGGAGCAGGTCGAAGACCACCCCGAGCGACTGGTCGACGTAGAACCCCGGGTCACGCTGCCACGGGCGGAGGACCTCGAGTTCCCAGCGCACCCGGGCGATGGCCGAGGACAGCAGCAGGTGGTCGATCTGCCGGCCGACCGGGGCTCCGGGATCGGCGAGGGCTCGGCAGGCCGCCTCGAAGGCGGGGAGTTCGCTCCGGTAGCGTGCCACCGCCTCCGGCGACCAGTCGGGCGTCCACCCGGCCGGGCGCCGGATGCGCGGGATGTCGTCGCCGGTCCGCGGTTGCTGGCGGGACCGCCAGGTCCAGAAGTCGTCCGCCAGCCGTGCCAGGTCCGTGCGGTGCCCCGCGTTCGCGCCGCTCATGCGATGCCCACCCGGAAGTCCCGCATCCAGGCGTCGACTTCGACCAGTGGGATCAGGACGTGGGCGACACCGGCGTGGACCATGGAGGAGCCTGCGCGCTCGACCAGGGCGTCGATCCGCCGGCCGTCCAGCAGCCCGTACAGCGGGGACTGCCGGTCCTGGCCCAGCGCGCGCGCCCGGCGCACGACGGCGTCGGCGTAGGCGGGGGCGAAGGCCGCCGGGTAGGCGCTCTTCGGGCGCCGCAGCACCGGCTCGGGGAGCAGGTCCGCGACGGCGGCGCGCAGCAGGCTCTTCTCCCTGCCGTCGGCGGTCTTCAGGGACCAGGGGACGTTCCAGGCGTACTCGACCAGCCGGTGGTCGCAGAACGGCACCCGGACCTCCAGGCCCACCGCCATGCTCATCCGGTCCTTGCGGTCGAGGAGCAGCGCCAGCGGTCCCTGCATGCTCAGGTAGAGCACCTCGCGCATCCGCGCCTGGAGCCCGGTCTCCCCGTCCAGGCGGGGCACTTCGGCCAGCAGCGCCGCGTAGAGGTCCTTCTCCATCTCGTCCGGACGGATCCGCGCGCGGACGTCGGGTGCCAGGCAGTCCGTGAGGCGGACGCCGTCGCCGAGCCAGGGGAAGGTGTCCCGCCGGACGATCGCGGGATCGTGGAACCAGGGGTAGCCGCCGAAGATCTCGTCGGCGGCCTCGCCGGACAGGGCGACCGTCGAGCTCTGCCGGACCGCGGCGAACAGGCCGTACATCGACGTGTCGAACTGGCCGAGCCCCGGCAGGTCCCGTGCCCGCCGGGCGGCGCCCAGGGTGTCCGAGAGGGCGTCGGCCGAGAGCCGGACCTCGGTGTGGTCGGTTCCGAGGTGACGGGCCGCCAGCCGGGCGTAGGGCGCGTCGCGCTCGGGACGCAGCGGCGTGGGCCGGAAGTCCGAGTCGGCGCCCTCGAAGTCCACCGAGAAGGTGGTGAGCCGGCCGGCCCCGGACCCGTGCACCTGCCGCGCCGCGAGGGCCGTCAGCGCACTCGAGTCCAGGCCGCCGGAGAGCAGCCCGGACAGCGGGACGTCCGCCACGAGCTGACTCGCGGTGATCTCCGTCAGCAGCTCCCGGACCGTGCCGGCGGTGGTCCGGAAGTCGTCGGTGTGTTCGCGGGGCGTCAGCTGCCAGTACCTGGTCTCGGTGACCCCGCTCGCGCCGAACCGCACCAGGTGGCCGGGACGCACTTCGGACAGTCCCTGGAGCGGGGTCGTCCCGAGCGGTGCCAGCCGCTGGTTGAAGAGCATCGGGAAGGCGGACTCCTCGATGCGCCGCTCGAAGAGCGGGTTGGCGAGGATCGCCTTGGGCTCGGACCCGAACAGCAGCCCGCCGGCGTAGGTGTGGAAGTAGAGCGGCTTCACCCCCAGCCGGTCGCGGACGAGCAGCAGTTCCTCGCGCCCGGCGTCCCAGACGGCGAAGGCGAACATGCCGTTGAGGCGGTCCACCAGCGCGGCGCCCCATTCCAGGTAGGCCCGCAGCACCACCTCGGTGTCGGACCTGGTCGTGAAGGTGTGGCCGAGCCGGACCAGCTCCGACCTGAGCTCGCGGAAGTTGTAGACCTCGCCGCTGTAGCTGAGGACCACCGGCCGGCCGGCGGCCGAGGCGGCCGACATGGGCTGGCGGCCGCCCTCGACGTCGATGACCGCCAGCCGCCGGTGCCCGATGGCGGCCCTCGCCGACGTCCAGGCACCGCCCGCGTCCGGGCCCCGGTCGATCATGGACCCGGTCATCGCCGTGAACACGTCCTGCTCGTCCCGCAGATCCCGGGTGAAGTCGACCCAGCCTGCTATTCCGCACATACGCCCCTCCGTTTCCGGCCGACACCACGGGTCGGGCCTCGATCACCTGTCGCCGAGCGCGGGCAGCACTTCACCGGCTATCCGCTCCAGCACCGCCGGGTCGCCGACGAACGGGGGCTCCCGCCGCGGGAACGGCACCACCATGTCCGTGATCCCCGCCTCGCCGTACCGGCCCACCGCGTCGGCGAAGGCTTCCACGGAGGCCAGCGGGGGATCGGTCCGGTTGACGTTGAGCAGCAGGGTCCGCAGTCCCGCGGGGTCGCGTCCGACGGCCTCGCAGGCGTCCTGCAACCGTGCGACCTGCTCGCGGACGAGCTCCGGCGACGCGGCGGGCGCGATCAGCCCGGGTGCCGAGGAGGTCCCGTTGGTCACCCAGATGTCACCGTGTCTGGCCGCGACCCTCATGCCGCGCGGTCCACTCGCGCCGATCGCGAACGGAATCCGCGACCTGGCCCGGCCGGACGGCTCCACGTGCGCCCGCCTGGCCCGGTAGTACTCCCCGGTGAAGTCGGTCACCGGCGAGCTCAGCAGACGGTCCGTCAGGTCGACGAACTCCGCGAACCGGCGGGAGCGTTCGGCCGAGGACCAGGCGGCGGCGCCGAGGACTTCGGCATCGGCGCCGCCGGCGCCGGCCCCGACCCCGAGGATGAACCGGCCGTCGGAGATGTCGCTGAGGGTGATGATCTCCTTGGCGAACGGGACGGGGTGGCGGAAGTTCGGTGAGGACACCAGGGTGCCGAGCCGGATCCGGCGGGTCACCGCCGCCGCGGCCGCCAGGGTGGGGACGGAGGAGAACCAGGTGCGGCCCACCAGGTCGCGCCAGGCGATGTGGTCGTACGTCCACGCGTGGGCGAAGCCCAGCTCGTCCGCGAGCTGCCAGCTGTGCCGTGCCTCGCTCCACGAGGCGGCGGGAAGGATCAGGACGCCGATACGGATGATGCGCTCCCTGTGAATCGGGCGCCCCGTCCGGCGGCGCCTGCGGGTAGGTCGGCCAGGAACGCGTCCAGCTCGATCAGCCGCCGGCGGCTCAGGCCGGTCCCCTGCCAGCGGTAGTCGAGCCGGGCGGGCCGCTCGCGGTCGAAGAAGTACACGGCCTCGAGTCCGCCGGCGTCGTCCTCGGCGATCACCGGGTTGGCCACCAGGAAGTCGCGGACCTCCGGGGAGTCCCGCTGGACCTGGAGCCAAAGCCGCTTCCCGGCGAAGTGGTCGGCCGGCCGGGTGACCACGGGGTGCAGCTTCCGCTTGAACTGGAAGATGCCCTTGCTCAGGAACGGTTCACAGCCCGACAGGTCCAGGCTCGTCACGTGCCGCAGTGCCGCCCACTCCTGGATGAGGAGGTAGACGGCCATGAGCACACCGGAGCGGTAGTGCTCCTCGGCGCCGTCCAGCACACCGGCCAGCCGCAGGGTGAGCGTCCGCCGCCCCGGTCCCCAGCGGCACAGCATCCCGGCCACCCGCTCGCCCCGCTGGGTGACGAAGAACAGCTCGCCCCGGCTCAGCACGCAGTGGTAGGCGCTCTCCCGGTCGAGACTGCGGGTGGCCTCGCCGTGGCGCCGCCGCATCGTCGGGAGATGGAACCGCTCGTAGAAGTCGTCGAAGTCCGCCCGGGTCGTCGCCGTCTCGAGCCGCCAGTCGAGGGCCCTCTGCTGCCGGGCGAACTGCTGGCGGTCCTTGCGGGAGACCCGCTGCCGCACGACGGCGGGGTCCGGCGCCAGCGGCACCACCAGGTGGAGCCGGAACGGCAGCACCAGCGATGCGCGGGTGGGGAGCCGGGCGGCCCGCCGCGCCGTGCAGCCGACCGCGAGCAGGTCGACCGGCGGCAGGTTCCGACGGGCCGCCAGGGACGTCCAGCGGATGCGGCCCGCCACGCGCAGCGGTGTCCGGCCGGCCGGTCCGCGGCGCTCCTCCAGGAAGGGCAGCACGTGGCTGAGGCCCTCCACGGGACCGGCGTACGCGAGGCTCGGCGCCCCGCCGCCGACGGACGAGGCCACGCAGGGGAACCGCCGCGGCAGTTCCCCCCTGAGCCAGTGCCGGGTCCGGGCGAAGAGGGGGTTCGGGCTGGTGCCCCAGGCGAACCTGAACTCCAGCGGCCAGGCGTTCAGGGGCGGCGGACGCCACCGGCGCCGGCGGGAAGTACCCATGCGCGTCCTCTCGTTGCGGGTCGAAGGGGCTCAGGCCGGGTCCGCGGGGCTCTCGCCGCAGACGATCCGGGCGATGTCCGCTGCCGACGCCACCGGCCGGGCGCCGGGCCCGAGCGGGGTGTAGTCCGCGTCGGTGTACCAGCCGGAGCCGTGCACCACGACGTCGTGGTCGGGCTTGACCAGACCTCGGTCGATCGCGTTGAGAACACCGGTCAACGCCATGACGAGTGACCACTCACGGACGCCCGCGGGATCGGCGGGGGCGCTGAAGCCGGCGCCTTCGAGCCCGGCCCGCAGCTCGGGGTAGCGCTCCCGGCACTCGTGACCGGACACCACGATGCCGTCTCCGCCGTAGGTGTTGATGATCCCGGTCATCGTCGCGGCGGTCACCGGCGCGTGGGTGTAGAAGGTGCTGTCGAGGATCTCGGCCGGGTCGTCCGTCGTCGCGGGGAAGTGCGGGTCGAGCTGCTGGTGGTGACGGCCACCCGCCGGGTCGGCCCGGTACTGCGGGACGTGGCTCCGGTCGAAGCTCCCGAACCGCAGGTCGAGGACCATGTCCGGAGTGCCGAGGTGCTGCACGAGCAGCGTGTGCGGTCGTCTGGCGGGCGAGGAGATCCCCGCCTCCTCCAGCAGCGAGCGGCCTCGGTGGTAGCCGAGCATGCCGAACGCGCTCGACACCGCGTGGGCGTGCGTCCTCGGACGCAGGGCCTGGTCCAGGGGAGCGGTCGCGTGCTCGAAGAGGGCACGGGAGACGTCCGCGAGGAGGTAGTTGTTCAGGTCGAGCGAGAACCAGACGCGCGCGCCGGTCCTCCGGTGGACCTCCTCGGCGTGCTCCGCCACGAACTCGCGGCCCAGTGCCTTGACCTCCTCCGCCACCGGGCTCCGCAGTGTGAGCACCGGATTCAGTGCCGCCAGGGCGGGGTCCTCGGAGAGGGCGCCGGCCCGCAGCTTCCCGGCGGACGAGGCGGGTGCGAGCACCACGACGCGCAGCTGCTCGGGGGTGGCCAGACCGCAGGCGAGCGCGCGCTGGACCGCGTCCCGCAGGGCCGTTCCCTTGTTCGCCGAGGTCGGGGTGAAGATGATCACCGGCTCGCCGTGCCGGCGGATGTGCTCGACGGCCCGGGCGACGATCAGCAGCGAGGGGAAGGTCTTCGTGGTGTTGGTGCCCGGGTTCGCGGCGAGGTTGAGCAGGGTCAGCGACTGGTCCCGGTAGCTGCCGAAGTCCAGCCACCGCGCCTCGGCCGCGCCGAAGAACTCGGCGACCTGCGGGGTCAGTTCGGGCAGCGCGAAGCCGGGCGTGACCACCCCCGGCTGCGGCCGGACGGTGCTCCCGGCGTCGAAGGACGCAGCCACCTCGTTCAGCGTGCGGTAGAAGTCCGTGATCAGGTTCGCCGAGCCACCCGGTGTCAGGGCGGCGGCTTCTGCGGCCGCGATGCGGGCGAGCGGCGTGTTGGCTGTGCGCGACACTGGATATCTCCCCGGTGATGGTGTCGGTCTGCTGAGTAGTTGGTCCGACTGCTTCGCCCCGGACGCCTCCGCCGGAGCCCGGGCCCCACGAGCCTTGGTGACGTGACGTGACGTGACGGGAACCCGGGCCACCGGACTCCGCGGCCGCGGGTCGCGACGGCGTCGCTCCGCCCGTCGCGAGGCTCACGGCCCCGACGGGCCCCGAGGTCGCGGGCGGGCCCCGGGGCCGTGGCGGAGCCGATCCGGTACCCGGCCGGCGGCGGTGCCCGGCCGGAGGGCGGCCACCGGGGTTCCGGTGGAAGCCGGACCTGCGGCCCGCCCGGTGGCCGAGCCGCAGCCGCACGCGCTCGGAAGGCGGCTCGCGGTGTGCCCGGAACCACCTCGGGAGGCGTAAGCGGGAACAGCTCCGGAACGGCGTTCAGTCCGCATACGGGTATCCGATGCGGCCATTTCGGTAGGGCACTCACCCCTCTGCTGCGACTGCAACAATGATTCGCCCGGGAAGGGCCCACCGGTCACGGAAGGGCCCGCCGCGGCGTACGGCCCAGACTATATCCCGGGCCACCGTCCGCCGTCTGCGAAGAGACCGGAACAGTGTCGGGGACGAGTTCCGGAACGCCTCGCGCTATTGCATCGCATGCCCGGCCGGATCCGTGATTCCACCGGCGGGCGGGGAAGGCGGTGCGGCGGGAACAGGCAATCGTGGACAGCCACTCCATGTTCTGCCAGACTCTCGCAGGAGATGCGGTCCAGGCCGCCAAGTCCAGCCACTTCGACCGGAGTTCGGCGTTGGCCTCCCTCGTGACGAGTCGGATTGCCACCGAACAGATGTTGCGCCTCGAAGCGGACATCCTCCTTTTCGTTATGTTCGAGACGCCGGTCTCCGACGGGCGTTCCGACATCTTCCCCAAGCTCATCCGGGATGGGTGAAGCCCGGTAATACCGGACTGCGCCGGGAGGCTTGTCCGGTCATCTCCCGAGCAATCCACCTGAAATTCCGTCGACCGTTCAGCGGGATATTTCCGGCTACGGCCGGACACGCAGTCCAGAGGAGGACACGTGCCTTATACCGACCCCATCCGTGACAGTCGGCCGGCGGACCGGCGCGGTAAGCGCACCGCCACGCACCGCCGCTTCCTGATGTGCCCGCCCCGCCATTTCGAGGTCAGCTACTCCATCAATCCCTGGATGGACCCGAAGAAGCCGGTCGACGGGGGCCTCGCCTTCGCCCAGTGGGAACAGCTCCGTGACCTGTACCGCGAGCTGGGGCACACCGTGGAGACCATCGAGCCGATCCCCGGTCTGCCTGACATGGTGTTCGCCGCCAATGGCGCCACCGTCGTGGACGGACGCGTGTTCGGCGCCCGCTTCCGGCACGCGGAGCGCACCGCGGAGGGTCCTGCCTACCTGTCGTGGTTCGTCGAGCAGGGCTACCGCGAGGTCCACTGGCCGGAGCACATCAACGAGGGTGAGGGCGACTACCTGGTGGTCGGACGCCGGCTGCTGGCCGGGACCGGGTTCCGGACCGATCCGCGGTCGCACGCCGAAGCGCAGGAGTTCTTCGGGCTCCCGGTCACCGGGCTGACGCTGGTGAACCCCGACTTCTACCACCTGGACACCGCGCTGGCGGTGCTCTCCGACGATGAAGTCATGTACTACCCGGACGCGTTCAGCGCGGGCAGCCAGTCGGTGCTGCGCGAGATGTTCCCCAATGCGATCCTGGCCGCCGCCGAGGACGCCGCCGTCTTCGGGCTCAACGCGCTCTCGGACGGGAAGCACGTGGTGCTCCCGGAGGCCGCCACCGGCCTGATCGAGCAGCTGCGCAGCCGCGGCTTCGAGGCCATCGGGGTGGAGCTGGCGGAACTGCTGAAGGCCGGCGGCAGCGTCAAGTGCTGCACCCTGGAGCTGCGCGGGAGATGACCGCCACCCGGGCGGCCCGCGACGCTCACGGCCGCTGGGCGGTCTGCCGCCGTCCGTGCTTGCGGACCCGCCTGCCGGAGGCGGGGCGGCCGGGCGCCGAGGTGATCGGCCGGAGCCTGGGGCCGGTGCCGGAGTTGCTTCCGGCCCGTCTCCCCAGGCCGTCCGCCGACCGCCACGGCGAGGCCGGCGGCCGGTCACCCCGGCAGGGACGAGGTCCAGTGACGTCCGGCCCGGGTCCGATGCCGCTGCCGAGTGACCTCGCGCCGAGGACTCCGCGCCGAGGACTCCGTTCGGAGCCGACACCTCAGTCGTGACGCCGCATGAGAGCGGAGACCTGACGGCCTCCCGGAGTGCCGGCGGCGAACGACTCCGCCACCATCTCCCGCACCTCGTCGGTCTTCTCCTGGCTCAGCTTGAACATGCCTTCGGCGGAGGCCACTTCGAACCGGAAGGCGCCGACCCCGCCGACGATCTGCTCGAAGTAGGCGAGGGAGCCGGACATGTCCCAGTCGGTCCCGTGGTCGCGCTCGTAGGCGCGCACCGTCGACTTGACGATCTCCAGAGTCTCCGTGCGACCGGTGATCGGGCGGATCGTCCCGCGCAGGTGGACCGCGGCGAAGTTCCAGGTCGGTGCGGCTGGAGAGGTCTGGTAAACGGTGGGGGTCACATAGGCGTTCGGACCGTGGAACACCGCCAGCGCCTGCTCCGACTCCGGTGCCTCCAGCAGCGCGGTCCAATGGGGGTTCATCCGATTCAGGTGACCGTGGAACACCGTGCCCACCAGACCGGTCTCGCCGGTTCCGCCGCTCAGTGAAGCCTCCTGCGGAATCATCGGAAGGTGCGTGGCGAGCGGACCGGCCGTGCCGTTGCTCACCAGGGTCGCCAGGGGGTGTCCGCGCACGATCTCCAGGACCCAGGAAGGGTCCTGGGGGCGGTACAGCTCAGGAACGAACATGGCCGTCCTCCACGGGGTGCTGGTCGAATGGGCGTGGCCCCGTCCCGCCAGCGGGATGACCGGCGCGCCTCCGGCGCGGCGGGCGGTGCCGCAGCGAGCCCGCCTGAGCGGGGGAGACACGGAGCCGGGAGCCCGCTTCGCGGGAGAGGGAAGCGGAAAGGGAAGCGGGAGAGGAAAGCGGGAGAGGGAAGCGGGACCGGGAACTCCCCGCCGCGCTCGGGCGAGGACTCCGAACGGCCGCGGAGCCGGGCGACCGTACTCCACCGTGTGCTTCGCGGCCGGTCGTGGGCGTGCGGCCTCCGGCGTTATGCGTCCGGTCCCCGGAGCGCGCTGCACGCCGCCTCGTCGAGCTGGGCGAGGATCCATTCCTGCAGGTTGTTGCCCGATCGGGTCGCGGCCTCCCGCCACCGCTCGGCCTGCTCGGGTGTCACTTCGAGGCGACGCAGGAGATCGAGCCCGGCCGGCGACCTGGTCTCGTGCTTCCGGCCGCGTACCTGGCGCCGGAGTTCGTTGCGCGACCAGCCTTCCCGCTCCGCACGGTCCAGCCAGCCGTCCTGCTCGCTCGGAGCGAGGGACGCCACCTCGGCATGGTGCTGAAAGCTCAATTTCGATCTACGCCGAGCCAGTTCGAACCTGCGCGCCACCCAGGCGTAATTGCGGATTGTCTGGTAGTCGAGTCCGGCCGCGTCGACCGCTTCACGGTAGCGATTTTCGTAACGCGACTGGCCGTAGACGATCCAGTCTCCAAGGCACCACGCCGAAGAGTCGTGCGCCCGTGCGATCTTCAGGCCCGCCTGCTCCCAGACGTTGAAGGCAAGGGCATTTACTATCCGCAGGCCGACCCGTGTGACCAGCACGGATCCCTCTTCGGCGGGTTCATTTCCAATACGAGAGTGCGGGATGGTTTGTCTGCCGTTGACAGCCGAATGTTTGGCCCTGTCAATCTTGGCGATCGAGGCTGCGACCACTGTCCAATCTCCCCCATACCTCACCCAGCCGGATTCAGGAAGGAATTTCTTGCGGTAATCTCCCTTGTTGCTCCCTGCAGTTGACGCATAGTCACTTCTCAATGTGCCCTGCAACTTTAAACGATCTAGGCATTGGCAAGTCAAGAGCCTCGCACGTTCCTATCCGCCCCCCTCTTCACTGCTGTCCCGCCGGCGGTACAGCGGCGGGCGCAACCTGTGCATCCGGGTGAAGAATGCCACATTGTGTCGGGTACGTCTGATTCATTCTCCGCACATGAAATCCCCGGGAGATCTACACAGACCATGCACCGAAAAGTGCGCACGGCCGGATTCCGGTCGGCCGGCCGGTTTCCGTCCGGAAAGATCTTCCGTACGGTGCCGAAGTGGCCATGAGGCCAGATCAGCAGGGATTCTTCGGCCGAGTACCCGGGGAGGAGACGGCGGCCGGCGGTACGACCGCGGCGGAGTGCGGGAGCGCGGGGGCGTCGCGTGGGCTCGGCCGGGGTGGGGGCGGCGTGGTCCGGCGGGGAGTTCGCGGAAGGAGCCGATGCGGACCGCGACGACTTCGAGGCCGTGCTTGTGGGCGCAGAGGTGGCCGAGGTGTTCCCCGGCGAGCTTGCCGACGGTGTGGGAGGTGTCCGGCGCCGTGGTGTCCTGCGGCTGGGTGTCCTGCGGCGTGAGGCCGCGGTCGACGGCGGACGGCCTGCCGACACTCCCGGCGGGGTGGGCGGCAGGACGCGGCGCAGCCGGCCAGGCCGCCCCGGGCGCCCGCCGTTCCTGTCGACGCCGATCGGAGCCGAGGAACGAGGCGGCCCGTACCCGCGCGGCGCCGCCGCGCGGGTACGGGCCCGTCCGTGCCGACCGGGGCCGTGTCGGCTACGGACGCCGGGCCGCGATCAGCCGGATGCCGAGGGCGGAGTCCTCCCACGCCATCCGGACCTGGCCCAGCCCCGCAGCGCGGAGCAGGCCCTCGATCTCGCCGTCCGCCGGTACCGTTCCGCCGGCCAGCACAAGGTCGAGCCGGGTCGCCGCGGCACCGAGCGGGCGCTTGGGGGCGAGCGGGCACGGGACGACGAGCCAGCCGCCGGGCAGCAGTGCCGCCGCGGCGGCCGTGACCGCCTGCCGCAGATCGGCGGCGGGCAGTCCGGCGGCGGGCAGCCAGGCGAGCGCGAGCCGGTCGCTCTCCTCGAAGCCCGTGAGGCCGCCGGTCCGGACCCGTACCGACCCGTCGGTCACGGGTACGGCCATCCGGTCCGGCTCCAGCGCGAGCACCGGTACGAACGGGATGTGGCGCGCCAGCTCGACGGCGGACCGGCCACCGTCGCCGGCCGCGCAGCCCACCCTCGCACCGGGGCGGTCCAGCACCTCCGGCAGCCCTTCCAGCCGTCCGAGCAGGGAGTTGACCAGCACGTCCGCGAGCGCCGCCGCCTCGCCGCCGCAGCCGGCCACCGAATCGCGGCCCGTGACCGGCTTCCCAGCGCGCAGCAGGGCTCCGCCGGCCAGTGCACGCCGCAGCCGGGCGGCGAACGCCGAGGCGCGCGGGCCGCCGATGAGCACCCGCTCCAGGCCCCGGTCGACGGCATGGCGGTCGTCACCGTCGACGCGTACCACCGAGGCGTCCACCAGGACGGCGAGGAGCTCGGCGGTGAGCCCCTCCGGCAGGTCGGCCGCCGCCTCCTGCACGGTGCACGGCTCCAGCAGCCGGGCCAGCAGACCGGTCTCCTGGGCCACCGCGCAGGCCAGCAGGCCCCATGCCCCGGCGGCCACGCCCGCGAGCCGTCCGTCGAACAGACCGGCCGGCCCCTGCGGCAGCGCGTCGGGAACCCGTCCGGACCGGACGGCGGCCAGCAGGGCGTGGGCGCGGTCGAGCAGCGCGGCCAACTCGCCGCGCCGGTCGGGACCGACGGCCTCGACCCCGGCCGCCGACAGCACCGTGCGCACCGCGTCGCGCACCGGATCGGGGAACTGCTCCAGGGCACCGTCGTTCGAGGCTCCGGCAGCGGAAACGCCGGTTGCGGAGGATTCGGCCGCCGAGGCTTCGGCGGCGTGCAGTGCCCACCAGGCGTCCGCCAGCTTGGCGACGGCGCGTTCGGCGGCGTCCTCCCTGACCCGCTTGCCCTCCAGGCCGACGATGGTGCGCTGTCCCAGCTGGATGAGCAGCATCTCCTGGGAACCCTGACCGGAGATCAGCCCCAGGATGTCGCGCATGAACCGCTCCCACGGGAACGCGGACATGTAGGCCTCGCCGCCCTGCAGGCTCATCACCAGCTGGCCGACCCGCAGCGCGCACTCCGAGGCGTGGTGCTTGGCGACGGTGGCGAACTCGTCGAAGTGCGGGTCGCGGTCGGGCGACCGGGTGCCGTCGAGTGCCCGGTAGACGCTCGCGCGGGCCGTCTGCAGCAGGGCACGCATCTCCCCGACCGAGCGCTCGACGTTGGGGTAGTCGAGCACGCGGCGCCCGCTGCGCCTGCGCGGGGACAGTGACTCCACGCAGTTCTCGATCACCCCGTCCAGCGCGCCGAGCACCCCGCAGGCACTCATCGTCCGGCGGATGCGCGCGTAGGTGTTGAGCTCGCTGAGCGCGTCCGCGCGCCAGACCAGCCGCCAGGCCGGCAGCCGCACGTCCGCCAGGAGGACCTGGCCCAGGCCCATGGTGTGCATGCCCATGGTGTCCATGTGCACGGGGGTGACGCCCGGGTCGTCCTTCTCGACCACGAACGCGAGCATGTCGTTGGACGCCTCGTCGCGCAGGAACACGATGAACAGGTCGGCGAAGCTGGCGCCGGCGAGGAAGCGCTTGGCGCCGTTGAGCACCCACTCGTCGCCCTCGAGCCGCGCGGTGGAGCGGTAGTCGTACGGGTCCCGGCTCTCGTAGGCGCCCTGCACCCCGAACCGCCGGCCGGCCACGAGGTCCGGAACGTAGCGCTCGATCAGCTCCGGCCTGCCGCTGGAGAGGATCAGCTCGGTGATCTCGACGCTGATGTCGAGCAGTACGGCGAAACCGGGATCGCGCGAGAGCCGGGCGATCTCCTCGACCACCACGCCCCAGGCGAGCTTGTCCCGCCCCTCGCCGCCGATCTCGGCCGGCAGCGAGAACCGCATCAGCCCGAGGTCGCCGGCCTGCTCGAAGATCCGGTTGTCGAGCGGTCGGCACTCCTTGTTGCGGAAGTGCGAGCCGGGGTTGGCCAGGTCCAGGACGAAGCTCCCGAACCGGCGCCGGGCCTCGCGCCGGACCTGTTCGATCTCGGCGTCGAGGGTGCGGTGCCCGGGGTCCGCCCGGTTCATCACGTCGACGGCGTGGGCGCGGGGCGTCATGCCCCGGCCTCCGGCGCGTCGCCGCCGCCCGCCGCGGCCGCGCCGCCGGTCATCTCGCGCACCAGGTCGTCGAGCGACTCGTCACCGAGGAAGCGTTCGAGCGGGATGTTGGCGCCGGTGCGCTCCTCGACCTCGACGGAGAGCTGGGCGGCCGTGAGCGAGTCGATGCCGATCTCGCCGAGCGGCCGGTCGGTGGGGATCTGCTGCGCGTCGATGCCGAGCAGCTCTCCGATCAGCGAGGACAGCCAGCTGCCGGTGGACTCGGCGGTGCCGGTGAGGTTTGCGGTGGTGATGGCGTTCTCCTAGGTTCGGGCCGGCGCGGACCCTCGGTGCTGCGGCGCGAGCCGCAGCGGCACGAGGGAGAACGCCCGGTCGTCGTCGTCAAGGTGCTTGAGCCGGTGCACCAGCCGGTCCTCGGCCGCCAGGTCGGGCTCGACCGGCAGACCGAGCCGCTCCACGACGCGGCGCAGCGCGACCGAGAGCCAGGCCCGGTCTGCGGCCAGGTCGCCGAGTGCCTCCCGGCGCTGCAGCCAGGTGTGCAGGCAGCAGGCGCCCGCGTGCACCAGGCAGTGCCGCCGGGCCGACTCGTACGCCTCGGACGTGCGGAGCGTGCCGAGCCTGCGGAACGTCTCCCGGGTCTCGTCGCGGACCGTGAGCAGCCTGCGGGCGAGCCGGGCGAGCTCCGCGTCGTCGCGCAGCGCCTCGACCGCGTCGTCGAGCAGGTCGACCACCTCGTCGGCGCCGCCGTAGGTGATCGCCGGGCGCTGCTCCCGGGGCGCCACCGGCGGCACCGGTTCGCCGAATCCGAACAGCAGCGGCAGCGGGAGTTCGGGGCGGGCGGTGCTCCGTCGCCGTGCCCCGCTGACCAGTTGGGCGCGGACGGTGTCCAGCTGGACCAGCTGGGTGCCCTCGAACACCGGGGTGATCGCCACGTCCCGCGCCAGCTTCTGGAAGGCGCCGTCCGCGACCCCCTCGCGCAGGTAGGCCCGGGCACTCAGCACCTCGCCGCAGGCGTTCACGGCGTCCACGCAGAGCTGCGGCACCACGTACTTCGCCACCGCGGACCAGAGCGGCATCCGCTGCCGGGCCACGTCGAGGCCGCGCGCGGCGGCCAGGGCGGTGCACTCCGCGATCAGCACGTCGGCGAAGCCGCGCGCCAGCAGCGAGCGCACCGGCGCCAGCGCCAGCGCCGGCTCGCCGTACAGCACCCGTCCGCGCGCGTGCCGCAGTGCGATGCGCAGTGCCGTGTCGGCCGCGCCGAGGCTGCTCCCGCCGACCAGGGTCCGGGTGAACTGGAGCATGCCGGAGACCATCTCGATGCCGCGGCCGGGCCGTCCGATCACGGCGTCGCCGCCGACCCGGCAGTCGCTGAGGGTGAAGCCGCTCAGGTCGTGGCCGCGCAGGCCGTGGGTGCGGACCTTCGGAAGCCGCTGCACCCCGTGCGGGCCGATGGCGTCGAAGTCGAGCAGGAACAGCCCGAACGACGGGTCGGAGGCGGCGAGCACGGTGGCGAACGAGGACCGCCGGCCGTTGCCGACCAGCCACTTCCGCCCGTTCAGCACGAAGGCGCCGTCGGTGGGGGTGGCCCGCGTGCCGGTGGCGAGCAGGTCGCTGCCGGCGGCCTCCTCGCTGATGCCGGCGGTGCCCCAGGCCCGGCCGAGCGCGAGCTCGGCGACCCGCTGCCGCTGCCGGTCGTCGCCCCAGATCCACACCGGTGTCGTGGCGAGGAGCGTCGACCCGAGGCCGACCGAGACCGCCAGTTCGCGGCGCGATGCCGCCCGCACCACGGCCAGCAGCGACTCGAACGAGGCGAGCCGGCCGCCCTCGCTGACCGGCACCAGGTGCTCGTGCAGGCCGGCCGACCAGGCCGCCTCGTACGCCGCGGTGGGCTCGGTCTCCAGGTCGTCCGCGCGCACACCGCGCGCCAGCGACATGCCGGTGCCGGGATCGAACGGGCAGCCGAGCGCCTGCTCCAGCTCCTCCGCCGCCCCGAACGTGGACGGTGCCGCCCCCACCGGGGCGGTCGACGGTATTCCGGTGCCGGTCATGTGCGCTCCACCACGATCGCGTACGGCCCGCCGCCGTCCTCGTCGGCGAGTCCCAACTCATGGACGAACGCGAGCTCTTCGCCCTGGCGGTAGGCGGTGGTGCGGACCTCCAGCAGGTCCCACAGCTGGCCGGCCCGCAGCCAGGTCACGTCGACCCGGCGGATCCCCTCGGTCATGGCCCGGCGCAGCTCGGGCGCCTTCCGGCCGTGCCGCATCACGAACTCCTCCCGCGCGCCGCCGGCGAACCCGAGGGACTCGACCCAGTACCACTGGTCGGCCACCTCGCAGTGGTGCCGGTGCACCCGGAACGCCGTGGTGTCCGAGGCGATCAGCTCGCCGTCCCGCTCGAAGGCGCCCACCAGCCGGCGGACCGGGGACAGGTACGGGGAGCGTTCGACCTCGTCGTCGTGGAAGGCCGCGACGAGCGAGGGGGGCAGTGTCGTGGGCGCGCCGGAGAGCGCCAGGTCGCCGCTGAGCCGCAGCGGCACCGAGGCGGCGCGGGTGCGTACCGCGACGCCGGCCGGGCCGGAGAGCGTCATCTCCATCTCCAGCTGCGAGGACTTCGGCCCGCGCACCCGCGCGCGGACGTCGACCAGCACCTCGTCGGCGTCCAGGAACCGCAACGGCTGCTCGTACTCCAGCTGCCACGCCCACAGGACCAGTCCCACCTGGTGCTCGGACACCAGCGTGCGGTGGCTGCACACGTGGTCGCGCATCCAGCGGGTACCGGCCTGGAAGGCGAGTCGTCCGACGGCGGTGGTCTGCAGCTGCGTCGGGGTGAAGAGGCTCGCGTCGAGCACGACCTCGTAGGTGGAGCTGCGCGGCATCGGGGACTAGCCTCCCGAGACCGCGGTGACGATGTCCACCCGGTCGTCCTCGGTGGCCTCGCGGTCCAGCTCGTCCAGGGCGAGCTGTTCGCCGTTGAGGGCGATCAGGTGGGTCGCGCGGACGCTTCCCTCCCGGTCCATCAGCACCTCGCCCACGGTCGGGTAGCGCTCGGTCAGCGCGGCCAGACCCTCGCGCACCGTGCTGCCGTCGACCTCGATCTCGTTCTCGTAGTCGGTGAACCGGAGCAGGATGCCCCTGACCTTGACGATCATCGTCCGTCCCCCTTCGTTGATGTGGTCATGTGTCGATCGTCGTGCCGTCTCACGCCGCCGGGGCGGGCCGGGCGGGGGCCTGCCAGCGGGCGAGCTCCTCCAGCTCTCCGGCGAGGAACTGGCGGCGGGCCAGCCAGCGCTGCACCTTGCCGCTCGACGTCTTGGGGATCGTCCGCGGCCGCACCAGGACGACGGTGTGCGGCGGAACGCTCAGCTCGATCGAGACGGTCCGCCGGATCCCGTCGAGCACCGCCTGGTACTGCTCCTCGTCGCCGGGGTCGGTCTCGTAGACCAGGACCAGCCGCTCGGCGGCTCCCGCGTCGTCCTCGATCGCGAACGCGGCGCCGCAGTTGCGGCGGACGCCGGTGACCGAGGACTCGCAGACCCGCTCGATGTCGACCGGGTGGTGGTTGCGGCCGTTGACGACGATCAGGTCCTTCATCCGCCCCGCCATGAACAGCTCGCCGTCCTGCACGAAGCCGAGGTCGCCGGTGCGCAGGTACGGGCCGTCCCCGGTGGCGGTCGTCGCGCCGAAGGTGGCGGCACTCTCCTCGGGGCGCCTCCAGTAGCCGTCCGCGACGCTCGGCGAGTCGATCCAGATCTCGCCGACCGTCCCGTCGCCCAGCGGCTCCAGGGTGGCCGGGTCGACGATCGCGAGCCGGGTCCGTGGTCCGGGAGCACCGCAGCTCACCAGCGACCTCGACGGCTCCTCCGGTTCGGCCGGGCGGGCCGTGCCGTGCAGTTCGAGCGCGTCCCGGGCGACCGACACCGAGCGCCAGCCGCCCAGTGGCCGGCCGCCGGTCACGAACAGTGTCGCCTCGGCGAGCCCGTAGCACGGGTAGAAGGACTCGGCCCGGAAGCCGCTCGGCCCGAAGCGCTCGACGAAGCGCGCGATCGTCTCGGCGCGGACCGGCTCCGCACCGGTGAAGGTGAGCTCGACGCCGGACAGGTCCAGTTCCGCCACGTCGGCGTCGGTCGCACGCCGCACGCAGAGGTCGAAGGCGAAGTTCGGGCCGCCGGTGATCGTCGCGCGGTAGCGGGAGACCATGCGCAGCCAGGACAGCGGACGGCGCAGGAACGTCACCGGTGACATGAGGGTCACCGGGATGCCGGAGAACAGCGGGGTGAGGATGCCGCCGATCAGCCCCATGTCGTGGTAGGGCGGCAGCCAGAGGCCGCCCACGCTGCCCTCGTGCATCCCGAAGCCGCGGGCGATCTCGACGCAGTTGCTCATCAGCTGGGCGTGGCTGAGCATGACGCCGCGCGGGAGCGAGGTCGACCCCGAGGTGTACTGCAGCAGTGCCAGCAGATCCGGCCGGACCGTCGTCGTCGGTCCCTCGCCGGCGTCCTCGATCACGTCGGTCGCGATCACCCTGGGGGTGCGGCCGCCCAGCGCGGTGGTGAGCCACTCGGTCATCAGCGGCGCGATGTCCGAGGTGGTCAGGACGGTGTCCGAGCCGGTGTCCTCGATGATGGCGGCGAGCCGGGGCATCGTCCGGGCCAGGCGGGTGGGGTCGGGCGGGAAGGCCGGCACCGCGGGCACTCCCGCGTAGAAACAGCCGAACAGGCCGGCGAGGTAGTCCAGGCCGGGTGCGAAGAGCAGCAGCGCGGGCTCGGGCCGTCCTCGGGTCGCCGCCGTCAGCCGGGCCGCGACCGCCCGTGCCCGCCTGTCGAGTTCGGCGTAGGTGATCTCGTCAGCCGACTCGTCCTCGGCGACGAACCGGTAGGCGACGACATCGGGCGACCGGATCGCCCGCTCATGCAGCAGCTGCACGAAGCTCTCCGCCCCGTGCCGAAATGAACCTCTCAACCCCCGTGCCCTCCCCCGCACTTGATGAGGCGAGCAGTGTTACAGCAATGGTCGGCGGCGGTCAATGATCTTCTTCGGGCGCGCCGCCCGGGTGATGAGGAGCGGTTTCGGATGGCCGCCGACCGACCTGACAGGGATTGACACTGGCGGGTAACAACGAGCATGGTGATCAGGTCGGCCGGGGGGTGCGACAGGCCGAGCACGGTCGGACGGGGGATCAACAGGGCCACCAGTGCGGGGAGTTGTGGCATCTTGTGGCCGACTCTGCGCAGTGGGGGCCGGTTTCCGCTCTTCCCTGCACACCTCCGGGTCATTCCCACTCACCCGATCGGCGCGTGGCCCGGGAAGCACGGGCGGCCTGCCGGAACGGGTGCGGTCCGGACGTGAAGGAGCGTATGTGTCGACGAGGCCACTGCCGCCGCTTGTCGAGCCGGTCGCGGAGCTGACCAGGGACGAGGTCTCCCGGTACAGCCGCCACCTGATCATTCCCGACGTCGGGGTGGCGGGCCAGCGGCGGCTGCGGAGCGCCAGGGTGCTGGTCATCGGTGCCGGCGGACTCGGCTCGCCGGCCCTGCTGTACCTGGCGGCCGCGGGCGTCGGCACGCTCGGCATCGTCGAGTTCGACGAGGTGGAGACCTCGAACCTGCAGCGGCAGGTCATCCACGGCGAGTCCGACGTGGGGCGCCCGAAGGCGGAGAGCGCGCGGGACGCGATCCTCGGGATCAACAGCGGCGTGCGGGTGCGGCTGCACCAAGTGCAGCTGGACCCGGAGAACGCGGTCGAGCTGTTCTCCCAGTACGACCTGATCGTCGACGGCACCGACAACTTCGCGACCCGCTACCTGGTCAACGACGCCGCCGCGCTGGCCGGCAAGCCCTACGTGTACGGCTCGATCTTCCGCTTCGAGGGTCAGGTCTCGGTCTTCTGGGAGAACGCCCCGGACGACCGCGGGATCACCTACCGCGACCTCTACCCCGAGGCGCCGCCGCCGGGGCTGGTGCCGTCCTGCTCCGAGGGCGGCGTGCTCGGCGTGCTGTGCGCCTCGATCGGGTCGATCATGGTCACCGAGGCCATCAAACTGATCACCGGCATCGGGGAGTCGCTCCTCGGCCGCCTGCTGGTGTACGACGCGCTGAGCATGAGCTACCAGACGATGAAGCTGCGCCGGCACCCGCAGCGGCGGCCCGTCACCGAGCTCGTCGACTACCACGCGTTCTGCGGCGTGGTCTCCGCCGACGCCCAGGCGGCCGCCGCCGAGTCGACGATCACCGCGCGGGAACTGCACGCGATGCTGACGGCCGGCACCGACGTCGCGATCATCGACGTGCGGGAGCAGCCCGAGTGGGACATCGCGCACATCGACGGCGCCACCCTGATCCCCAAGGACCGGATCCTGTCCGGCGAGGCGCTGGCCGAACTTCCGCACCACAAGCCGATCGTGCTGCACTGCAAGTCCGGCGCGCGCTCCGCGGAGGCGCTCGCGGCGCTCAGGAAGGCCGGTTTCACCAACGCGACCCACCTGCAGGGCGGCGTGCTCGCGTGGGCGAGCCAGATCGACACGTCCCTGCCGGTGTACTAGACCACCTGCCCGCCAGGAAAGGACGCACGCATGGCCGACACTCCGGTCGCCGCCCAGGGAGCCCGGGACGCCGTGGGGGAGGAACCCGCAGCCGGGCTGCCGGTCAAGCTGGTCCTGCTGTGCTGCCTCGGCGCCTTCGTGGCGTTCCTGGACAGCACCATCGTGAACGTGGCGTTCCCCAACATCGCCAGGACGTTCTCCGCCTCGGACCTGCCCACGCTGTCCTGGGTGCTCAACGGCTACAACGTGGTGATCGCCGCGCTGCTCATGCCGGCCGGCCGGGCGGCCGACCGGCTCGGCTGCCGGCGGTCCTTCGCGGTGGGGCTGACCACGTTCACCGTCGCGTCGGCGGTCTGCGGGATCGCCGGTTCGGCGGCGGTCCTGATCGGTGCCCGGCTGGTGCAGGCGGTCGGCGCCGCGATCCTCGTCCCGACCTCGCTCGCGCTGCTGATACCGATGTTCCCGGTGGCCAGGCGGCTGGTCGCGATCACCATCTGGGGCGCGGCCGCGGCGCTGGCCGCCGGTATCGGGCCCGGCCTCGGCGGACTGCTCGCCGAGCACTGGACCTGGCGGGCGGTGTTCCTGGTGAACATCCCGATCGGGATCGTCGCCGTGTGGGCCACCCGGTACCTCACCGAGCAGCGCGAACGCAGCGGTCCGACCCCCGACATCCTCGGCGCGGTGCTGCTCGGCGCCTCCCTCGGTCTGCTGGCGCTCGGCCTGGTCAAGGGCCCGGACTGGAAGTGGGCGAGCGCGGCCACCATCGGCTGCCTGGCCGGCGGCGTACTGCTGGCGGTGGCGGTGGCGGTCCGCAGCGCCCGCCACCCGGCGCCGGTCGTCTCGCTCGACCTGCTCCGCTCGCGCAACGCGGTGGGCGGCAACATCGGCTCGATGCTGTTCTCGGTGACCTTCTACGTCGTCATCCTGAACAACATCCTGTTCCTGACCAGCCACTGGCACTGGTCCCTGCTCACGGCGGGCCTGGCCACCACGCCGCCGCCGATCGCCACCGCCCTGGTCGCCCGGCCGGCCAGCCGCCTCGCCGAGCGGTTCGGCGACCGGCTGGTCGTCGTGGCCGGCTGCCTGATCTACATCGGCGGCACCCTGCTGCTGTCCTGGGGCGGCGGCAAGGGCCCGGACTTCGTCGCCCACTGGCTGCCCGGAGCGGCCGTCATGGGCGTCGGCGCCGGCCTGGTGTGGCCGGTGCTGGGCGGGGTGGCCCTCGCGGGGGTCGAGCCCAGCCGGCTGGCCACCGCGAGCGCGGCCAACGCCGCCTTCCGCCAACTCGGCGCCGTCCTCGGAACCGCCCTGACGGTGTCCATCCTGACCTCGTCCGCCACCGACGCGCTCGGCGGGGCCCGCGACACCTGGTACCTCGCGATCTGCTTCGCCGTCGCCGTCGCGGCACTGGTTGCCGTGACCGTGCGCCGCAGCACGCCGCAGGCGCTCTGAGGCCGCGGGCCCGCTGACGCCGCCGGCTCCCCGATGCCGCCGGACCGGGGGAGCGGGGCCATCCTGGCCCCTGGTGTCCGGTACTTCGTCCACGGAGTCACCGCGCCGCCGGAACGCCCTGCCGAACGCGGGCCCGCGGGGTTCCGGCGGGCAATTCGGCCGGCTCCGAAGGGACTTCCGGGCCGTCGGTGCCGGTGCGGGGAGAAGTCCCGCCGGGCCCGGGAGCAATAGGACTTCCGGGGCCTTTCCCAATGCCCTGCGACGCGGCGCGGACAACCGGGGCGCGCCGCCGTTTCTGACAGGTTCCGGTCGAGTTCCGGTGCCGCCGGCCGTGCGGCGGCACGGCCCCGGAGCGCTTTTCGTCCGGTGTCCGGTACGCGGTGTCCGGCGTGAATCCGATCGGACATCAGACGGGCCGGGCGTCCGTCATCGGACGTAGGGACGCCGCTCAACCAGCCGATCTCCAGGCGTAGTTATTCGACATGATCTCCCATTGTCATCCGATGCACCGTCAACTTTCCTTGTGATCATCATTACTTGGCGGCCTCAGTCGCCAACTTGTATGATTCTGAGCCATGGTGACGCCTGGGGTGGAGTCCTACATTCGGCAGAAGTTCGCCGATCATGCAGGTCTTACAGAAGAGCAGATATTCGTCGACGACGTGACGCTGGCCGTGGTGATCAGCCGCAGCCCGCGAATGACCAACAGTATTGATCTCATGGAGGCGTTCGCCCGGACGGCCAACGCCCTCCGCAAGGACCACGGCGTACGCGTACGCCTGCCCGCACTGCCGCTCGACACGCCGACGTCGACAGTGCTGAAGGTCTTCATCGAGGAGTTCGAGCGGCAGAAGGAGGCGGCCGTATGAGCCTCACCGAAGCCGAGACCGCCCTGAACCGGGCCGCGCAGCGGGCCGCCGAGCCCGCCGGGCCGCCCGCCATCATCACCGACCTCTACGACGCGGTGACCAAGCGCGGCATGTCCCTGGTCGACGTGACCTGGGAGCAGCAGCGGCTGCACGAGTCCCGACGCTGGAGCGTCGTGGAGATGCTGGCGGACGTCGACCTGGACGCCCTCACGCCGATCGACCGCAACCTGGTCTGGAACGCCGGCCGGGCCGAGCTGACCACCAAGCCGGGCGCCGACCGGCTGGAGCGCCAGGCGGAGGCGGAGTGCCGCCGCTGGCAGGAGAAGAACCCGGCGGTCGCGGCGATCATGGAGGCCTGCGGCACCTGGAGCCGTTACTGGAACGAGGAAGAGGCTCACCACGAGACCGTCTTCAACCGCCTGGCCGACCTGAGCGGGATGGAGCCGATCTCCGACGAGACCTTCATCGCGTTCCGCCAGGTCTTCCCCGACGACGACATGCTCCGCACCCTGATGCTGCTCGCGATCTCCGAGATCACGGCCGCGGTCAACTACGGGCAGTGCCAGCACGTCGTCAAGGACCCGGGGCTGCGCCGGATCTTCAAGCAGGTCGCGGCCGACGAGATCCAGCACCGCAACTACTTCATCGCGTTCGCCAAGGCGCTGGTCGACAGCGGTGAGTACCACGCCAAGGACGCCTTCGCGGTGGCCCACCTCTTCCTCCGCGAGGACGGCGAGCTCCAGGGCAGCGCCCGGGAGCAGAAGGAGGACCGCGGGACCCACGTGAACTGGTGGGACCACCTCGACACCGCGGAGACCGACTACCGTCCCGAGGCGCTGGAGAAGAAGGAGCAGCTCATCTGCGGCGCCCTCAAGAAGATCACCGGGATCGAGGTCCACTCCCGCGAAGAGGTCGAGGACACGTGGATGGATCTCATCGGGAGCTGATCGGCCTGGGGCACGACCTCCAGTTGATCAGTGAACTGGAGGTCGCCTCGGCCCTCCGTGAGCCCGGTGTCTTCTTCACCGCCGGGGAGCTGCGCCGCTTCTCCTCGGCCGTCGTCCCGCTGCAGAGCCTGGCGGGAGGGTTCGCGGCCAAGGAGGCGCTGTTCAAAGCGCTTCCGGCGGCGGACGAGACCTGGTTCTGGACGGACGCCGAGCTGGTCCACGACCGCCACGGCGCCCCGCAGTTCCACACCCGCGGTGCGCTGGCGGGCCACCTGGCCCGCCGGCGCCTGCGGGTGAGCGTTTCGATCTCGCACAGCGGCGGGTTCGTCTCCTCCGTGGTCATCGTCACCGGCGAGGCCGCGGCGGCAACAGGTTTCTTCGGCACGATCGATCGGGCGGTCCGACATGTTCTTCGGCGAATCACGGCTCATCCTGCCGGTACGCCCCAATGACCTCGACGCGCTGGGGCACGTGAACAACGCGGTCGCGCTCGAGTACCTGGAGACCGGGCGGTGGGACTGGCTCGGCAGCCAGGGGATCGAACCCGGCGACCGCATGATCGCGGTGGTCGCCCGCACCGAGATCGACTACCTGGCGGAGATCCCGCGCGGCCGGGTCGAGGTCCGCACCGTCCTGGAGTCGCCGACGGCCGAGGAGTTCGACGAGGACGGCCTCACCTACCGGGCCCGGTTCCGGCAGCGGGTCCACCTTCCGGAGACCGACCGCCTCGCGGTGGACGCCCTGGTCACCGTGGCCTTCCTGGACGCCGAGCAGCGCTGCCTGGTCCCGATGCAGGACTTCCTGGCGGCCGCCGTCCGGGGCTGAACACCGGGACCTGCACCCGGGTGGCAAGGCCCGGGTGGCATCGCCGCAGAACAGACAACCAAGGAGTAGGAGGGGCGCGGTGCTCGAGTACATCCAGCGCAACCAGGAGTGCCCGCCGGAGCGGGGCCTCCGCCTGTACGAGAAGTTCGTCGACGCACCCGAGTTCGTCGCCTACCGCGACTTCCCGGAGCAGGTCGCCGCCTACGCGGACTACTTCCGCGACCGGGGGATCGAGCCGGGGACCCGGGTGCTGTTCCCGTTCGAGACCTCCAGCGCGGTGATCTTCTCGTTCCTGGGCCTCATGGAGATCGGCGCCGTGCCGCTCTCGGTGAAGCCGTTCGTCCTCAACACGCCGAGGGACGCCTACCAGGAGTTCCTCGGCCGGGTCGCCCAGGACTTCGACGCGTCCTGCGTGCTCCAGGTCCCGAGCCTGGCCACGATCGACCTGCCCGTCGCCGCCCTGCCGCTCCCGCCGGCCGGGATCCGCAGGGCGGAAGGGACCGACGCCCGGCTGCGGACCCCGGGGGACGACGAGCTGGCGTTCGTCCAGTTCTCGTCGGGATCGACGTCGTTCCCCAAGGGGATCCCGGTCCGGCAGGGGCAGCTGCGCGCGAACCTCGCCATGATCACCCGCACCGACGGCCGCAAGCCCGAGGAGCGGGTCAGCAGTTGGCTGCCGCTGTACCACGACATGGGTCTGGTCGGTGGCATGCTGTCGTGCTTCGCGGTGGGGTGCGACCTGCTGCTCGCCGAGCCGGTGACCTTCCTGTTCGACGCCCGCGGCTGGTGGGAGCACATGGGCCAGGAGCGGGCCATCGGCACGGTGATCCCGAACTTCGCGGTCGACTACTCGCTCAAGATGATGCAGGACCTCGACCCCGAGGAGCTCGCCGAGATCGACCTGTCCCGGATGCGGTCGATCTACCTGGGCAGCGAGCCCATCAACCTGCCGAACCTCAACGCCTTCCTGGACCTGATGGCACCGGCCGGGCTGCGGCGCGATGTGTTCATGCCGTGCTACGGCATGGCCGAGGTCGTGCTGCTGGTGGCCAGCCGCCCGGTGGGCAGCGACATCAGGGTGGTGCCGTCCCCCTCGGGAGTGCCGTCCATCTCGGTGGGCCGGCCGATGCCGGAGTTCACCGTGCGCCTGCGCGCCGAGGACGGGCGGGAGTGCGCGGAGAACGAGCTGGGTGAGATCGAGCTGGCCGGCGGCAGCCTGGCCGCCTGCTACTTCGACCAGCCGCGCCCGCTCGGCGGGGACGACGGCTTCTACGCCACCGGCGACATCGGCTTCGTCGACGACGGCGAACTGTTCATCACCGGCCGGATCAGCGACCGGATCAAGGTCAACGGCCAGAGCTTCTTCGCCGCCGACTTCGAGCAGGCGGTGGAACAGCTGTCGTTCGTGCGCGAGGGCCGTACCGCCGTCGCGCAGATCGGGGGACAAATCGTCGTTCTGGCCGAGGTGGACCGCCCGGCGCGCGAGGATGTCGAGGGCAGCCGGGCCCAGATCGTCGAGCACCTCATCCAGACGATCGGGGTGACGGTGCAGGCCGCGGACGTGCACTACCTGCGTCCCGGGCAGCTCCCCCGGACCAGCAGCGGCAAGCTGCAGCGGCGCGCGATCGTGGCGGCGTACGAGCAGGGGCAGCTCGAAGGTCTGACTCTGGGCTCGCCCGCGCGTGCGGGTGAGGAAGCCACAACCCGATAGGAGCAATGCATGCCGAAGCTGGAGCGAGACGGCGAGGTCTTCGTCCTGCACCTCGACGCGGACAACGAGAACCGGTTCCACCCGGACTGGCTCACCGCGGTGGAGGCGGCACTCGACGAGGTGGACGCCGCGACCGGTCCTCGCGCGCTGGTCACGGTGGGCAGCGGCAAGTTCTGGTCCAACGGCCTCGACCTGGACTGGCTCCTGGCCAACGGCGACCAGTACGCGGCCTACCTCGACCGGGTCCACGCGCTGCTGGCCCGCACGCTGGCCTCGCCGGTGGTCACCGTCGCGGCCCTGAACGGGCACACCTTCGCGGCCGGGGCGATGTGGGCGCTGGCCCACGACGCCCGGGTGATGCGTTCGGACCGGGGCTTCTTCTGCCTGCCCGAGGTGGACCTCGGCCTGCCCTTCCAGCAGGGCATGTCGGACCTGCTCCGGGCCCGCCTGACCCCGGCCACCGCGCACGAGGCGATGACCACCGGCCGGCGCTACGGCGGCGAGCAGGCACTCGCGGCGGGCATCGTCGAGTCGGTCGCCGGCGCCGACGAACTCCTGGCCGCCGCCGTGGATCTCGCGCGGCCGCTCGCGGGCAAGGCCAACCCGGCCCGCGGCCAGATCAAGGAGATGCTGTACGCGCAGACGCTCGCGTCGCTGCGCACGCCGACCGCCGGGTGAGCCGGTCCACGCAGGCGGTCGGCTGACGCCCGGCCCCACCCGGGGAGCGATCCCGGTGGGGCCGGGCGTTCGGTTCGGCTGCCCGCAGACGGCCTGCGGGGTGACGGCCTGCGGGCAGACGGTCTGCGCGGTGAAGGTCTGCGCGGTGACGGGACCTCGGCGAAGGCCGGCGCAGCCCGTACCGCGTCCTCGGAACGGCCCGTCTGCCGCCTCAGAACTCGGAGTTGGCGAACCAGTGCGCGAGCAGCTCCTGGTCGCCGAGCAGCTCGAAGCGGTCCGCCGTGCGGTCCAGGCGGCCGTAGACCAGCAGCAGCAGATCCGCGGCGGTCCCGCGGACGGTGGCATCGGCGGCGAGGGCCTTCGCCTCCGGACCGTCCGCCTCCGGACCGTTCGGCTCCAGGCCGAAGCCGTCCGGCCGCAGGCGGACCAGCCAGTCACCGTCCCCGTCGGTGCAGCTGAAGCGGACGGTCCGGTCGGCGCCCCGCAGGAGCGCGGTCTTGGGGGCGAAGGGGGCGGCGTAGGGCAGGTTGACCAGGAACTCGTCCACGCCGTCCACCGCGAGCGCGCGGTCGACCACCGGTCGGACACCCAGCGCGAGTTCGGCGTCGACCCGGTGCACCAGGGTCTCGAACAGCATCCGGCGGATCCAGAAACCGGCGTGCTGGTCGGCGCCCCACGCCCACATCGGCGCGGCGGAGTCGGTGGTCGCGAACACCTCGGCGGCCTCGGCCGCGCTCGCGGCCAACCAGTCGAGGTAGCCGTCCTGTTGCTCCGGAAGGCGCAGGTCCACGTCACGGCTGAGCGGCCGCTCCTGGATCCGCTGCCGCAGCAGTACGGCGAACCAGCGCTGAACGCTGCCGGCGTGCCTGACCAGGTCGGCGAGCGTCCAGCCGGGGCAGGACGGCACCGGGGTCGCCAGGTCGGCGCCCTCGGCCGCGCGCACGAACTGCGCGCTCTCCGCCGCGACGGCCGCGCGGTGGTCGATGGGAGCCGGTCCGTGGTCCGATGTGCTCATACTCGTGCCTTCCTCAGTGCGACGGTCCCCGGCGGGCTGCTCGGCCGGGACCGGTATCTTCTCGCCGGGACCGGTATCTTCTCGCAGACGTGCCGGCGGCCGGGCCGGCGGCCCCGGGCAGCCGCGGCACTCCGGTCGGGACGAGCGGTCGTCGCCCGGGGGCGCGCCGTGTCCGCGGTTCGAACGTACGTCTCACCCGCCCGCGTGCGCGCGGCAACGGGCGCCGTCCTGCCGACCGCCGTCCCGCCCGCCACCGCGCGGGCCGCCGCCGCGCGGGCCTGACGGTTCGGGCGGGAATGATCAGTTTGCGTCGCGCCCTGCGGGTAGCAGCCTGGTAGGTGGGCGGAAGGCAGCGGCAGGCTGGAGGTCAGTGATGTTCGAAGCGAGTGACATCCGGGAGTGGCGGGGCCACGACGTGGTCGACGTCGACGGCCACAAGATCGGCACGCTGGAGTCCGTCTACGTGGACACCGCGACGGACCAGCCGGCGTTCGCCACCGTCACGGTCGGCCTGCTCGCCCGGCACCGGCTGGTGTTCGTGCCGCTCGCCGGGGCCACGGTGGGCCCCGGCTACCTGAAGGTCGCCCACCCCAAGGGCCAGGTCAAGGGGGCGCCCGCGATCGACACCGACGGCGAGCTGCCGGCCGGGGACGAAGAGGCCGTCTTCGCCCACTACAAGTTGAGCTACGTCCAGGGTGCGGGCGGCGAGCGGCGCCTCGCACGCCGTTGACGGCCCGTGGTGTCGAAGGAGGTCGGCCGTGGCACTCTTCCTGTTCGTGGTCATCGTGGCCATCGCCCTGGGGATCATCGGGGTGGCCGTCAAGGGCCTGTTCTATCTGCTGGTCATCGGCGTGGTGCTCCTGCTGGCGGACCTGGTCTACGCGGGTGCGCGGCTCGCGCGGGGCCGTCGGCAGCCCGGCCGCTGAGGCCGGCCGGGGTCAGCCGGGGTCAGCCGGGGTCGGTTGGGATTCGCCGAGGCCGGGCCGCCGACGGCCGGATGCGGGTCGTCGGCGGGGCGGGGCGTCGGGGCATCGGGGCCGAGTACGGCCGGGAGGGCGTCTGGGAAGATCTTCGTATGACTGACCTCGCACAGTTCGCCGACCGGGTACGCGGTTCGCTGCTCGGCGGTGCGGTAGGGGACGCCCTCGGGTGGCCCGTCGAGTTCCTCCGGCTGGACCAGATCCGGGACCGTTTCGGCCCGCACGGCCTGGCCGGGTTCCCCGTCGACCGGCCCGTCGAGGTCACCGACGACACCCAGATGACGCTGTTCACGGCCGAGGGTCTGCTGCGCTGCCCGCCCGGCGCCCATCTCGCGCCGGTGATGTGCGAGGCCTACCAGCGCTGGATGCTGACGCAGCGTCTGTCGAAGCCGGAGGCCGCGCCGGACGGCTGGCTGCTGGCCCAGCCCTTCCTGTACGCGAGCCGGGCGCCCGGCAACGCGTGCATGAGCGGTCTCGCCGACCAGCGCAGCAGCTTCAAGACTCCGGTGGAGTTCGGCAGGGTCGGCCCGGTCAACTCCAACTCCAAGGGCTGCGGCACCGTGATGCGCTCGGCGCCGTTCGGTCTGGCCCGGTTCGGTCCGGATCACTCCTTCGAACTGGCCGCCACCTGCGCCCAGTTGACACACGGCCACCCCACCGGCTACCTCGCGGCCGGCGCCTTCGCCGCCCTGGTCGACCGGGTGGCGACCGGCACCGAGCTGCGCCGGGCGCTCCAGGAGACCATCGCCCAGGTCGAGGCCAAGCCCGGTGGCGCCGAGACCGTGACGGCCCTGCGGCGGGCGGTCGCGGTGGCCGACGGCGGCCCGGCGACCCCGGAGGGGGTCGAGCAGGTCGGCCTCGGCTGGATCGCCGAGGAGTGCCTGGCGATCGCCGTCTACTGCGCCCTGCACGCGGCCGGGACCGGCGACGTCCGCCAGGCCCTGCTGCTCTCGGTCAACCACTCCGGCGACTCGGACTCCACCGGCGCCGTCTGCGGCAACCTGCTCGGCGCCGCCTTCGGGCTGGCCGCCCTTCCGCCCGAGTGGGCCGCCACGGTGGAGGGCCGGGACACCGTGCTCCAGGTCGCCGACGACCTGGTGGCCAACTTCGTCCAGGGCGAGCGCGGCCGCCTGGGCGACCGCTACCCGCAGGACGTCCGCACCGGCTGACGGGCCGGCCCCGGGCGGGCCGGCGACCCGGCGGCCCGCCCGGCGGGACGGGGGAACCGCTGCGCCCCGCCGGACGCAGGGGTGTCCGGTGGGGCACAGCGGTTCCGGGGGTTATTCGGAGAGCTGGATGAGCCGGACCGGGCACAGCGAGGCCGACTGGCGGACCACGGCGTGCAGGTCCTCGGGCGGCTCGTCCTGGAGCAGCATCACGATGCCGTCGTCGTCCTGGTCGAAGACGTCGGGGGCGAGCATGACGCACTGGCCGGCCGACACGCACCGGTCGGAGTCGATGCTGACACGCATGGTGGCGAACCTCCGTTCGGGTGTTTCGGGAATCGGACCGGTCACCAGGTGACGGGCAGTTCGTAGATGCCGTAGACCATGGCGTCGTCCTTGAACCTCAACTCGCTCAGCGGGGCGGCGAGCCTGAGGCCGGGGATGCGCCTGAAGAGGGTGCCGTAGACGATTTCGAGCTCGATCCGGCCGAGGTTCTGGCCGATGCACTGGTGGATGCCGTAGCCGAAGGCGAGGTGGCTGCGGGCGTCCTCGCGGCGGATGTCGAGGGTGTCGGCGTCGGGGAAGACGCTCTCGTCGTGGTTGGCGGAGTTGTTGAGCGGGAGGATGCCCTCGCCGGCCCGGATGGTGGTGCCGCCGATCTCGATGTCCTCCAGCGCGACCCGGGCGGTGCCGGAGTCGGAGATGCTGAAGAAGCGCAGCAGCTCCTCCACCGCGCCCGGCAGCAGCGTCGGGTCGGCCTTGACGGCGGCGAGCTGCTCCGGGTGCTCCAGCAGGCCCAGGACGCCGAGCGAGATCATGTTGGCGGTGGTCTCGTGACCGCCGACGAGCATCAGCCGGGCCATGGTCACGATGTCGGTGTGGTCGGCGATCGGCTCCGCGCGGTTCTTCTCGATGAACCGGCTGATCAGGTCGTCGCCCGGCTCGTTCTCCTTGGCGGTGATCAGCTTGTCCAGGTAGGTGTCCAGGCCGACGACGGCCGCGCCGTACTCCTCCGGGCTGATGTCGTGGTTCATCATCAGCGCCGACCACTCCTCGAACTGCGCGTGGTCCTCGTAGGGCACGCCGAGCAGTTCGCAGATCACCAGCGAGGGCACCGGCAGCGCGAGCGCGGTCACCAGGTCCACCGGCCCGCCCTTGGCGAGCATCGCGTCGATCCGGGCGTCCACGATCTCCTGGATCCGGGGCCGGATCGCCCGCATCCGCCGGGCGGTGAACTCGGGGATCAGCATGCGGCGCTGCGCGGTGTGGTCCGGCGGGTCCATCGAGAGCAGCATGAGGCGGACCTCTTGCAGCATCTCCTCGGGGATGTGGAACTGGTGCGGGTAGCCGGGCAGCTTGAGGTTGGAGCTCACCCGGGAGTCGCCGAGGACCGCCCTGACGTGCTCGTACGTGGTGACCAGCCAGGCCGGCCTGCCGTTGACCTTGAGGCTCGCACGGGAGACCGGCTCGCTCTCGCGGAGCTTGGCGTACTCTTCGGGCGGGCTGAACGGACAGGTGCGGGTCATCGGGAAGGTCGGGAGCTGCGCCGCCGGCTGGTCCTGATCGGCAGTCTGGGTCATGGTGCCCTCTCGGACTCGGACTCGGGGTCGAATGGTGGGACGTGCCTCGGTCACCAGGTGACGGGAAGTTCGTAGATGCCGTAGACGATGGCGTCGTCCTTGAACCTCAACTCGCTGAACTGAGCTGCGAGTTCGAGGTCGGGGATGCGCTTGAAGAGGGTGCCGTAGACGATTTCGAGCTCGATCCGGGCGAGGTTCTGGCCGATGCACTGGTGGATGCCGTAGCCGAAGGCGAGGTGGCTGCGGGCTTCGCGGTGGATGTCGAGGGTGTCGGCGTCGGGGAAGACGCTCTCGTCGTGGTTGGCGGAGTTGTTGAGCGGGAGGATGCCCTCGCCGGCCCGGATGGTGGTGCCGCCGATCTCGATGTCCTCCAGCGCGACCCGGGCGGTGCCGGAGTCGGAGATGCTGAAGAAGCGCAGCAGCTCCTCCACCGCGCGGGGGAGCAGGGCCGGGTCGGCCTTGACGGCGGCGAGCTGGTCGGGGTGCTCCAGCAGCGCGAGGGTGCCGAGGGCGATCATGTTGGCGGTGGTCTCGTGCCCGGTGACCAGCATCAGCCGGGCCATGCTCACGATGTCGGCGTGCTCGACGGTCGGCTCCGCGCGGTTCTGCGCGACCAGCCTGCTGATCATGTCATCGCCGGGCTCGGTCTCCTTGGCGGTGACCAGCCGGTCGACGTACTGGTCGAGTTCGTAGTGGGCCCGGCCGCGCTCCTCGTCGCTGATGTCGTGGTTCATGATCTGGCCGGCCCAGATCTCGAACTGCGGGTGGTCCTCGTAGGGGACGCCGAGCAGTTCGCAGATCACCAGCGAGGGCACCGGCAGCGCGAGCGCGGTCACCAGGTCCAGCGGGCCGCCCTTGGCGAGCATCGCGTCGATCTGCTGGTCCACGATCTCCTGGATCCGCGGCCGCAGTGCGCGCATCTGGCGGAGGCTGAACTCGGGGGCGAGCAGGCGGCGCTGGACGGTGTGCTCGGGCTGGTCCATCGACAGGAAGGTCAGCGGGACCGCCTGGAGCATCTCCTCGGGCACCGGGACCTGGAGCGGGTAGCCGGGCAGCTTGAGGTTGGCGCTCACCCGGGAGTCGCCGAGCACCTTCTTGACGTGCTCGTACGTGCTCACCAGCCAGGCCGGCTTGCCGTTGACCCTAAGGGCCGCGCGGGAGACCGGCTCGTTCTCGCGGAGCTTGGCGTACTCCTCGGGCGGGCTGAACGGGCAGCTCCGGGCCATCGGGAAGGCCGGAAGCCCGGTGGCCGGGTGGTCCTGATCGGCAGTCTGGGTCATGGTGCCCTCTCGAACTCGTCGAACTCGACTCGAACTCGCATACGTCGTATGCGCGGGCACGCTGACTCGGGGTGCACGGAGCCGCCGTCAGCACGGCGCATTCGACCGCTGTTCGGACGTTAGGCACCCCGATCGCCGGATCACACCCCTGGCGACCCCTAGTCGTCCGGCAGGCCGGAATTTCCGGCCCGGCCGGCCCCCGGGTCGGTCGCAACCCCTGCCGGGCTAGGGGCCGTTAGGGGTCCAGCGGGGCCGTCGCAGCGGGTTAGCGTCGGACCGGATCACGACCCCGTGCACCCCGAACATGTCTGCCGACTGAGGTGGTTACCGTGCCCCTGGACCCCAGCACCAAGGGAACCGTCCCGTTCGGGGAGTACCGGACCTGGTACCGGGTCACCGGCGACCTGCACGCGGGCCGGCCCGCCGTCGTGGTGGTGCACGGCGGCCCCGGCAGCACCCACGACTACCTGCTGTCGATGTCCCGACTCGCCGAGCACGGCTGGCCGGTGGTGCACTACGACCAGCTCGGCAACGGCGGCTCGACGCATCTGCCCGACAAGGGCGCCGACTTCTGGACGGTGGACCTCTTCGCCGCCGAGCTGGAGAACCTGCTCACCGAACTCGGCATCGCCGGGGACTACGTGCTGTTCGGGCAGTCGTGGGGCGGTCTGCTCGCCGCCAGGCACGCGACTGCCGGGCCGGCCGGGCTGCGCGGCCTGGTGGTGGCCAACTCGCCCGCCTCGTACCCGTTGTGGCTCAGCGAGATGGCGGTGCTGCGGGCGCAGCTGCCGCCGGACGTGCAGCAGACCCTGCTGCGGCACGAGGCGGCCGGCACCTTCGACTCGCCCGAGTACCTGGCCGCGATGCGGGTCTTCTACGACCGGCACGTCTGCCGGGTCCTGCCGTGGCCGCGGGACTTCCTGTCCTCGTTCATGGAGATCTACAACGACCCGACCGTCTACTACACGATGAACGGGCCGAACGAGTTCCACGTGATCGGCACCCTGAAGGACTGGTCGATCATCGACGAGCTGGACAGCATCCGGACGCCGACGCTGCTGATCGGGGGCCGGTACGACGAGGCCACCCCGGTGACCATGCAGCCCTACTTCGACCGCATCCCCGACGTGCGCTGGGAGACCTTCGAGAACTCCAGTCACTGTCCGCACCTGGAGGAACCGGAACGGTTCACCGAGGTGATGGTCACCTTTCTGAAGGACCTGGCAGGGCTCGCGAAGCCCGCAGCGGAAGGGCGTGTCCAGTCATGACGAACAAGACCGCAGTCGTCTTCCCGGGCATGGGCCCGTCCGCCTTCACCGACGTCGGCCGGTTCATGGTGGTGAACCGGCACGCCAGGGAACTGGTCGCGGTCGCCGACGAGGTCCTCGGCTACTCCCTGGTCGACGCGTTCCGGGAGGCCGAGGGCGACTACTCGGAGGCGGCGCAGGTCGCGTTCCTGGTGAACTGCCTGGCCTCCGCCCGCTGGGCGCAGGACAGCCTCGGCATCGAGCCGGCGGCGGTCCTGGGGCCGAGCTTCGGCGAGAAGGCGGCGATCGCCTTCGTCGAGTCCCTGCCGGTGCACGAGGCCGTGCGGATGACCGCCGAGCTGGCGCGCTGCATGGACGAGTACTTCAGCCACGAGCACACCGACATCGTGACGCTCTCCTTCGTCCGCACCCCCGAGGCCAGGCTCTCCGAGATCCTCGCCGACCTGGACGAGCAGGGCGAGTGGCACGACATCTCCTGCTACATCGACGAGGGCTTCTACATGCTCTCGCTGCGCGAGAGCCGCGTCGAGTGGGTACAGCAACGGCTGCGCGCGATCGGCGGGATGTCGCTGTACACCATGCGCCCGCCGCTGCACTCGCCCGCGTTCGCCGGACTGCGGGACAAGGCCGAGCGCGAGGTGCTGTCCACGCTGGAGTTCACCGACCCGAAGCTGCCGGTGGTGGCCGACCAGGACGGCGCGCTGCTGACCTCGGCCGACGGCATCCGCACCATGCTGCTGGACAGCATCGTCCGCCCGCTGCGCTGGCCGGACGCGGTGGCCGGGCTCAAGCGGTTCGGCGTCCAGCGGGTCTGCGTCGCGGGACCGGACAGCCTGTTCGGCCGAGTCCCCTGCACGACGAGCAACTTCGAGGTCATCCCGGCCAACCCGCGGCTTGCGATGGCGCCCCGGCGCCGGTCCGCCGCCGCCTGAGCACCCGGCGCCGACCCCTGCGCCGTCCGAGCACACCCGACGAATGGAGTCATCATGTGGGACGAGACGTTCGAAGAGACCCTGCGCAAGTTCCTCCCCTTCCTGCCCCCGGGCGAGCGGCTGGAGGACGACACCCGGCTGCGTGAGCTCGGGCTGGACTCGCTCGGCACGATCGAGCTGCTGGGAACCCTGGAGAACGCCTACGACGTGCGGTTCCTCGACGACGCGCTGACCCTCGAGACCTTCGAGACCCCGGGCGTGCTCTGGAAGACCGTGCAGAGCCTGCTGCCGGGCGCCTCGGCCTGACGGGACCGAGGGACACGGAGGGCCACCACGATGGACGACACCGTGGACGTCGCGCTGTCCGGGCGTTTTCTGCGCGGACTCGCCAAGTCGGCGGACCGGCCGGCGCTCTGGGCCGGCGGGATCGAACTGACCTACCGGGAACTGCACGAGCGCGCGCTGCTGCTGGCGGGCTCGCTGCTGGCGGGGCTGCCGTCGCGGCCGACGGCGGTCGGCGTGCTGGCGGGCAAGGGCGCCTCGGCGTACGTGGCGGTCCTGGCCGGGCTGTACACCGGGATCACCATGGTCCCGCTGCAGCCGGCCTTTCCCGCCGCCCGGACCCGGCAGATGATCGAGGCGAGCGGGGTCGGCGCGCTGATCGCCGACGACGACTCGCTGCCGGTGCTCGCCGGGCTCCGGCAGGCCGGTGTCGACCTGCCGGTGCTGTTCCCGCCGGGCGGTCAGCCGATGCCGGCCGTGCCGGTGGACCCGGCCCACGCGCTGTCGGCGCCGGTGCCGGTACGGGGCGAGGACGTCGCCTACGTCCTGTTCACCTCGGGCTCGACCGGGCGGCCCAAGGGCGTCCCGGTCACCCACGCCAACACCCACCACTACTTCGGCCTGCTGGACGAGCGGTACGACTTCGGTCCCGAGGACGTGTTCTCGCAGAACTTCGACCTCAACTTCGACTGCGCGGTGTTCGACCTATTCTGCGCCTGGGGCTCCGGCGGCACGCTGACCGTGCCGCCGCCGCAGGCGTACCGGGACATGCCGGAGTTCGTCGCCGCGAAGGGGCTGACCGTCTGGTTCTCCACCCCCAGTGCGATCGCGCTGGTCCGGCGGATGGGCGGCCTGCGACCCGGCGCCATGCCGTCACTGCGCTGGAGCTTCTTCGCCGGCGAGGCGCTGAGCTGCCAGGACGCCCGGGACTGGCAGGACGCGGCGGCCGGCTCGGTGCTGGAGAACCTGTACGGGCCGACCGAGCTGACGATCACCGTCGCCGCGCACCGGTGGACGGGCGAGGACGGGCTCAACGGCATGGTGCCGATCGGCTCCGTGCACGGCGGCCACCGGGTCCTGCTGCTCGACCGCGCGGGCGAGGAGAGTCAGACCGAGGGCGAACTGTGCATCGCCGGACCCCAGTTGACCGCCGGCTACCTCGACGCCGGCGACGACGAGGGCCGGTTCTTCGAGCGGAACGGCTGGCGCTTCTACCGCACCGGGGACCGGGTCCGGCGGTCGGCCGACGGTGCGCTGGACTACCTGGGCCGGGACGACGCCCAGGTCCAGGTGCACGGGGTGCGGGTGGAGCTCGCGGAGGTGGACGCCGCGGTGCGGACCTGCCCCGGCGTGCAGGACGCGGTCACCGTGGCGGTCGCGGCCGACCGCTCGGTGGAGCTGGTGGTGTTCTACACCGGCGAGGTGGTCCCGCTGGTCCAGCTCGCCCGCGACGTGCGCCGGGTGCTGCCGGTCGCGATCGTCCCGAAGCGGTACCACCACCTCGCCGAGTTCCCGCTCAACTCGAACCGGAAGATCGACCGCAAGCAGCTCGCACTCCAGGCCGCGACGACAACCGATTGAGGGCTCTGATGAAAAGGACTGTGGGGGCGCAGTGAGTCGTAACTCGATACCGGAGGTCCGCTCCGCCGTGCTGGTGCACGAGGTGCTGGACGAGGCGACGGCGGACGCCGCGCCCGGGGCCGTCGCGGTCGCCGACCGGGATGGGCGGTGGACCTACCGGGAGCTCGGCGAGTACAGCCGGGCCGTCGAAGCCTGGCTGGACGCGCGCGGGGTGGGTCCCGGCGACCGGCTGCTGGTGCAACTGCCGAGCACCCGCGAGCTGGTGGCGCTGTTCTACGGGACCGCCCGGCGCGGTGCGGTCCTCGTGCCGGTGAACCCGGGCATGAAGGAGTACCACCTGCGCTCGGTGCTCGCCAACGCCGAACCCCGGCTGGTGGTCGCGGCCGACGCCGCGGTGGCGCGGCTCGGCGACTTCTCGCCGGTCCCGGTGCTCGGCCTGGGCGAGGTCTGGCGCGAGGTGACGGACCTGCACGCCGCCGGCGCGCGGGCCGACGCGGTGGAGGTCACCGCCGACGACGTCGCGGTGCTGGTCTACACCTCCGGCAGCACCGCCGCGCCGAAGGGCGTCATCTGCCCGCACGGCCAGATGGTCTTCGCCTCGAAGGCGATCAACCTCGAACTCGGCTACCGGCCCGACGACGTGGTGTTCTGCCGGTTCCCGATCTCCTGGGACTACGGGCTCTACAAGATCCTGCTGGCCGCGCTCGGCCGCTCGGAACTGGTCCTGGCCGACGGCGACTCGGACCTGGTGCTGCTGAAGCGGATCCGCGAGTCGGGGGCGACCGTGGTGCCGATCGTGCCGTCGCTGGCCGCGATGATCTGCGCGCTGGCCGAGCGTGAACCCCGGCAGCACGAGCCGGGGCGGCCCTCGCGGGTCCGGATGTTCACCAACACCGGTGCCGCGCTGCCGAAGACGACGGTCGACGCGCTGCGCTCGGCGTTCCCCGGGGCCGAGGTGATCCGCCAGTTCGGCCAGACCGAGTGCAAGCGGATCTCCGTGCTGCCGCCGGAGTTCGAGGACCGCAAGCCCACCTCGGTCGGCCGGCCGCTGCCGGGCACCAGGGTGCTCATCCTGGACGAGGCCGGCCACGAGCTGCCCACCGGTGAGAGCGGCGAGATCGTGGTCGAGGGCCCGCACGTGATGCCCGGCTACTGGCGGGCGCCCGAGCTCACCGCGAAGGCCTTCCGGGTGGACCCGGTCAGCGGGCAACGGCGCCTGCACACCGGTGACTTCGGGAGCGTGGACGAGGACGGCTTCCTCTACTACGAGGGCCGCCGGGACGACATGTTCAAGCGCAAGGGCGTGCGGATGAGCACGATCGAGATCGAGGCGGCCGCGATGGACATCCCCGGTGTCCAGGCCGCCGCGGTGCTGCCGCCGACCGAGGACCGCGACCTGGCGGTGTGCGTCGAGGGCGACCTGGCGCCGCACACCGTGCTGCGGGAGCTGTCGCTGCGGCTGGAGCCGGCCAAGGTGCCGGGCCTGTGCCGGGTGGTCGACGAGCTGCCGCTCACCCTGCACGGCAAGCACGAGCGCCGGAAGCTCGCACTACTCTTCGAAGGGACCACCCCGTGATCGGCTACGCCGAGCTCGCCAAGCGTTTCGGCACCCCGTCGTACGTCTACGACCTCGACCGCATCGCCGCCGCCCGGCAGGACCTGTTCTCCGCGCTGCCCGACGAGGTCGAGCTGTTCTACGCGGCGAAGGCGAACCCGCACCCGGAGCTGCTGCGCGAGATGCGCAGCGGCGAGGGCCGGCGCTGCCGGGCCGAGATCAGTTCCACCGGTGAGCTCGCGGCCGTCCTGGCGGCCGGCTTCGACGCGGCGGACATCCTGTACACCGGCCCCGGCAAGACCGAGGGAGAGCTGGCCGAGGCGCTGGCCGCCGGCGTCCGGCTGTTCTCCGTCGAGTCGCCCGGCGACCTGCGCAACGTCGGCGCGGTCGCCACCCGGTTGGGCGTGGTCGCCGACTGCCTGCTGCGGGTGAACAGCGCCAGCGCCAGCGCGACCTCCAGCATCCGGATGACCGGCCTGCCCTCCCAGTTCGGGTTCGACAGCGAGACGCTGCCCGAGCTCAGGGACGAGCTGCTCGACGTGCCCGGGGCCGAGGTGGCGGGCGCGCACTTCTTCCCGCTCAGCAACGCCAAGGACGAGGCGAGCCTGATCGCCGAGTTCCAGCACACCATCGGCCTGGCCGCGCAGCTGCAGGAGCAGCTCGGCGTGCGGTTCCGCTTCGTCGACATCGGCGGCGGCTTCTCGGCGCCCTACGCGGTGACCGGCGAGCGGCCGGTGTACGGCAACCTCCGTGCGGCGCTGGCGGGTTCGCTGGACGAGCACTTCCCCGGCTGGCGCGGCGGCGAGCCGCGGATCGCCTGCGAGTCGGGGCGCTACCTGGTCGGCGACAGCGGCACGCTGATGGTCGGCGTGGTCAACCTCAAGGAGAGCCGCGGCCGCCGATTCGTGATCCTCGACGGCGGCATCAATACCTTCGGCGGGATGTCGGGCCTCGGGCGGATCCTCCCGGTCTCGGTGCGCCCGTACGACGACGGGGTGCCGCACGAGCAGATCGCCAGCCTGGTCGGCCCGCTGTGCACGCCCGGCGACGTGCTCGGGCGGGACGTGGAGCTGCCCGCACTGGCGCCGGGGGACACCGTCAGCATCCCCAACGCCGGCGCCTACGGCCCGACCGCCAGCCTGCTGATGTTCCTCGGCCGGCCGGCCCCGACCGAGATCGTGGTGCGGGGCGAGGAGCTCGTCTCGGTCTCCCGGATCCAGCACGTGCGCGCCTACGAGCACGGCCGGGAGCTGTGATGAGCCTGCCGGCCAAGAAGGAGGCGCCCGCCGTCGCCGACCGGGGGGCGAGTGTCATCGTCGCCGGGGGGACGTCGGACTCGCACACCTGGAACCTGGTCTTCCTGCAGCTGTTGCTGGAGGAGATGGGCTTCGAGGTGGTGAACCTCGGTCCCTGCGTGCCGGCGGAGCTGCTGATCGCCGAGAGCCTGGCCCGCCGGCCGGCCCTGCTGGTGGTGAGCAGCGTCAACGGACACGGCTACCAGGACGGCATCCGGATGATCAGCAAGCTGCGCGAGCGCGCGGAGCTGGCGGCGGTCCCGGCGGTCATCGGCGGGAAGCTGGGGATCTCGGGGGGCCAGAGCGCCGAGCAGCTCGCCGAACTGGTCAACGCCGGCTACGACGCGGTCTTCGACGACGGAGCGGAGGGGATCGCCTCCTTCCAGCGGCTGCTCGACTCGCTCCCGCAACGGGTACTGACGTGATCGGGACGGGGTTCGGGGAGTTCGTCCGCCGGGTCCACCGGGCGGGCGAACTCGTGGTCCAGCCCCGGATGGGCATGAGCGAGCCGGACCGGATGCGGGCCGGACTGCAGGCGACCAAGGCCGCCGCCGGGCGGACGGTCGGCACCATCACCCTGGACAGCTACACCCGGGTCGGCGACCTGGAGTCGGCCGGCCTCGCCCTGCTGGAAGGGGTGTCGCTCAACGGCTACCCGATCGTCAGCCATGACGTGGCCACCACCGAGCGGGTGCTGGAGGGGATCCGCGGCGACGACTTCCCGGTACAGGTCCGGCACGGTTCGGCCGCCCCGATGGACATCTTCCGGGCACTGATGACGGTGGGTCTCGACGCCTCGGAGGGCGGCCCGGTCTCGTACTGCCTGCCGTACGGGCGGATTCCGCTGCACGAGTCGGTGGACAACTGGTCGCGCTCGTGCGACCTGTTCGTCCGGCTGCGCGAACTGGGCCGGGAGCCGCACCTGGAGACCTTCGGCGGCTGCATGCTCGGCCAGCTCTGCCCGCCGAGCCAGCTGGTGGCGATCAGCGCGCTGGAGGCGCTCTTCTTCTACCAGCACGGCCTGCGCAGCATCTCGGCCAGCTACGCCCAGCAGACGCACCAGCAGCAGGACGTGGAGGCCGTGTTCGCGCTGCGCCGGCTCTGCGCGGAACTGCTGCCGGAGGCGGACTGGCACGTCGTCGTCTACGCGTACATGGGGGTCTACCCCACCACGCCGGAGGGCGCGTACGGGCTGCTCGGCCGGGCGGCCGAACTCGCCGCGTCGACCGGTTCCGAGCGGCTGATCGTGAAGACGGTCGCCGAGTCCGTCCGGATCCCGACGACGGAGGAGAACGTCAGCGCGCTGGAGTACGCGGCGGCGACGGCGGCCGCAACCGGGCGGACCGGCGCCGCGGAGGGCGACTCGCAGACCTACGCGGAGGCCGCGGCGCTGGTCGCGGCCGTGCTGAACCTGGCCCCCGACGTCGGCCGGGCCATGCTGCTGGCGTTCCAGCGCGGGTACCTGGACATCCCCTACTGCCTGCACCCGGACAACCAGGGGCGGACCAGGAGCTACCTCGACGCACAGGGGCGGCTGCGCTGGGCGGACATCGGCAGGCTGCCGCTGGCCGGGGTGGTCGAGGCCGGCGAGTCCCACACCGTCACCTCCGGCGAACTGCTGGAGTCGCTGTCCTACGTCCGCCGGAAGTTCGACTCCGGAGCGGTCTCCGGCGGACCGGGCACCAAGGTGCTCGACCACGGGGCCGGCTGAGGGCGCAGCCGTTCTTCGGCGTCACGGTCCGGCCGGCGCCGCCGCCTCGGGGCACCGCCGCTGCGGGGCGCCGCTGCCTCGGGGCACCGCTGTTCTGAGGCACCGCTGTTCTAAGTAAGAGGTCTCGGCCGAAAGTGGAGATGCGCGGATGAATGAGTCCAGTTCCGATTCAGCACTGGCCCGGCTGCTGGCCGCCGCCGCGCCGTCGGAGCACCGGAGGTTGGTTCTCGACCTCGTACACACCACTGCGGTGGCGGCGCTGAAGGCGGCGCGCCCCGACGCGGCCGAGACATTGGACACCACGCTCCCCTTCACCGAACTGGGCTTCGACTCACTGGCCTCGGTCGACCTGCAGGGCCGCCTCGCCGCGGCGACCGGCCTCGACCTGCCGGTCACGCTGGTCTACGACTGCCCGACGCCCGCCGCGCTGGTCGAGCGGCTGCTCGCCGGAGCGCTCGGTACGGTTGCCGCCGAGCCGGCCCCGGTCTCCCGGGCCAACGCCGCGGACGAGCCGATCGCGATCGTGGGCATCGGCTGCCGGTTCCCGGGCGGCGTGGACTCGCCGGACGACCTGTGGCGGCTGCTGGCCGACGGCGGCGAGGTGCTCTCCGGCTTCCCCGACGACCGCGGCTGGGACCTGGCCGGGATCTTCGACGAGGACCCCGAGGCACCCGGCAAGAGCTATGTCCGCAGCGGCGGGTTCCTCGCCACCGCAACGGAGTTCGACGCCGACTTCTTCGGGATCAGCCCGCGCGAGGCGCTGGCCATGGACCCGCAGCAGCGCCTGGTGCTGGAGACCGCCTGGGAGGCGCTGGAGCACGCCGGGATCGACCCGGCCGGCCTGCGCGGCACCGAGGCCGGGATGTTCTTCGGCGCCGAGGTCCAGGAGTACGGCCCCCGGCTGTACGAGGCCCCCGACGGCCTCGACGCCTACCTGATGACCGGCAACGCGCCGAGCGTCATCTCCGGGCGGGTCGCGTACGTGCTCGGCGCGGTCGGTCCGGCGGTCACGGTCGACACCGCCTGCTCGGCCTCCCTGGTCGCCATCCACCTGGCCTGCCAGTCGCTGCGCGCGGGCGAGTCCTCGATGGCGCTGGCCGGCGGCGTCGCGGTGATGGGCGGCCCGGGCGTGTTCACCGCGTTCAGCCGCCAGCGCGGCCTGGCCCCGGACGGCCGCTGCAAGGCCTTCGCGGCGGCGGCGGACGGTACGGGCTTCGCCGAGGGCGTGGGCGTCCTGGTCCTCATGCGGCTGTCGGAGGCGCGGCGCAACAACCACCGGGTGCTGGCCGTCGTGCGCGGTTCGGCGATCAACCAGGACGGCGCCAGCAACGGACTCACCGCACCGAGCGGCACCTCGCAGCAGCGGCTGATCCGCCAGGCCCTGGCGAACGCGGGCCTGACGGCCGCCGACGTGGACGCGGTCGACGCGCACGGCACCGGCACCACACTCGGCGACCCGATCGAGGCCGGCGCGCTGATCGCGACGTACGGCCAGGCGCGTCCCGAGGGCGCGCCGCTGCTGCTCGGCTCGGCGAAGTCGAACCTGGGCCACACCCAGGGCGCCGCCGGTGTGGCCGGCGTGATCAAGATGGTGCTGAGCATGTGCAACGGCTACCTGCCGAAGACACTGCACGTCGACGCCCCGAGTCCGCACGTCGACTGGTCGGCGGGAGCGGTCGAGCTGCTCACCGAGGGCAGGCCGTGGCCCGAGACCGGGCGGCCGCGCCGGGCCGGGGTGTCGTCCTTCGGGGTCAGCGGCACCAACGCGCACATGCTCCTGGAGCACGTCGCCGACGAGCCCGCCGACACCGACGACGGTGAGCGGCCCGGCGCCGCCGGGACGCTGCCGTTCGTGCTGTCGGCGCGCGGCGAGCAGGCGCTCGGCGACCGGGCGGCGGACCTGCTCCCGCTGCTCGACGCCGGGGTCGAACTCGCCGACCTGGCCTACTCGCTGTCCACCACCCGGGCCGACCTGCCCAACCGTGCCGCGATCGTCGCCGACGACCACGAGGGCCTGCGGGCCGGGCTGGCGGCGATCGCCGCCCAGACCGCCCCCACCGGTCTGGCGGGCCCCGGGAAGCTCGCCTTCCTGTTCACCGGCCAGGGCAGCCAGCGCCTCGCCATGGGGCGCGAACTCGCCGCCGCCTTCCCGGTGTTCGCGGACGCGCTGGAGGACGTCTGCGCCTACCTGGACATGCAGCTCGACCTGCCGCTGGGCGAGGTGCTGTCCGCGCCGGAGGGCTCGCCGCAGGCCGAGCTGCTGCACCGGACCGAGTACGCCCAGCCGGCCCTGTTCGCGATCGAGGTCGCCCTGTTCCGGCTCACCGAGAGCTGGGGCCTGCGGCCCGACTACCTGGCCGGGCACTCCATCGGTGAGCTCGCCGCCGCGCACGTGGCCGGGGTGCTCTCGCTGGAGGACGCCGCGATCCTGGTGGCCGCCCGGGGCCGGCTGATGCAGGCGCTGCCGGAGGGCGGCGCGATGGTCGCGGTGCAGGCGGCCGAGGCCGACGTGGTGCCGCTGCTCACCGGGCGGGTCGCCGTCGCGGCGGTCAACGGGCCCACCTCGGTGGTGCTGTCCGGCGCCGAGGACGAGGTGCTGCGGATCGCCGGGGTGCTGGCCGCGCAGGGGTACCGGACCAAGCGGCTGCGGGTCAGCCACGCCTTCCACTCGCCGCTGATGGAGCCGATGCTGGCGGAGTTCCGCCGGATCGCCCGGGTACTGGACTACGCCAGGCCGAAGATCCCGATCGTGTCCACGGTGACCGGCGAGCTGTGCGCGGACGAGCTGGCCACGGCCGAGTACTGGGTCGGGCACGTCGCCGCGCAGGTGCGCTTCGCGGACGCCGTGCGCGGTCTGGAGACCGCCGGGGTGCGGACCTTCCTGGAGATCGGCCCGGACGGTGTGCTCTGTGCGATGGGCCAGGAGTCCGCCGAGCACCCCGATGCCCTCTTCGCCCCGCTGCTGCGCCGGGAGCGGCCCGAGCCGCACCAGGCCGTCTCGGCGCTGGCCGCGGCGTACACGGCGGGTGTCCCGGTCGACTGGAGCCGCTTCCACGCCGGGCGCGGCGCCCGCCGGATCGACCTGCCGACCTACCCCTTCCAGCGCAGGCGGTTCTGGCTGGAGGCCGGATCGGCCCGCTCGGACGCCTTCGACCTCGGCCAGCTCCCGGCCGCACACCCGCTGCTGGGCGCGGTGGTGGCGGTCGGCGCCGACGGCGTGGTGCTGACCGGGCGCCTCTCCCTGCGGACCCAGCCCTGGCTGGCCGACCACGTCATCTCCGGACGGGTGCTCTTCCCCGGCACCGCGTTCATGGAACTGGCCGTGCGGGCCGCCGACCACGTGGGCGCCGGCACGGTCGAGGAACTGACCCTGGGCGCCCCGCTGGTCCTGCCGCCGGACGGCGCGATGGCGGTGCAGGTCGCGGTGGGTGAGCCGGAGGAGTCCGGGTACCGGCCGTTGACGATCCACTCCAGGCCGGACGGCGCGGACGCCGGACAGTGGACCCTGCACGCCACGGGTGTGCTCGTGCCCGAGGCCGAGCCGCTGCCGGAGCGGCTGGACGCCTGGCCGCCGCAGGGGGCGGAGCCGATCGACCTCACCGGCGTCTACGCCCGGCTGGCGGCCCAGGGCTACGGGTACGGCCCGGCCTTCCAGGGGCTGCGCGCGGCCTGGCGGCACGCCGGTGAGGTGTTCGCCGAGGTCGCCCTGCCCGACGAACTGTCCGCAGAGGCAGCCGGGTTCGGCCTGCACCCGGCGCTGCTCGACGCCGCCCTGCACGCCGCCGACCTGGACGCGGAGCCCGGCGGCGAGGTCCTGGTCCCGTTCGCGTGGACCGGCGTGTCGCTGCACGCGGTCGGCGCGTCCTTCGTGCGGGTGCGGATCTCCCACCCGGGCAAGGACACCCTCGCGCTCCGGTTCGCGGACGCCACCGGCGCCCCGGTGGCCACCGTGCGGGGCCTGCTCTCCCGCCCGGTGCCCGACGCCGAACTGCTGTACACGGTGCGGCAGTCGCCGCTCGGCAGGCCGGCCGAGAACGCGCGGCCCCGGATCGCGGTGCTCGCGGGCGGTCCCGACGAGCTCCCCGACCCGGTGCCCGACGTGGTCGTGCTCCGGGCCGCGCCGGCCGAGGACGAGCCGCCGGTCGCGGCCAGGGCCGCCGCCGGCGAGGTGCTGCGCGTCCTGCAGTCCTGGCTGGCCGACGAGCGCTTCGCCGACTCCCGGCTGGTGGTGGTCACCTCGGCCGCGCTCGCCCAGGCGCCGGTCCGGGGCCTGGTGCGCTCGGCCCAGGCGGAGAACCCCGGACGCTTCGTCCTGCTGGAGCACGAGGGCGTCCCGTCCGACGCCGACCTGAGCGCTGCGCTGGCCACCGGTGAGCCCGAACTCTCCCTGGCCGACGGCGAGTTCAGGGCGCCCCGGCTGGCGGTCCTGCCCTCCGGGGCGGACGCCGCACCCCAGTGGGGCACCGTCCTGATCACCGGTGGCACCGGCGGCCTCGGTGGCCTGCTGGCCCGGCACCTGGTCCGGGAGCACGGCGTGCGCCGGCTGGTCCTGGCCGGCCGCCGCGGCTCGGCACCCGAGCTGCAGGCCGAACTGACCGGACTGGGCGCCGAGGTGGTCGTCGCCGCCTGCGACGTGAGCGACCGCCGGTCGGTGGCCGCACTGCTGGCCGAGCACCCGGTCGACTCGGTGGTGCACGCCGCCGGCTCGGTGCACGACGGGGTGATCGGCTCGCTCACCGACGACCTGCTCGACGAGGTGTTCCGGGCCAAGGTGGACGGTGCCTGGCACCTGCACGAGCTCACCCAAGGCCGGCCGCTGACCGCCTTCGTCCTGTTCTCCTCGCTCGCCGCCGTGCTCGACGGCGCGGGCCAGGGCAACTACGCGGCGGCGAACGCCTTCCTGGACGCACTGGCCGAGCACCGGGCATCCCTCGGCCTGCCCGCCACCGCGCTGGCCTGGGGCCTGTGGACCGGCGGGGCCGGGATGGGCGCCGCGCTCGACGAGGCGACGCTGTCCCGGATCGCCCGGTACGGGCTGCCCGGACTGGGCGCGGAGCAGTCGCTGCGGCTGTTCGACGCCGCCGTCCGCACCGGCGAGGCCCGGGTGGTCCCGGTCGAGCTGGACGCCACCGCCGTCCGCAACCGCTCGGACGGCATCCCCGCGCTGCTCAGCGGCCTGGTGCGGCCGGTCACCCGACGGGCGGTCGCCGCGCGGGAGTCCCGTGGCCTGACGGCCGACGGCGCGCTGGGCGCGCTGCCCGCCGCCGAGCGGGAGCGCGCACTGCTGGAGCTGGTCCGCACCGAGGTGGCGGCGGTCCTGCGGCACGAGGGCTCGGCCGCGATCAGCCCGACCCGGGCGTTCACCGAGATCGGCTTCGACTCGCTCTCCGCCGTGGAACTGCGCAACCGCCTGAACTCCGCGACCGGACTGCGCCTGCCGGCCACCCTGGTGTTCGACTACCCGTCACCGAGGCTGCTCGCCGAACACATCCGCGACACCCTGTTCGGCACCGCGCCCACCGGCCCGTCGGCGCCGACGACGGCGCCCGTGGGAGCGGACGACCCGATCGTGATCGTCGGGATGAGCTGCCGCTACCCCGGTGGCGTCGGTTCGCCCGAGGACCTGTGGCGGCTGGTCGCCGACGGGGTCGACAGCATCGCGGAGTTCCCCGCCGACCGGGGCTGGGACACCGACGCGATCTACGACCCCGAGCCGGGCAAGCCCGGGAAGACGTACTCCCGCGAGGGCGGATTCCTCTACGAGGCAGCCCGGTTCGACGCCGACTTCTTCGGCATCAGCCCGCGTGAGGCGATCGCGATGGACCCGCAGCAGCGCCTGCTGCTGGAGGTCTCCTGGGAGGCGTTCGAGCGGGCCGGCATCGACCCGGCGGCGGTCCGGGGCACCAGCACCGGCGTGTTCGCCGGGGTGATGTACCACGACTACGGCAGCTGGCTCACCGACGCCCCCGAGGACGTCGCCGCCTACCTCGGCAACGGCAACCTCGGCAGCGTGGTCTCCGGACGGGTGGCCTACGCGCTCGGTCTCGAAGGGCCGGCCGTCACGGTGGACACCGCGTGCTCCTCCTCGCTGGTCACCCTGCACCTGGCGGCGCAGGCCCTGCGGGCCGGGGAGTGCTCGCTGGCACTGGCCGGCGGCGTCACGGTGATGTCCACCCCCGACACCTTCATCGACTTCAGCCGCCAGCGCGGCCAGGCCGCCGACGGGCGCTGCAAGTCCTTCGCGGCCGCCGCGGACGGTACCGGCTGGGGCGAGGGCGTCGGTGTCCTGGTGCTGGAGCGGCTGTCGGACGCGCGGCGCAACGGCCACCAGGTGCTGGCCGTCGTGCGGGGCAGCGCGGTCAACCAGGACGGTGCCTCCAACGGGCTGACCGCGCCCAACGGCCCGTCCCAGCAGCGGGTGATCCGGCAGGCGCTGGCCAGTGCCGGCCTCTCGGCGGCCGACGTCGACGCGGTCGAGGCGCACGGCACCGGCACCACGCTGGGCGACCCGATCGAGGCGCAGGCGCTGCTGGCGACCTACGGCCAGGAGCGGCCGGGGGACCGGCCGCTGTGGCTGGGCTCGATCAAGTCGAACATCGGCCACACCCAGGCCGCCGCGGGCGTCGCCGGGGTGATCAAGATGGTGATGGCGATGCGCCACCGGGTGCTCCCGAGGACCCTGCACGTGGACGCGCCGTCCACCCAGGTGGACTGGACGGCCGGCGCGGTCTCGCTGCTCACCGAGGACCGCCCCTGGGAGAGCGGCACCGGCCCGCGCCGGGCCGGGGTGTCCTCGTTCGGCATCAGCGGCACCAACGCGCACGTCATCCTGGAGGAGGCCGACGCCCCCGAGGAGGCCGCGACCGCCGAGGAGCCCGGCCGCCCCGACGAGGCGGCCGGCCACGGACCGGCCCTGGTGGCGCTGCCGGTCTCCGCCCGGAGCCCCGAGGCCCTGGGCGCGCAGGCCGAACGCCTGAAGGCGGTGCCGGACACCCCCCTGGCCGACCTGGGCCTCGCGCTCGCCACCACCCGCAGCGCGCACCGCCACCGCGCGGTGGTGCTGGCCGCCGACCGCGCCGGACTCGACACCGCGCTCACCGCCCTGGCACAGGGGACGGACGCCCCCGGCCTGGTCACCGGCACGGTCGCCGAGGGCGGCCTCGCGTTCCTGTTCTCCGGCCAGGGCTCCCAGCGCCTGGGCATGGGACGCCAGTGGTACGAGACCTTCCCGGTCTACGCCGAGCACTTCGACCGCGCCGCCGCCCACCTGGACGGCGCACTGGAGCGCCCGCTGGCCGAGGTGGTCTTCGGACAGGACGCGGACCTGCTCGCCCGGACCGCCTACACCCAGGCCGCGCTGTTCGCGACCGAGGTGGCGCTGTTCCGGCTGCTGGAGTCGTTCGGGCTGCGCCCGGAGTACCTGGCGGGCCACTCGATCGGCGAGCTCGCCGCCGCGCACGTGAGCGGGGTCTGGTCGCTGGCGGACGCCGCGACGGCGGTGTCCGCCCGCGGCAGGCTGATGCAGGCGCTGCCCGAGGGCGGCGCGATGGTGGCGGTGCAGGCCACCGAGGCCGAGGTGCTGCCGCTGCTGGACGAGCGGATGGGCATCGCGGCGGTCAACGGCCCCCGCGCGGTGGTCGTCTCCGGGGACACCGACGCGGTGCTCGAACTCGCGGCCCGCTTCGAGCGGTCCAAGCGGCTGACGGTGTCGCACGCCTTCCACTCGCCCCGGATGGACGCGATGCTGGCCGAGTTCGGCGAGGTCCTGTCCGAGCTCACCTTCGCCGACCCGGTGATCCCCCTCGTCTCCACCCTGACCGGCCGCCCGGCCGGTGCGGCCGAGCTGTGCACACCCGAGTACTGGGTCCGGCACGTCCGGGAGACGGTGCGCTTCGCGGACGCCGTCGACGCCCTGACGGCCCAGGGCGTCGGCACCTTCCTGGAACTCGGCCCGGACGCCGTGCTGACCGCGCTCGGCCGGGACTGCGTCGCCGACGGCACCGACGCGGCCTTCGTCGCCCTCGCCCGCAGGAACAAGCCCGAGGTGCGGGAACTGCTCGGCGCGCTCGCCCGGGTCCACACCCGGGGCGCCGAACTCGACTGGCCCGCGCTCTACGGCCCGCGCCCCGCACGCCGGGTGGAGCTGCCCACGTACGCCTTCCAGCACCGGCGCTTCTGGCTCGACGTCCCGCCCGCCCGGGGCGACGCGGGCGGGTTCGGCCAAGCGGCGGTGGACCACCCGCTGGTGAGCGCGGAGATCCGGATGGCCGCCTCCGACGACGTGGTGCTGACCGGACGGGTCTCGCTCGCCACCCACCCGGTTCTCGCCGAGCACGCCGTGCTGGGCACGGTCCTGCTGCCGGGAACCGCCCTGGTCGATCTGGCGATCCGGGCCGGGGATCTGCTCGGGCTCCCGGTCCTGGACGAACTGACCCTCCAGGCGCCGCTGCTGCTGCCCGCCAAGGGTGCCGTACAGCTCCAGGTCACCGCCGCCAGGAACGGCGCGGTGCAGATCTTCTCCCGGCCCCAGGACGCGCCCGGCGCCGACTGGACCACCAACGCGACCGGCCTGCTGACCGACCGCGCCGGCACACCGCCGCAGCCGTACACCCAGTGGCCGCCGGCCGACGCGGCCGAGGTCGACGTCACCGGGCTCTACGACCGCATGCGGACCGAGGGCTACGAGTACGGCCCGGTCTTCCGGGGCGTGCGGGCCGCCTGGCGGCGCGGCGACGAGGTCTTCGCCGAGCTCGACCTCCCCGCGTCCGAACGGCCCGAGGCCGCCCGCTTCGGCCTGCACCCCGCGCTGCTCGACGCCGCCCTGCACGTCTCCTCGCTGCTCGACGGGGCGGAGCCGGCCGACGACGGCCGGGTGCTGCTCCCGTTCGCCTGGAACGGCGTCGCGCTGCACTCCGGCGGCGCCTCGGCGGCCCGGGTGCGGCTCGTGCGCCAGGACGCCGACGGCCTGCGGATCGAGCTCTCGGACGGCACCGGGGCACCGATCGCCTCGGTCGACTCGTTCGTGACCCGCCCGGTCGCGGCCCACCAGCTCACCGCGCAGCAGGACTCGCTGTTCACCGTCGAGCTGACGCCCCGACCGGACCTGGCGGCCGACGGCCCCGGCGACCGCCGGTGCGAGCTGCTCGGCACCGACGACCTCGGGCTCGGCCTGCCGACCCGGCCGGACCTGGCCTCGTTCGGCGACGCCGTGCCCGACGTGGTGCTGCTGCCGGTGCCGACGGGCTCCGGCGACCTGCCGGCCGCCGTCAGGTCCGTGCTGCACGCCGTGCTCGGCCCGGTCCAGGACTGGCTGGCCGAGGACCGGTACGCCAAGGCGACACTGGTCGTGCTCACCCGGGCCGGGCTGGCCGACGCCGCCGTACGGGGCCTGGTCCGCGCGGCCCAGGCCGAGGACCCGGGCCGGATCGTCCTCGCCGACATCGGCGAAGGACCGCTCGCGCTGCCGGTGCTGGCCGCCGCACTCGACTCGGGCGAACCCGAACTGGTGCTGCGCGACGGCGAGATCCGGGTACCGCGGCTGACCAGGGTGCGGCAGCCGGAGCCGGACGGCGCCGACCGGGACTGGGGCACCGTACTGATCACCGGCGGTACCGGCGGTCTGGGCGCGCTGGTCGCCCGGCACCTGGTGACCGCGCACGGCGTCCGCCGGCTGGTGCTGGCCGGCCGCCGGGGCCCGCAGGCCCCCGGGGCGACGGCGCTGCAGGCCGAACTGGCCGGGCTCGGCGCCCACGCCGAACTGGTCGCCTGCGACGTCGCCGACCGGGCGGCGCTCGCCGCACTGCTCGCCGAGCACCCCATCGGCAGCATCGTGCACACCGCCGGAGTCCTGGACGACGCCCTGATCGGCTCGCTGACCCCGGAGCGGATCGACACGGTGCTGCGGCCCAAGGCCGACGCCGCCTGGCACCTGCACGAGCTGACCCTGGATCAGGAGATCGCGCGGTTCGTGCTGTTCTCCTCGGCGGCGGGCACGCTGGACGCCACCGGACAGGGCAACTACGCGGCCGCCAACGTCTTCCTGGACGCGCTGGCCGAGCACCGGGCCGCGCTGGGCCTGCCGGCCACCGCGCTGGCCTGGGGCCTGTGGGCCGGCACCGGCGGGATGGGCGGACAGCTCGGCGAGGCCGACCTGCTGCGCATCGAACGCTCCGGCATCGGCGCGCTCGATCCGGCCGAGGGGCTGGCGCTGTTCGACGCCGCGCTGCGCGCCGGGCACCCGACCCTGGTGCCGGCCAGGCTGGACCTGGCGGCGCTGCGCGAGCGCGGCGACGGCGTCCCCGCGGTGCTGCGCGGGCTGGTCCGGCCGGCGGTCCGCCGCGAGGCGCGCGGCGCCGCCGACAGCGCGCCGGCGTCGCTGGCCCGGCGGCTGGGCACGCTCCCCGCCGCCGACCGCGACCACGTGGTGCTGGACGCGGTCCGGGCGGAGGTCGCCGCCGTGCTCGGTCACGACGGGGTGGCCTCGGTCGAACCCCGGCGCGCCTTCTCCGAGTTGGGCTTCGACTCGCTCGCGGCGGTGGAGCTGCGCAACAGGCTGAACGCGGTGAGCGGGCTGCGCCTGCCGTCCACGCTGATCTTCGACTACGCCACCCCGGCGGCCCTGGCCGCCTTCCTGCTGGCCAAGCTGCTGCCGCAGCAGACCGAGGCACCGGCCGAGGAGGCGGACGACTCCCGGCTGCAGGACCTGCTGGCCGCGATCCCGGTGGCCCGGATCCGGGAGGCCGGCCTGCTGGACCGCCTGCTGAAGCTGTCCGAACCGAAGCCGTCCCAACCAAGTGCACCGACCGAGCCCGCGGGCGACCGGACCACGGCGATCAAGAGCATGGACATCGCCGACCTCATCCGCACCGCGCTCGACCGCAGCGACGCCAAGTAATCAGGGAGCGACACAGACCGTGGATACACCCGTCGAGCAGATAGTCGAGGCGCTGCGCGAGTCGTTGCTGGAGAACGAACGGCTGCGGCAGCACACCACGCGGATCGAGGCCGCAGCGCAGGAGCCGATCGCGATCGTGGCGATGAGCTGCCGCTACCCCGGGGGCGTCGGCTCGCCCGAGCAGCTGTGGCAGCTGGTCGACCGGGGCGTCGACGCCGTCGGGGACTTCCCGGCGGACCGCGACTGGGACGTCGAGGGGCTGTACGACCCGGACCCGGACACGCCCGGCAAGACCCACGTCCGCGAGGGCGGATTCCTCTACGACGCACCGCGGTTCGACGCCGCCTTCTTCGGCATCTCGCCGCGTGAGGCTATCGCGATGGACCCGCAGCAGCGCCTGCTGCTGGAGATCGCCTGGGAGGCGTTCGAACGGGCCAACATCGACCCGCACACCATGCACGGCAGCCGGACCGGGATCTTCGCCGGTGTGATGTACCACGACTACGGCAGCTGGCTGGCCGAGGTGCCCGAGGGCGTCGAGGGCTACCTCGGCAACGGCAACCTGGGCAGCGTCGCCTCCGGCCGGGTCTCCTACACGCTGGGTCTCGAGGGCCCGGCGGTCACCGTGGACACCGCCTGCTCGTCCTCGCTGGTCGCCCTGCACCTCGCGGTCCAGGCGCTCCGGCAGGGGGAGTGCTCCTACGCCCTGGCCGGGGGCGTGACCGTGATGTCCACCCCGGACACCTTCGTGGACTTCAGCCGCCAGCGCGGCCTCGCCGAGAACGGCCGCTGCAAGTCGTTCGCCGCGTCGGCGGACGGCACCGGCTGGGGCGAGGGCGCCGGGATGCTGCTGCTGGAGCGGCTCTCCGACGCCGAGCGCAACGGACACCGGGTGCTCGCCCTGGTCCGGGGCAGCGCGATCAACCAGGACGGCGCCTCCAACGGGCTGACCGCGCCCAACGGCCCGTCCCAGCAGCGGGTGATCCGCCAGGCGCTGGCCAGCGCCAGGCTCACCGCGGACCAGGTGCACCTGGTCGAGGCGCACGGCACCGGCACCCCGCTCGGCGACCCGATCGAGGCACAGGCCCTGCTCGCGACGTACGGGCAGGACCGCGCGGAGCCGCTCTGGCTCGGCTCGGTCAAGTCGAACATCGGTCACACCCAGGCCGCCGCCGGCGTGGCCGGTGTGATCAAGGCGGTGATGGCCATGCGGCACGGCCGGATGCCGAAGACGCTGCACGTCGACGCCCCCACCCCGCAGGTGGACTGGACCGAGGGCGCGGTCCGACTGCTCGACGAGGCCCGGGAGTGGCCGCTGACCGGCGACGCCCGGCGGGCCGCCGTCTCCTCGTTCGGCATCAGCGGCACCAACGCCCACGTGATCCTCGAAGGCGTGCCGGAGCCCGACGTCCCCTCCGGCGGGAGCGAGCCGACCGGACCGCTGCCGCTGGTGCTCACCGGCAAGGGGGAGCAGGGGCTGGCGGCGCAGGCCCAGCGGCTGCTCGACCACCTCGACGGCGCACCGCTCCCCGACCTCGCCTACACCCTGGCGACCTCGCGGGCGGCGCTCGGCGACCGCGCGGTGGTGATCGGCGCGGACCGCTCCGCGCTGGCCGCCGGGCTGACCGAGCTGGCCGCCGGACGGGCCGCCGCCAACGTGGTCCAGGGCGCGGTGCGCGGCGAGTCCCGGGTCGCCTTCGTCTTCCCCGGACAGGGCTCGCAGTGGGTCGGCATGGCGGCCGAACTGCTCGATTCCTCCCCGGTGTTCGCCGCCAGGATGGCGGAGTGCGCCGAGGCGCTGGCCCCCTTCGTCGACTGGGACCTGCTCGCCACCGTCCGCGGCTCGGCGCCGCTGGAGCGGGTGGACGTGGTGCAGCCGGTGCTCTGGGCGGTCATGGTCTCGCTGGCGGAGCTGTGGCGCTCCCACGGCATCCGGCCGGCCGCCGTGATCGGGCACTCGCAGGGCGAGATCGCGGCGGCCTGCGTGGCCGGAGCGCTCTCCCTCGCCGACGGCGCCAAGGTGGTGGCCCTGCGCAGCGTGGCCATCGCCGACGAACTGTCAGCGCGCGGCGGGATGATGTCGGTCGCGCTGCCGGTGGAGCAGGTGCGGGAGCGGATCGCCGGGTACGACGGCCGGGTCTCGGTGGCCGCGGTCAACGGGGCGACCTCGGTGGTGCTCTCCGGTGACGCCGACGCGATCGGCGAGCTGGCGGGGCTGCTCAAGGCGGACGGCGTCCGTGCCAAGCGGCTGCCGGTGGACTACGCCTCGCACTCCGCCCAGGTCGAGAGCATCCGCGAGCGGCTGCTGACCGAGCTGGCCGGGGTCGCCCCGCGCTCCGCCGAGGTGCCGTTCTACTCCACCGTGACCGGCGAACTGTTCGACACCGGCGGCCTGGACGCCGAGTACTGGTACACCAACCTGCGCCAGAGCGTGCTCTTCGACCGGACCACCCGGGTGCTGCTGGCCGGCGGGTACGGCGTGTTCGTCGAGTGCAGCCCGCACCCGGTGCTGCTGCACAGCATCGAGGAGACGGCGGACGCGGCCGGCGCGGACGTGGTGGGCCTCGGCTCGCTGCGGCGCGACGACGGCGGCCCCCAGCGGTTCCTGGCCTCCCTGGCCGAGGCGTTCGTGCACGGGGTGCCGGTCGACTGGGCCACGGTCTTCGCGGGGACGCCCGTGCACAAGGTCGACCTGCCGACGTACGCCTTCCAGCGCGAGCGGTTCTGGCTCGGCAGCTCCCCGGCGGTCGGCGACGTGGCCGCGGCCGGTCTCGCCGCCGCCGGACACCCGCTGCTCGGTGCCTCGGTCACCGTCGCCGACGGCGGCGGCACGCTGTTCACCGGCCGGCTCTCCACCGGCACCGTCCCCTGGCTCGCCGACCACGCGGTGAACGGCACGGTGCTGCTGCCCGGCACCGCGTTCGTGGAACTGGCCGTCAAGGCGGGCGACGAGGTCGGCTGCGGACGGGTGGCCGAACTGACCCTGGAGGTGCCGCTGCTGCTGCCCGAGCGCGGAGCGGTCCAGCTCCAGCTCCACCTCGGCGAGGCGGACGAGTCCGGCCGGCGCCCGCTGGCCGTGCACTCCCGCCCGGAGGGCGGCGAGGGCGACTGGACGCGCAACGCGTCCGGCCTGCTGGAACCGGACACCGCGGAGGCCGGATTCGACCTCGCGGCCTGGCCCCCGGCCGGCGCGCAGCCGGTCCCGCTGGACGGCGTGTACGACCGGCTGGCCGAGCAGGGCTACCACTACGGCCCCGCGTTCCGGGGCCTGCGGGCGGCCTGGCGGCGCGGCGAGGAGACCTTCGCCGAGGTCGAACTCCCGGTGGAAGCAGCACAGTTCGGGCTGCACCCGGCACTGTTCGACGCCGCCCTGCACGCTGCGGGGGCCGGCGAGGCCGAGTCGGGCCCGGCCAGGCTGCCGTTCGTCTGGAACGGCGTGTCGCTGTTCGCGGCGGGCGCGACGGCGCTGCGGCTGCGGATCGTCGGCACGGACTCCCTCACCCTCCAGCTCGCCGACACCACCGGCGCCCCGGTGGCCTCGGTGGACGGCCTGACCACCCGCGCCGTCGACCCCGGCGCACTCGGCGCCGCCGCGCACCTCGACGCCCTGTTCCGCCTCGACTGGCCGGTGCTGGCGGTGGACGGACCCGCAGTCGACCACGCGGTGCTCGGCGCGGGCGGCCTCGACGAGCTGGCCCCGCCTCCCGCCTTCGTGGTCCTCCCGCTGAGCGGGGCCGGAGACCCGGTCGAAGGGACCAGGGCCGCCGCCGACCGGGTGCTGGAGACGGTACGCCAGTGGCTGGACAGCGACCGGGTCGCCGCCTCCCGCCTGGTGGTGCTCACCAGGGGAGCCGTGGCGGTGGGCGCCGAGGGCGTCCAGGACCTGGCCGCGGCCGCCGTCTGGGGCCTGGTCCGCGCCGCACAGGGCGAGAACCCCGACCAGTTCGTCCTGTTGGACGCGGACGCGGACACCACCGTCGAGCAGGCCGTCGCGGCCGCGGCCGCCTCGGGCGAGCCGCAACTGGCCCTGCGCAACGGCACGGTGCACGTCCCCCGGCTGGCCAGGAGCACGCCCGGCGGCTCGGCCCCCGCGTTCGCACCCGGGGGAACCGTACTGATCACCGGCGGCACCGGGGTGCTCGGCGGCCTGGTCGCCCGGCACCTGGTGGCCGAACACGGCGCGCGCCGGCTGCTGCTGGCCGGCCGCAGCGGTGTGGCCCAGGACGACTTCGCCGACCTGGACGCGGAGGTGACCGTGGCCAAGTGCGACGCGGCCGACCGCGACCAGCTCGCCGACCTGCTCGCCTCCGTGCCGGCCGAGCACCCGCTGACCGCGGTCGTGCACCTGGCCGGCGCCCTGGACGACGGCCTGGCCACCGCGCTCACCCCCGAGCGGCTCGACGCGGTGCTGCGCCCCAAGGTGGACGCGGCCTGGCACCTGCACGAACTCACCAGGGACACGGACCTGGCCGCCTTCGTGCTGTTCTCCTCGGCGGCGGGCACCGTGGACGGCGCGGGCCAGGCCGGCTACGCGGCGGCCAACGCCTTCCTCGACGGCCTGGCCCACCACCGCCGGGCGCTCGGCCTGCCCGCCGTCTCGCTGGCCTGGGGCTTCTGGGAGCAGCGCACGGGGATGACCGCTCACCTGAGCGACGCCGACGTGGTGCGGATGGCGAGGGCGGGGGTCCGCCCGATCGCCACCGCCCAGGGCCTCGGCCTGTTCGACCTGGCGCTGGCCTCGGAGGAGGCGCTGCTGCTGCCGATCGGCCTGGACCTGCCCGCGCTCCGCGCGGCGGGCACGGTGCCGCCGGTGCTGCGCGGCCTGGTGCGCCCGTCGGCCAGGCGTGCGGCCGCGGCGGCCGCGGCGGCGGGTACGGCGCTGGACCGGCTGGCCGCCCTGGCGCCGGCCGAGCGCGACGCGGTGCTCTTCGAACTGGTCCGCACCCACGTCGCCGCGGTCCTCGGCCACGACCCGGACATGGTGCTCGATCCGCGCCGGGCGTTCCGCGAGTGGGGATTCGACTCGCTGACGGCGGTGGAACTGCGCAACCGGCTCGGTCTCGCGGTCGGACTGCGGCTGCCGGCCACCCTGGTCTTCGACTACCCGGACTCGATCGCGCTGGTCGGCTACCTCAAGGCCGAGCTGTTCGGCTCGGACGAGCCGGTCGACGCCGGGCCGGCCGGCCCGCAGCCGGTCACCGACGATCCGATCGCGATCGTGGCGATGAGCTGCCGATTCCCCGGCGGTGTCAGCACCCCGGAGGAGCTGTGGGAGCTGCTGGCGGACGGCGGTGACGGGATCTCGCGGTTCCCGGCGGACCGCGGCTGGGACGTCGAGGGCCTCTACGACCCGGAGCCGGGCAAAGCCGGCCGGTGCAGCACCCGCGAGGGCGGGTTCCTGCACGACGCCGCCGACTTCGAGCCGGACTTCTTCGGCATCTCGCCGCGCGAGGCGATCGCGATGGACCCGCAGCAGCGGTTGCTGCTGGAGACCTCCTGGGAGGCGCTGGAGCGGGCCGGCATCGACCCGCACTCGGTGCGGGGCAGCCGGACGGGTGTCTTCACCGGCGTGATGTACCACGACTACGGCAGCAGGCTCGCCAACGCGCCGGAGGACGTGCGGGACTACCTGGGCAACGGCAGCCTCGGCAGCGTGGCGTCCGGCCGGGTCGCCTACACCCTCGGCCTGGAGGGGCCCACCCTCAGCGTGGACACGGCGTGTTCCTCGTCGCTGGTCGCGCTGCACCTGGCGGCGCAGGCGCTGCGCAACGGCGAGTGCACACTGGCCCTGGCCGGCGGTGTCTCGGTGATGTCCACCGTGGACACCTTCGTGGACTTCAGCAGGCAGCGGAACCTCGCGGCGGACGGCCGGGCGAAGTCCTTCGCGGACGGCGCCGACGGCACCGCGCTCTCCGAGGGCGCGGGGATGCTGCTGCTGGAGCGGCTGTCGGACGCGCGGCGCAACGGGCACGAGGTGCTGGCGGTCGTGCGGGGTTCCGCGGTGAACCAGGACGGTGCTTCGAACGGTCTGACCGCGCCGAACGGTCCGTCGCAGCAGCGGGTGATCCGGCAGGCGTTGGCCAGTGCCGGGCTGTCGGGGTCGGATGTCGATGTGGTGGAGGCGCACGGCACCGGCACCACGCTGGGCGACCCGATCGAGGCCCAGGCCCTGCTGGCGACCTACGGCCAGGACCGCCCCGAGGGGCAGCCGCTCTGGCTCGGCTCGATCAAGTCGAACATCGGCCACACCCAGGCCGCGGCCGGCGTGGCCGGGGTGATCAAGATGGTGCAGGCGATGCGGCACGGTGTGCTGCCGAGGACGTTGCACGTGGGCGAGCCGTCGACGAAGGTGGACTGGTCGGCGGGTGAGGTCCGGCTGTTGACCGAGGCGCGGGAGTGGCCCGAGGCCGGGCGTCCGCGCCGGGCCGGGATCTCCTCGTTCGGGATCAGCGGCACCAACGCCCACACCATCATCGAGGCGGTCGCCGAGGAGCCCGCCGCGCCGGCGGACACCACTGCGCCGCTGCTGCCCGTCCTGCTCTCCGGGACCAGCCCGGAGGCGCTCGCGGCCCAGGCGGAGCGGCTCAGGTCGGTGGTGGACGCGCCGATCGCGGATCTCGCCTTCTCCCTGGCGACCGGCCGGGCCGCGCTCGGCCACCGGGCCGCCCTGGTCGCCCGCGACCGGGACGAACTCGCCGCCGCCTTGGACGCGCTGGCAGCCGGCGAGACCGCGCCGAACGTGCTGCGCGGCAAGCCGGCCGCCGGCAAGCTCGCCTTCCTGTTCACCGGCCAGGGCGCCCAGCGACCGGGCATGGGAAGGGAGTTGTACCAGGAGCACCCGGTGTTCCGCAGCGCACTGGACGAGGTCTGCGCCCAGCTGGACCAGCACCTCGACCGGCCGCTGCTGGACCTGCTCCTCGACCCGGACTCCGAACTGCTCGATCAGACGGTGTACACCCAGAGCGCCCTGTTCGCCGTCGAGGTGGCCCTGTACCGGCTCGTCGAGTCCTGGGGGCTGCGGCCGGACTTCCTGGCCGGCCACTCGATCGGCGAGCTGACCGCCGCGCACGTCGCGGGCGTGTTCGGCCTGGCGGACGCCGCCCGGTTGGTCGCGGCCCGGGGACGCCTCATGCAGGCACTGCCCGCGGGCGGCGCGATGCTGGCCGTCGACGCCACCGAGGAGGAGGTGCTGCCGCACCTCGGCGCCGCCGTCGGCATCGCCGCCGTCAACGGACCGAACGCCGTCGTGGTGTCCGGCGAGGAGCCGGCGGTGGCCGCGGTCGAGGCCGCGTTCGCGCACCGCAGGACCAGGCGGCTGCGGGTCAGCCACGCGTTCCACTCGCCGCTGATGGAGCCGATGCTGAAGGAGTTCGAGGAGGTCGCCCGGACCCTGCGGTTCGCTCCGCCTACCGTGCCGATCGTCTCGAACCTGACCGGGCTGCGGGCGACCGCCGAGGAGCTGACCTCGCCCGGGTACTGGGTGCGGCACGTCCGCGAGGCCGTCCGGTTCGCCGACGGAATCCGGACCCTGGAGGCCGACGGCGTGCGGACCTTCCTCGAACTGGGGCCCGACGCGGTGCTCTCCACCATGGGGACGCACTGCCTCGCCGACCCCGAGCGCACCGTTCTCGTCCCAGCGCTGCGCCGGGACCGGGACGAACCCGTCGCGCTGGCCACCGCGCTGGCCGCGCTCCAGGTACGCGGTGTCGCCGTCGACTGGGAGCAGGTCCACGCCGGGACCGGCGCGCGCCGGATCGCCCTGCCGACGTACGCCTTCCAGCGCCGGCGGTTCTGGCTCGACGACGGACCGTCGGGTCCCGCCGATGTGAGCGGCTTCGGCCAGTCGGCCGCCGACCACCCGCTGCTCGGCGCCGAGCTCGTGCTGGCCGAGAGCGACTGTGTCGCGCTGACCGGGCGGCTCTCGCTCGGCACCCACCCCTGGCTGGCCGACCACGCGGTCGCCGACGTGGTCCTGCTGCCGGGCAGCGCGTTCGTGGAGCTCGCGGTCCAGGCCGGTGACCGGGTCGGCAGCGGCCTGGTCGAGGAACTGGCCATCGAACGCCCGCTGGTCCTGCCCGAGCAGGGCGGGATCCAGCTCCAGGTGGTCACCGGCGCCGCGGACGGCTCCGGCCGGCGCCCGGTCACGGTGCACGCGCGCACCGAGGACGCGAACGCGGTGTGGACCAAGCACGCGACCGGCGTACTCGCGCCGTCGGCCGCACCGGAACCCGCGGCCCTCGACGTCTGGCCGCCGGCCGGCGCGGTGGCCGTCGACCTGACCGGCACGTACGACCACCTCGCCGAACAGGGCTACGGCTACGGGCCGTTGTTCCGCTGCCTGCGCGCCGCCTGGCGGCTCGGCGAGGAGGTCTACGCCGAACTCGCGCTGCCCGAGGACGCCCAGGTGGCCGGCTTCGGCCTGCACCCCGCGCTGCTCGACTCCGCACTGCACGCGATCGACCTCCTGGACGGCCAGGACCCGACGGTGATGACCCTGCCGTTCGCCTGGGAGGGGGTGTCGCTGTACGCGGCGGGCGCCTCGGCCCTGCGGCTGCGGCTCACCCCGCACGGCACCGAGCAGATGGCGCTCCAGCTCTTCGACGCGACCGGCGCGCCGGTCGCCCGGGTCTCCGCGCTGCGGATCAGGCAGGTGACCGCCGAGCAGCTGAGTGCGGCCGCCCCCGCCGCCGGCGACCTGTTCGAACTGGACTGGGTGCCGGTGCCGACGGCCGCCGGGACGGCGGTCCGGCCGGACACGGTGACCTTCGCCCCCGCCGCCGGCGCCGACGCTCCGGCCGCGGCCCGGGAGATCGTGCACCGGGCACTCGGCACGCTCCAGGAGCGCCTCGCCGAGGACGCCGGGGCGACCGGGGACGCCGACAACCCCGAGGGCTCGCGCCTGGTGGTCGTCACCAGGGGAGCGGTCGCGCTGGACGGCGTGCCCGACCTCGCCCAGGCCGGGATCTGGGGCCTGGTCAGGGCGGCCGCCGTCGAGCACCCCGACCGGCTGGTGCTGGTCGACCTCGACGACGACCCCGCCTCCGAAGCCGCCCTGGCGGCGGCGGTGGCCACCGGCGAACCGGAACTGGCGCTGCGGGCGGGCAGGGCGTACGCCCCGAGGCTGGCCGAAACCGCCGTCGACGGCTCGTTCACCGGGCTGGACCCGGAGGGCACCGTGCTCGTCACCGGCGGCACCGGCAGCCTCGGCCGCCTGCTCGCCCGGCACCTGGTCACCCGGCACGGCGTCCGGCACCTGGTGCTGAGCAGCCGCAGCGGCGAGGCGGGCGCACCCGGCCTGCCCGGCGAACTGCGCGAGCTGGGCGCGACCGTGACCGTGACCGCCTGCGACGCGGCCGACCGCGAGGCACTGGCCGCGCTGCTCGCCGCGATCCCGGCCGAGCACCCGCTGACGGCGGTGGTCCATGCCGCCGGAGTGCTGGACGACGGCCTGGTCTCGGCACTGACCGGCGACCGGCTGGACGCGGTGCTGCGGCCCAAGGCGGACGCCGCCTGGAACCTGCACGAACTCACCGCCGGGCTGGACCTGAAGGCGTTCGTGCTGTTCTCCTCGGCCGCTGCCACCCTCGGCGCCGCCGGCCAGGGCAACTACGCGGCCGCCAACGCCTTCCTGGACGCGCTCGCGGTCCACCGGCGCTCGGCCGGACTTCCCGCGCTCTCGCTGGGCTGGGGTCTGTGGAACACCGGCTCGGGCATGGCGGGCTCGCTCGGCGAGGCCGAGCTGCGACGGCTGGCCAGGGACGGCATCCAGCCGCTGCCGGTCGACCGGGCCCTCGCGCTGTTCGACCGGGCGCTGGCGTCGGACCGGTCGCTGCTCCTGCCGATGCGGGTCCAGCCGACCGGGCACGCGGCACCGATGCTGCGGGCCCTCGCCAGGGTGCCGGCCCGCCGGACGGCGCAGGCCGCCCCGGCCGGCACCGGGAGGACCGGGCCCGTCGCGCTGCCCGAGCGGCTCGCGGCACTGCCCCCGGCGGACCGCAGGCAGTTGCTGCTGGAGACCGTGCGGGGTCATGTCGCCGACGTCCTCGGGCACTCCGGCGTCGACGCGGTCGACCCGGAGCGGGGTTTCGGCGAACTCGGGGTGGACTCGCTCTCCGCCCTGGAACTGCGCAACCGGATCGGTGCCGACACCGGGCTGAGGCTGTCGTCCACGCTGACCTTCGACTACCCGACCCCGGCCTCGATCGCCGACCACCTCTTCGCCGAACTGGGCGGGGACACGGACGAGGACACCCCGGACGTCGAGGCCGAGGTGATCCGGCTCGAAGCCCTGCTGGACGCGGCCGCGGTCAACGAGGAGCAGCGCTCCAGGGTGGCCCTGCGACTGCGGGCGCTGACCGCCCGGTGGACCGGCGACGGCGGCCTGCCGGAAGCCGACCGGGAGGCCGGTCCCGAGCTTGACTCGGCCACCGCGGACGAACTGTTCGGGATCCTGGACGACGAGCTCGGCAGCTTCAACTGACCGCCGGGTGACGGGGGTCCGCCCCGCCCCTGCCCGACCGGGCGGGGCGGACCCCACCGGCGGACAGTCAGACAGTCGGCCGAACAGTCGGCCAGCAAGCCAGCAAGCCAGCAAGCCAGCAAGCCTGTCAGTCAGTCAGTCAGTCAGTCGGCCGACCGTACGACGCGACAAGGGTGCGGGGCTCCGCCCGATCGAGCGGAGCCCCGCACCCGAAGGAGGGACAGTGGAGTCAGAGCGCCAGGCGCTTCCAGAGCGGAAGCAGGTCCTTGGTCAGCACGCCGCCGCTCGGGCGGCGGTCGGCTCCGGGACTGTGGTCCGACATGGCCGGGATCTGGTGCTCGAGCACCTTCGACGGCAGTTCGGTCCGACTGGCGACGTTCAACTTGCGGTACACGCGGGTGAGGTGCTGCTCGACGGTGCTGACCGTGACGTGGATCCGGCTGCTGATCTCGCGGTTGGTGTACCCGAGCGCGGCCAGTGCGGCGACCCGGCCCTCCGCGTCACTGAGGACCGAGGCGCCGTCGGTGTCGGCCGGCGGTGCCTCGCCCCGGGGCGGACCGGCCGGGAGGCCGTCCACCGGCGGATCGGTGTCGCAGATCCCGGCCTCCTGGGCGGCCTGGCGTGCCACCAGGCGTGCTCTGGCGTAGTCGCCGAGCTCGTAGTGGGCGGCGGACAGGTCGGCGAACGCCACGGCGAGCTCCAGGCGGTCGCCGCAGGCCTGCAGCAGGTCGATCGACTCGCGCAGCAGCGCCGTGCGGTGCCTCGGCTGGCTGGTGCCGGCCAGGATGCGCAGGGCGATGCCGCGTGGCCGCGAGGCGAGCGTGCTGCGCAGCCCGATCTGCTCCTCGGCCCACTCCTTGGCGACCCGGGTCTTGCCGATCCGCAGGTTGGCCTGGGCGAGGTCGTTGCGCCAGGGGACCAGCGGCTGCAGGTCGGGGTTCCGGTCGCGCATCAGGTGTCCGCAGGTCTCGAAGTCGTTCAGCGCGGCGAAGGCCCGGTCGGTGGAGAGGTAGTGGTGCCCCCTGGCGCGCAGGTACTGGACGCCGAAGACGGTGTTGAACATGGCGTCGGGCACCTTGCGCCTGAGCAGGTGCGCCGCGGCCTCGTGCCGGCCCATGGCCGTGTTGGCGAAGATCGCCGTGGACAGCGGCATGCCGATGAGCGCGCCCCAGCCCTGCGGGTGCAGCAGGTCGAGGGCCTCGGTGGCCCTGGCCTCCGCGGTGACCACGTCGCCCTGCAGCAGGGCGATCTCCGCCCGGACGCCGCGGAGCAGTGCCTCCCAGGTCCGCGCCCGGCGCTGCACGGCGTCCGCCAGCAGCGCCTCGCACACCTCGACCGCGGTCGCCGTCCGGCCCGAGAAGGCGATGACCAGCAGCGAGAAGACCGTCAGTTCCAGCTTCATGTCGCTGAGTTGGCCGCTGAGCAGGGCCTCGGTCACATGGGCCACCGACTCGTCGGTGACGTCTCCGCTGACCAGCAGGGCCACCGTGGCCCACAGGGCGCTGACCTTGCCCGTGGTGGCGCGCTCCAGGGTGGCCACCTTGGCGAGGTCGCCGCGGTGGCTGACCCGGGGTGCGCCGTAGAAGCAGTGCCGGACGAACTCCACCTCGGCCAGTACGTGCGCGTCGACCGGGTCGAGCGAGGCGGCCAGGGCGCTCACGGCCTCGGCGGCCGGGCCGGTGTCGCCCTGCCACAGCATGTGCCGGATGACGGTGGCCGCGTCCCGCGCGTCCAGCGCGTCGTCCAGTACGACCGGGTGCAGCGGTGTGAGGTGCGGTGCCACGGCCGCCGGGTTCACCCGCCACTCCGCACGGGCCAGGGCGATGGAGAGGGCGTGCCGCTCCTGCTCGTCCGCGCACTCGCGCAGCGCCAGCCGCAGGTACCCGGTGGACCGTTCGACGTCGTCCGCGGCCAGGGCCAGTTCGGAGGCCAGCCGCAGCACCGACAGCCCCCAGGGTTCGACGACCCGGTCCGCGGCCATGAGGTGCTCGGTGACGACCGGGGCGGCCGCACCGTCCAGGTAGAGCAGGCGGGCGATCTCGCCGTGCAGCCGGGCGCGCTCGGCGGGGTCGAGGTCGCTCAACACCGCGTTCGCGGCGGCGGGGTGACGGAACCGGTAGCCGTCGAGCAGCCCCGTCGAGCTCAGCACCTCGACCACGACCTGCACCGCGTCGGTGCTCGCGGACAGCAGCAGCGCGGTGGTCCGGGCGGAGGCGAGCTCGCCGAGCGCGGCCACCGCCCTGGCGACGGAGAGGTGTCTGGGCTCGCCCCGGTACAGGCAGGCGAGCACCGCCTGCCGGTAGGCGATGCTCGCGACGGGCTCACCGATCTCGGCGCCGAACTGCGTGCCGTCGTCCAGCAGCGCATGCACCAGCATGGGGTTTCCGGCGGTCGCCCGGTGATAGGAGGCGCTGATTTCCTTGGGGGGAAGCTGAGTTGTCTGCGCGGCGAGTATCTGCGCGACGCCCTGTTCGGAGAGCGGTGCCAGCCGGACCCGGCGGTGCGGCTGGCGGATGAGGTCGGTGTGGACGAGGGGGTCCGGTAATCCGGACTGCTCCCAGCCGGCGCAGACCACCAGGATCCGTTTGTTCCGGGCCCGCCGGAGCAGGTGGAGCATGGTCTGCAGGGAGTAGGGGTCCACGAGGTGGGCATCGTCGACCGCGATGACCAGGGGACGTTCTCCGGCCAGCTCCAGGATCGGCGCGGACGCGCCCCGGACGACGGCTTCTGCGGCGTATTCCGAACCGTCGGGGTCGAACGAACCTGACACAGTCTCGCCGACGGCCCTTGACGGGGTGTCACCGTCGGTACCAGGCTGTGCAGGGCGGTCGAGAACCTCCGCGGGGATCTCGCCGCTGTGCAGCAGCTGCCTGATGACGCCCATGGGATGGGCCCGCTCGCACAGGCTGGCGGTGGCGGTGAGCACCCGGGCCCCCGCTTTGGCCGCGGATTTCGAGAACTCGTGCAGGAGTTCCGTCTTCCCGAGTCCCGGGCCGCCGCTGACAATCACGAGCTGCCCGGATCCGTCGACGCATTCGGCGTATGCCTCGCGTAAGAGTTCCAGCTCTCGGTGGCGCTCTAACAGGCGCACCATGACCTCCCCCGTGGTCAGTATTCCTGTAATTGCAAACAGCAGTGCAGGGTTTCGCTCAAGGATTGCACGCCCCCGTGCGGCCCCCGAAAGCGCCTGCCTGCCGTGGAGTATTCAGTGGAATGCGGCGGTGAAATCTGCTTGACATGGAAAATTCATGCACATGTCATAATAGGAATTGCTGGCCCCTTCCAGCCCTTCGCTTGGAGTGGGTTGCAGGACGGCTCGGTGGAGTTCTCGGGAGCCGGCCCAGACGCTCCCCGGGCCCACCTGGCCCGGCTGGACTGCCTGCGCCGATCACGAACTTATGGCTGTTCAGGGGCACTCCGCCGTGCCCGAGTCCTGAGTTGACGTTATGTTGGGGCCGCCAACGTTGTCAACCGCCGCTATCCCAGGCCAACGGCCGGTGGTCGGCCTGTGGAGACCCGGTGTGTCCGGGGGCCCGGCGTCGTCGAACCAATCGGTGACGGCATTCGGACGGGCCGGGATAAGCCGGGTCCACCGGTCGCCACAGGGGGGACTAGGGGGTGACCCCGACACCCCCTGCTCCCTAGCCTCCCAAAGGCGGGGACATGGACCGAGGAGCCGGGAGCCCGCGTTTCCGAAGGCTTCGATCCCGATCGGATGGCTGCGTTGGCGAACAACGAGGACCGACTGCTCGACTACCTCAGGCGAACCACTTCGGATCTGCGCGAGACGCGGCGCAGGCTGCGCGAGTCCGAGTACCGCGCCCACGAGCCGGTCGCGATCGTGGGCATGGCGTGCCGGTATCCGGGTGGCGTGCGCACACCCCGGGAGCTCTGGGAGCTGGTGGCGGCCGGCACCGACGCGGTGTCGGACTTCCCCACCGACCGGGGCTGGGACGTGGAGTCCCTCTACGACCCCGACCCCGAGCGTCCGGGCAAGACCTACGCGCGCACCGGCGGCTTCCTGCACGACGCCGCCGACTTCGACCCCGACTTCTTCGGCATCTCGCCGCGCGAGGCGCTGGCGATGGACCCGCAGCAACGGCTGCTGCTGGAGACCTCGTTCGAGGCGTTCGAGGACGCGGGCATCGTGCCGGCGGCGCTGCGCGGCAGCCGGACCGGCGTGTTCGTCGGGGTCATGTACAACGACTACGCCACCAGGCTGCAGTCGGTGCCGGACGACCTCGACGGCTATCTGGCCAACGGCAGCGCGGCCAGTGTCGCCTCGGGCCGGGTGGCCTACACCTTCGGCCTGGAGGGGCCGGCCGTCACCATCGACACGGCCTGCTCGTCCTCGCTGGTGGCACTGCACTGGGCGGTCCGGGCGCTGCAGTCGGGCGAGTGCACCCTGGCGCTGGCCGGCGGGGTGACCGTGATGTCGACGCCCGAGACCTTCGTCGACTTCAGCCGGCAGCGCGGACTGTCCCCCGACGGCCGCTGCAAGGCCTTCGCCGAGGGGGCGGACGGCACCGGCTGGGGTGAGGGCGCCGGAATGCTGCTGGTCGAGCGGCTCTCCGACGCGCAGCGGCTCGGTCACCGGGTGCTCGCCGTGGTCAGGGGCACCGCGATCAACTCCGACGGCGCCAGCAGCCGGCTGACCGCGCCGAACGGCCCCTCGCAGCAGCGGGTGATCAAGCAGGCGCTGGCGAGCGCCGGTCTCTCGGCGTCGGACGTCGACGCGGTCGAGGCGCACGGCACCGGCACCTCGCTCGGCGACCCGATCGAGGCGCAGGCGCTGCTGGCGGCGTACGGCCAGGACCGCCCCGAGGGCCGTCCGCTCTGGCTGGGCTCGATCAAGTCGAACCTCGGCCACACCCAGGCCGCGGCCGGCGTGGCCGGGGTGATCAAGATGGTGCAGGCGATGCGGCACGGTGTGCTGCCCAGGACCCTGCACGTCGACCGGCCCTCCGCCCAGGTGGACTGGACGGCCGGCGACGTCCGGCTGCTGACCGAGGCGCAGGACTGGCCGGAGGCCGGGCGGCCGCGCCGCTCGGCGGTCTCCTCGTTCGGGATCAGCGGGACCAACGCCCACGTGGTGCTCGAACAGGCGCCGGCGCCGTCCGAGGCGGCCGGGCCCGCCGATGCGCCGCCGGCCGCCGGGCAGGAAGCGGCCGCCGGGAGGGAAGCGGCCGACGAGCGGCCCGCGGCGGTCGAACAGGGGGAGGTGGCCGCCGCGCCGCGGCCGACCGCACTGCCGTGGATCCTGTCGGCCCGGACCCCGGAGGCGCTCGCCGAGCAGACCCGCCGCCTGCGTGCCCACCTCGCCGCCCGGCCGGAGCTGGACCCGGCCGACGTCGCCTTCTCGCTGGCCACCACCCGCTCCTCCTTCGAGCACCGCGCGGTGGTCGTCGGCCGGGACACCGAGGAGCTGCTGGCCGGCCTGGCCTCGGTGGTCGGCACCCCCGCCGGCGGCGGCAGGCTGGCCTTCCTGTTCACCGGCCAGGGCTCGCAACGCCTCGGCATGGGACGCGGGTTGTACCGGGCCTTCCCGGTGTTCGCGGCCGCCTTCGACGAGGTGTGCGCACTGCTGGACCCGGAACTGGAGATTCCGCTCGCCCGGGTGATCGAGGCCGAGCCGGAGCTGCTGGACCGCACCGACTACGCCCAGGCGGCGATCTTCGCCGTCGAGGTGGCGCTGTTCCGGCTGCTGGAGTCGCTCGGCGTGCGCCCGGACTACCTGGTCGGCCACTCGGTCGGCGAGCTGGCCGCCGCGCACGTGTCCGGCGTGCTGTCACTGGAGGGCGCGGCCGCGATGGTGCTGGCGCGCGGCGGCTCGATGCGGCGGCTGCCGGAGGGCGGCGCGATGGCCGCGATCCGGGCCACCGAGGCCGAGGTGCTGCCGCTGCTCTCCGGGCGGGTCGGCCTGGCGGCGGTCAACGGGCCGCGCTCGGTGGTGGTTTCGGGCGAGGAGGACGCGGTGCTCGCGGTCGCCGTCGGGTTCGGGAAGAGCACCCGGCTCAAGGTCTCGCACGCTTTCCACTCGCCGCTGATGGAGCCGATGCAGGCCGAGTTCGCCGAGGTCGCCAAGGCGCAGTCGTACGGTGCGCCGCGCATCCCGATCGTGTCCACGCTGACCGGTGCCCCGGCCGGGGCCGAGGAGCTGGGTTCGCCGGACTACTGGGTGGACCACGTCCGGCAGCCGGTGCGGTTCGAGGCGGCGGTGCGCGCGCTGGAGGACCTGGGCGTCCGCAGGTTCCTGGAACTGGGCCCGGACGCGGTGCTGACCGCGATGGCGCAGGACTGCGTCACCGCCGAGCCGGTGGCGGCCGCGACCATGCGCCGCGACTGTGCCGAGGAGCGCGAACTGATCGGTGCGCTCGGACGGTTGCACGCCGACGGGGTGCCGGTCGACTGGGCGGAGCTGTTCGCCGGCCGCGGGGCGGTGCGGGTCGACCTGCCGCTGTACCCGTTCCAGCGCAGCAGGCTCTGGCTGGAGGCCACCGCCAGCGGCGGCGACCCGGGCAGCCTGGGGCAGCAGCCGGCCGGCCACCCGCTGCTGGGCGCGGTGACGGAACTGCCCGACTCGGGCGGCCTGGTGCTGACCGGGCGGCTCTCGCTGTCCGCCCAGCCCTGGCTCGCCGACCACGCGGTGCACGGCACGGTGCTCCTCCCGGGCACGGCCCTGGTCGAGCTGGCGGTCCAGGCCGGTGACCGGGTCGGCTGCGCGGTGGTCGAGGAGCTGACGCTCCAGGCGCCGCTGGTCCTGCCGGCGCACGGCGCGGTCGCGGTGCAGGTCGCGGTCGGCGGTGACGAGGCGGGCCGGCGCTCCCTCGCGGTGCACTCGCGGCCCGCCGACGCGCCGGAGGCGCCGTGGAGCCGCAACGCGAGCGGTGTGCTCGGGTCCGTCGCCGAGGAGCCGGGGTTCGATCTGGGCGTCTGGCCGCCCGAGGGCGCCGAACCGGTCGAGCTGGGCGACCTCTACCCGCGGCTGGCCCGGGTCGGCTACGGCTACGGCGAGGTGTTCCAGGGGCTGCGCTCGGTCTGGCGGCGGGGTGACGACCTGTTCGCCGAGGCCGCGCTGCCGGAGCGGGCGCGGGCCACGGCCGGCTCGTTCGGCGTGCACCCGGCCCTGCTGGACGCCGCGCTGCACGTGAACCTGCTCGACCTGGGCGACGACCAGGCGGTGCTGCCGTTCAGCTGGGGCGGGGTCTCGCTGCACGCGGGCGGTGCGTCGGTGCTGCGGCTGCACGTCGCCAAGGCCGGCCGGGACGCGGTGTCGCTGGCGGTCGCGGACGGCACCGGTGCACCGGTCGCCACGGTCCGCACCCTGGTCGCCCGCCCGGTCTCGGCCGGGCAACTGGCCGCCGAACCGGGGGAGTCGCTGTTCCGCGTCGACCTGGTCCCGGTGCCGGAACCGGCCGGGACGGACCTCGTGGACCTCGCGGACCTCGCGGTCTGCGGCACCGACGACCTCGGCCTGGGGGCACCGCTGCACCCGGACCTGGAGTCGCTCGAAGGACCGGTGCCCGCCCTGCTGGTGCTGCCGGTGGCGGTACCCGGCACGACGCCGGACCTGCCGTCGGCGGTGCACGGGACCGTCGGCCGCACCCTGGCCGTGCTGCGCGGCTTCCTCGGCGACCGGCGCTTCGACCGGTCGAGGCTGGCGGTGGTGACCAGGGCCGGCGAGCTCACGCACGCGCCGCTGGCCGGTCTGGTCCGCGCCGCCGAGGCGGAGAACCCCGGCCGGTTCCTGCTCGTGGACACCGACGGTACGCCGGGCCTGGCCGCAGCGCTGGCCGCCGGCGAGCCCGAAGTGGCGGTGCGCGACGGCGCGTTGTGGGCGCCGAGGCTGGCCAGGGCGGAGCCGGGGCAGCGACCGGTCTGGGACACCGACGCGGCCGTGCTGATCACCGGCGGCACCGGCGGCCTCGGCGGCCTGGTCGCCCGCCACCTGGTGACCGCGCACGGCGTCCGCCGGCTGCTGCTGACCAGCCGGCGCGGCGAGGACGCCCCCGGCGCGGCCGAGCTGCGGGCCGAGCTCGAAGGGCTCGGCGCCGAGGTCACCGTCGCCCGCTGCGACGCGGCCGACCGCGGGCAACTGGCTGCGCTGCTGGCCGAGTACGAGATCGGCGGGGTCGTGCACTCGGCCGGTGTGGTCGACAACGGGATGCTCGCCACGCTCAGCCCCGAGCAGGTGGAACGGGTGCTGCGGCCGAAGGTCGACGCAGCCTGGAACCTGCACGAGCTCACCAGGGACCGCAGCCTGGCCGCCTTCGTCCTCTTCTCCTCCACCGCCGGCCTGCTGGTCGGCGGCGGCCAGGCCAACTACGCGGCCGCCAACGCCTTCCTGGACGGGCTGGCGGCGCACCGCAGGGCCGCCGGACTGCCCGCGGTGTCGATGGCCTGGGGCCTGTGGTCGGAGGTCGGCGGTCTGGCCGACCAGGTGGACGCGGCCGACCTCGAACGTATGCACAGGATGGGCCTGCCGCCGCTGCCCGCCACCCAGGGCCTGGAACTCTTCGACGCAGCCCTGGACACCGGGGACGCCCTGGTGGTGCCGATGCGGCTGGACGTCGCCGCGGTACGGGCCAGGACCGACGGGGTCCCGACCCTGCTGCGCCGACTGGTCCGCAGCGCGCCGCGCCGGACCGCCGGGGCGGCCCGCGGCGCGGGCACCTCGCCGGCCTCCTGGCAGGAGCGGCTCGCGCCGCTGCCGGACGCCGAACGGGACCGGCTGCTGCTGGAACTGGTGCTGGCCAACGTCGCCGCCGTGCTCGGGCACGCCTCGGCGGAGTCGGTCGACCCGGGACGCGCCTTCCAGGAGATGGGATTCGACTCGCTCGCCGCCGTGGAACTGCGCAACCTGCTGGGGGCGGCGACCGGGCTCTCCCTCCCGGCGACCCTGGTGTTCGACCAGCCGGCCCCGGCCGTGCTCACCGCCTACCTCAAGGCCGAACTCGTCCCCGGCCCCGCCGACCAGGCCCGGCTGATGGTCGCCGAGGTGGACCGGCTGGAGGCCGCACTGACCGCGCTGCCCGACCAGGACGGCTCGCACGCCCGCATCACCGCGCGCCTCGAAGCGCTCCTGCGGACCTGGCGCGACACCCACGGCAGCGCGGGTGCCGCCGGGGCGCCGGACGCCCTCGACACCGCCACCGATGAAGAACTCTTCGCGACGATCGACAACGAACTTGGAGTCCAGTGATGGTAGAACCGGCCAACGTCGACAGGCTCCGCGACTACCTGAAGCGGGCGACCAGCGAGCTGGAGCGCAGCCGCCGCCGGGTGCGCGAGCTGGAGGAGCGCAACCAGGAGCCGATCGCGATCATCGGGATGGGCTGCCGCTACCCCGGCGGGATCCGCACCCCCGAGGACCTCTGGCAGATCGTCAGCGACGGCACCGACGTGGTGTCGGGCTTCCCGGTGGACCGGGGCTGGGACGTGGAGGCGCTCTACGACCCCGAGCCCGGGAAGCCCGGCAAGAGCTACGTGCGGCACGGCGGCTTCCTGCACGACGCCGCCGAGTGCGACCCCGCGTTCTTCGGGATCAGCCCGAAGGACGCACCCGGCACCGACCCGCAGCAGCGGATGCTGCTGGAGGTCAGCTGGGAGGCGTTCGAGCGGGCCGGGATCGACCCGCTGTCGATGAAGGGCACCCAGACCGGCGTGTTCGTCGGCCTGATGCACCACGACTACGTCGGCGGCACCATCTCGGGCAGCATCGTCTCCGGCCGGATCGCCTACACCCTCGGCCTCGAAGGGCCCGCGGTCACCATGGACACCGCGTGCTCCTCCTCGCTGGTCGCCCTGCACGAGGCCTCCCAGGCACTGCGCCGGGGCGAGTGCGAGTTCGCCCTGGTCGGCGGCGCCGCGGTGATGGCGAGCCCGGAGATGTTCATCGAGTTCAGCGAGCGGCGGGCGCTGTCGGCCGACGGCCGCTGCAAGTCCTTCTCGGAGGACGCCGACGGCGCGGCCTGGGCCGAGGGCGTGGGCGTGCTGCTGGTGGAGCGGCTGTCGGACGCCCGCCGCAAGGGGCACCAGGTGCTCGGGCTGATCCGGGGCAGCGCGATCAACCAGGACGGCGCCTCCAACGGCATGACCGCGCCGAGCGGCCCCGCGCAGATCCGGGTGATCCAGCAGGCACTGGCCGACGCGCAGCTGTCCCCGAACCAGATCGACGTGGTCGAGGCGCACGGCACCGGCACCAGGCTCGGCGACCCGATCGAGGCGCAGGCGGTCATCGCCGCCTACGGGCAGAACCGCCCCGAGGGCCGGCCGATGTGGCTCGGCTCGATCAAGTCCAACATGGGCCACCCGCAGGCCGCCGCCGGTGTGGCGGGCGTGATCAAGATGGTCATGGCGATGCGCCACGGCGTGCTGCCCAAGTCGCTGCACTCCGAGCGCCGCACCCCCGCGGTGGACTGGTCGGCCGGCGACGTCGAGCTGCTGACCGAGGCCCGGCCGTGGCCGAGCCACGGCCAGCCGCGCCGCGCCGCCGTCTCCGGCTTCGGGATCAGCGGCACCAACGCGCACACCATCATCGAGGAGGCCCCGGCCGCCGAACCGGAGGACGGGACGCCGCGCGCGGCGCTCCCGGCGGTGCCCTGGGTGCTCTCCGCCAAGACCGCCGACGGAGTGAAGGCCCAGGCGAGCCGGCTGCTCGCCGTCGCGGACGGCCTCGACCCGGTGGACGTCGGCTTCTCGCTGGCCACCACCCGCTCCCTGTTCACCCACCGCGCCGCGGTGGTCGGCCAGGACCGCGACGAACTGCTGGAGGGGCTGCGCGCGCTGGCCGACGGCCGGGAGGTGCCCACGGTCGCGTCCGGCCCCGGCCGGCTCGCCGTGGTGTTCTCCGGCCAGGGCTCCCAGCGGGCCGGCATGGGACGCGAACTGCACCGGCACTTCCCCGAGTTCGCGCGGGCCTTCGACGAGGTGTGCGCCGAGTTCGACCGGCACCTCGACCGGCCGCTGCGGGACGTCGTCTTCGACACCGACTCCGAGCTGCTGAACCAGACCGTGTTCACCCAGGCCGGCATCTTCGCCTTCGAGGTCGCGCTCTACCGCCTGCTGGAGTCCTGGGGCATCCGTCCCGACCTGCTCGGCGGGCACTCGATCGGCGAGGTGGTCGCCGCCCACGTCGCCGGAGTGCTGTCGCTCGGCGACGCCGTCACACTGGTGGCCGCGCGCGGCCGGCTGATGCAGGCGCTGCCCGAGGGCGGCGCGATGGTCGCGATCCGGGCCACCGAGGCGGAGGTCGTCCCGCTGCTCACCGCGGGCGCCGACCTCGCCGCGGTCAACGGTGCCCGCGCGGTCGTCGTCTCGGGCGACGAGGACGCGGTGCTCGCCGTCGCCGCCGAGTTCGAGAAGACCACCAGGCTGCGGGTCTCGCACGCGTTCCACTCGCACCGGATGGACGACATGCTGGAGTCCTTCTGGACCGTGCTCAACGGGCTGGACTTCAACGAGCCGCAGCTCCCCGTGGTGTCCAACCTGACCGGCGAGATCACCGACGAGCTGACCTCGCCCGACTACTGGGTCCGCCACGTCCGGGAGGCCGTCAGGTTCCACGACGGCGTCCGCACGCTGGCCGCCGAGGGCGTCGTCCGGCTGCTGGAGGTCGGCCCCGACTCGGTGCTCGCCGGCATGGCCCAGGACATCGTCCCCGAGGCTGTCGCGACCCAGCGCCGCGACCAGGGCGAGGCCAGGGCCCTGCTGACCGCCGTCGGCCGGCTGCACGTCAGCGGCGTCAGCCCCGACTGGTCCGCGCTGTTCGGCGGCGCCCGCCGGGTCGACCTGCCCACCTACCCCTTCCAGCGCAACCGGCACTGGGAGAACGCCCCGTCCATCTCGACGGCGCCCGGCCGGGGCGGGGTGGCCGACGAGGGCGGCGAGTTCTGGAACCTGGTCCGGGACCAGGACGTCGCCGCGGTCGCCGCCACCCTCGGCGTGGACGACGAGGCCCCGGTGGCCGCGCTCATCCCGGCCCTGGCCTCCTGGTACGACCAGCGGCAGGCGAACTCCACCGTGGACGGCTGGCGCTACCGGATCGGCTGGCGCATGCTGCCCGGCTCCGAGGACCGGATCGCCACCGGCCACTGGCTGGTGGCCGTCCCCGAGAGCCTGGCCGGCGACCCGTGGGTCGAGGCCGCGCTGGCGGCGCTGACCGACCGGGGCCTGACCACCGACGTACTGGAGGTGCCCGCCGCCGCCCAGGACCGGGCCGAACTGGCCGGACTGCTCACCGGCCGCAGCGCCGTGGACGGCGTGCTCTCCCTGCTGGCACTGGACACCCCGGCCGCCGTCACCGCCGCCCTCGTCCAGGCCCTCGGCGACGCCGGGATCGACGCCAGGCTGTGGGCCGCCACCCGGGACGCGATGGCGCACGAGCCCTCGGCCCGGCCCGGCGGCTTCCGCCAGGCGCAGGTCTGGGGACTCGGCCGGGTCGCCGCGCTGGAGCACCCCGAGCGCTGGGGCGGTCTGCTCGACCTGCCGGCCGAGTTCGGCCCGCTCACCTCGGCCCGGCTGGCGGCCGTGCTCACCGGATCCGGTGACGAGGACCAGCTGGTGATCCGGGAGTCGGGAGTCTTCGCCCGCCGCCTGGAGCACGCGCCCGTCCGGCCCGGCACCGCCTGGCAGCCCACCGGCACCGTGCTGGTGACCGGTGCCACCGGTGCGGTCGGCGCCCGGGTCGCCGGGTGGCTGGCGGAGCAGGGCGCGGAGCACCTGCTGCTCACCAGCCGGCGCGGCGACCAGGCGCCCGGCGCCGACGAACTGCTGCGGCAGCTGGCGGCGACCGGTACCAAGGTCACGCTCGCCGCCTGCGACGCGGCCGACCGGGACGGCCTCGCCGCGCTGCTCGCCTCCGTACCGGCCGAGTACCCGCTGACGGCCGTGGTCCACCTGGCCGGCGTGCTGGACGACGGCGTCCTGGACGCGCTCACCCCCGAGCGCTTCGGCACCGTGCTGCGGCCCAAGGCGGACGCGGCCTGGAACCTGCACGAGCTCACCGCCGGTCACGACCTGCGGGCGTTCGTCCTCTTCTCCTCGCTCACCGCCACCGTCGGCGGCGCGGGCCAGGCCAACTACGCGGCCGCCAACGCCTTCCTCGACGGTCTGGCCGAGTACCGGCGGGGCGAGGGCCTGGCCGCCACCTCGATCGCCTGGGGACTGTGGGGCGGCGGCGGCATGGCCGACCACGGAGCCGTCCGCGACGCGGGCCGCGGCCTCGGTATCGGGGCGATGGACCCCGACCGGGCGCTGACGGCGCTGCGCCGCGCGCTGGAGAGCGGCGAGACCACGCTGACCGTGGCCGACGTGGACTGGACCCGGTTCGCGCCCGCCTTCGGATCCACCCGCCGCAGTCCGCTGCTGGCCGACCTGCCCGAGGTCCAGGGCCTGGCGGCGTCCGGTGGCGACACCTCGGTCCCCGACGGCTTCGCGCAGCAGCTGGCCGCGATGACCGGCGGCGAGCGCAAGCGCGCCCTGGTGGACCTGGTCTGCACCCAGGCCGCGACCGTGCTCGGGTACGGCGGTGCGGGCTCGATCGAGCCGAGCACGGCCTTCCGGGACCTCGGCTTCGACTCGCTGACCTCGGTCGACCTGCGCAACCGGCTCAGCACGGCGGCCGGGGTGGCCCTGCCGGCCACGCTGATCTTCGACTACGCCACGCCGGCCGCACTGGCCGAGCACCTCGGCGCCGAACTGGGCGAGTCGGGCGATGCGTCGGCCGACTCGCTGCTCGCCGAACTGGACCGGCTGGAGGCCAGGTTCGGCGAACTGACGGCCGAGGACATCGAGCAGGGGCGGATCACCGCCCGCCTGCAGACCATGCTCAACTCACTGGCCGAGACCCTGGCCGCCGGTGACGGCGAGTCGATCGCGGGGCGGCTGGAGAACGCGTCCGCCGACGACATCTTCGCGTTCATCGACAACGAACTCGGCACGGCGTGACCGGGCCCGCCCACCGCCCCCGCACGTCAGGCCAAATCTTCCGCACAGAAGTGGCGACACTCGATGACCAACGATGACAAGCTGCTCGACTACCTCAAGAGGGTCACCGCGGATCTGCACCAGACCCGGCAGCGGCTGCGCGACGTGGAGACCGAGGAGCAGGAACCGATCGCCATCGTGGCGATGAGCTGCCGCTTCCCCGGTGGCGTCAGCACCCCGGAGGAGCTCTGGCAGCTCGTCGACGAGGGCACCGACGCCATCACGGAGTTCCCGGACAACCGGGGCTGGGACGTCGAGGCGCTCTACGACCCCGACCCCGACGCGTCCGGCAAGACCTACGTCCGCCGGGGCGGATTCCTGCACGACGCCGCCGACTTCGAGCCGGACTTCTTCGGCATCTCGCCGCGCGAGGCCGTGCTGATGGACCCGCAGCAGCGGTTGCTGCTGGAGGTGGCCTGGGAGGCGCTGGAGCGGGGCGGCATCGCGCCGGACTCGGTGCGCGGCGGCCGGGTCGGCGTGTTCGCCGGCACCAACGGCCAGGACTACCGGGACCTGCTGTCCAAGCTGCCGCAGGACCCCGAGGCGGCAATCGGCACGGGCACCCTGGCAGCGGTGATCTCCGGCCGGATCTCCTACACCCTCGGTATCGAGGGCCCCTCGGTCACGATCGACACCGCATGCTCCTCGGCGCTGGTCGCGCTGCACCTGGCGGTGCAGTCGCTGCGGCAGCGCGAGTGCACGCTGGCGCTGGCCGGCGGTGTCTCGGTGATGACCACCCCCGGCTCGTTCATCGCGTTCAGCCGCCAGCGGGGGATGTCCCCGGACGGCCGGTGCAAGGCGTTCGCGGACGGTGCGGACGGCACCGGCTGGGGCGAGGGCGCGGGGATGCTGCTGCTGGAGCGGCTGTCGGACGCGCGGCGCAATGGGCACGAGGTGCTGGCGGTCGTGCGGGGTTCCGCGGTGAACCAGGACGGTGCTTCGAACGGTCTGACGGCGCCGAACGGTCCGTCGCAGCAGCGGGTGATCCGGCAGGCGTTGGCCAGTGCCCGGTTGTCGGGGTCGGATGTCGACGTGGTGGAGGCGCACGGTACCGGCACCACGCTGGGCGACCCGATCGAGGCCCAGGCCCTGCTGGCGACGTACGGTCAGGACCGCCCCGAGGGGCAGCCGCTCTGGCTCGGCTCGATCAAGTCGAACATCGGCCACACCCAGGCCGCGGCCGGCGTGGCGGGTGTGATCAAGATGGTGCAGGCGATGCGGCACGGTGTGCTGCCGAGGACGTTGCACGTGGGCGAGCCGTCGACGAAGGTGGACTGGTCGGCGGGTGAGGTCCGGTTGTTGACCGAGGCGCGGGAGTGGCCCGAGGCCGGGCGTCCGCGCCGGGCCGGGATCTCCTCGTTCGGCGCGAGCGGCACCAACGCCCACACCATCATCGAGCAGGCCCCGGCCGAGGACCTGCCCGACCGCGAGCCCGGCACCGCGCCCTCGACGATCCCGTGGCCGGTCTCCGGACGGACCGCCGAGGCCCTGCGCGAGCAGGCCCGGCGCCTGGTGTCCGTGGCGGACACGGCGGACCTCGCCGACCTCGGGTTCTCCCTGGCCACGACCAGGACCGCGCACCAGTACCGGGCCGTGGTGCTCGGCCAGGACCGCGAGCAGCTGCTGAGCGGCCTCACCGCGCTGGCCGAGGGCGCGCCCGGCGTGCTGCACGGCCGGACCGCCAAGGGCCTCACCGCCTTCCTGTTCACCGGCCAGGGCTCCCAACGCGCCGGCATGGGACGGGAGTTGTACCAGGGGTTCCCGGCGTTCGCGGCCGCCTTCGACGAGGTCTGCGGCCATTTCGACGACGGCCTGCGGGACCTCGTGTTCGGCACCGACCCCGAGCCGCTGAACCGGACCGCCACCACCCAGGCCGCACTGTTCGCGGTCGAGGTGGCGTTGTTCCGGTTGGTGGAGTCGTGGGGTCTGCGGCCGGATTTCCTGGCGGGTCATTCGATCGGTGAGGTGGCTGCCGCGCATGTGGCGGGTGTGCTGTCGTTGGCGGATGCCTGTCGGTTGGTGGCTGCTCGTGGGCGGTTGATGCAGGCGTTGCCAGCCGGTGGTGCGATGGTGGCGGTGCAGGCGTCCGAGGGCGAGGTGCTGCCGCTGTTGAACGAGCGGGTGGGTATCGCGGCGGTCAACGGTCCTGCGTCGGTGGTGGTCTCGGGTGACGAGGCCGAGGTGCTGCGGATCGCGGGGGCGTTCGAGAAGACCAAGCGGCTGGCGGTCAGTCATGCCTTCCACTCGCCGCTGATGGAGCCGATGCTCGCGGAGTTCCGCGCGGTCGCCGAGAGCATGACCTACGCCAGGGCCACCGTCCCGGTGGTGTCCAACGTGACCGGCGCACTCGCCACCGAGGAGCTGAGCTCCCCGGAGTACTGGGTCCGGCACGTCCGCGAGGCGGTCCGCTTCCACGACGGCATCCGGGCGCTGGAGGCCGCGGGCGTCACCCGGTTCCTGGAGCTCGGTCCGGACGCCGTCCTGACCGCGATGACCCGGGACTGCCTGGAGTCCTCCGCCGAGGAGGGCACGGTGCTCGCCGCCGCCACCCGGCGCGAGCGCTCCGAGACCCGGACGCTGCTGACCGCGCTGGCCCAGCTGCACATCGGCGGCCTCTCCCCGGACTGGGGCGCCCTGTTCACGGGCGCGGCCCGGATCGACCTGCCCACCACCGCGTTCCAGCGCAGCCGCTTCTGGGCCGAGATCCCGGCCTCGGTCGGGGACGTCGCCTCGGCCGGCCTCGACTCCACCGAGCACCCGCTGCTCGGCGCCGCCACCATGCTGGCGGACTCGGACGGCGCGGTGCTCACCGGCCGGCTCTCGGTGCGGACGCACCCGTGGCTGGCCGACCACGTCGTCGGCGACTCGGTGGTGCTGCCCGGTACGGCCATGGTCGAACTGGCCATCAGGGCCGGCGACCAGGTCGGCTGCGGCCACCTGGAGGAGCTCACCCTGGAGGTGCCGCTGATCCTGCCCGAGCAGGACGGCATCCGGGTCCAGGTGACGGTCGGCGCCCCCGACGCGGCCGGCAGCCGTACCGTCGGCGTGTACTCGCGCGCCGAGCACGCCGCCGCCGAACAGCCGTGGACCCTGCACGCCTCCGGCCTGCTCGGCCGGGGACCGGCGGCCGCGGGCGAACGCCTCGCCGAGTGGCCCCCGGCCGGCGCCGAGGAGCTGGACACCACCGGCCTGTACGAGCGGCACGCCGCCTCCGGCCTGCACTACGGCCCGGCCTTCCAGGCCCTGCACGGGGCCTGGCAGCGCGGTGACGAACTGTTCGCCGAGGTACGGCTGGCCGAGCGGCCCGCCGCCGACGCCGGCCGCTTCGGCCTGCACCCGGCCGCCTTCGACGCCGCGCTGCACGCGCTCGCCCTGCTCGGCGACGGCTCGGACGACGAGACCGCCCGCCTGCCCTTCATGTTCTCCGGCGTCTCGCTGCACGCCGTGGGAGCCTCGGTGCTGCGGGTGCGGCTGCTTCCGTCCGGTCCCCACTCCTTCTCGGTCGACCTGGCCGACGCGACCGGCGCGCCGGTCGCCACGGTGGCCTCGCTGGCCTCCCGGCCGCTGACCAACCTGCGCCGGCCGCAGGGCGGTTCGGCCGACGCGCTGTTCCGGCTCGGGTGGAACCCGGTCCGACTGGACGACGCGGCCCCCGAGGCCGAGTACCGCGTCCTGCACAGCGCCGCCGGTGCCGACGCCGCCGCGGTGCGGGCGGCCACCGGCGCGGCGCTGGAGGCGCTGCAGGCCGACGACGCGCGGACCCTGGTCGTGGTCACCCGTGGCGCGGTCTCGGCCACCGGGGAGGACGTACCGGACCTCGCGGGTGCCGCGGTGTGGGGCCTGCTGCGCTCGGCGCAGTCGGAGAACCCCGACCGCTTCGTCCTGCTGGACCTCGACGACGCCGCCGACGCCGACGCACTCGTCCCGCACGCGCTCGCCTCGGGCGAGCCGCAGCTGGCGGTCCGGGCCGGGGCGGTGTACGCGGCCCGGCTGAGCCGGGTCGAGACCGCCTCCCACACGGCGGTGGAGTTCGACCCCGAGGGCACCGTGCTGCTGACCGGCGCGACCGGCGGCCTCGGTCCCGTGCTGGCCCGGCACCTGGTCTCCGCCCTCGGCGTCCGGCACCTGCTGCTGCTCAGCCGGAGCGGCGGCGCGGGCGACCTGGTCGCCGAACTCACCGCCCTCGGCGCCCGGGTGACGGTCCGGGCCTGTGACGTGGCGGACCGCGACGGCCTCGCCGAGGTGCTGGCGGGGATCCCGGCCGAGCACCCGCTGACCGCCGTGGTGCACGCCGCCGGTGTGCTCGACGACGGCGTGGTCGCCTCGCTGACCCCCGAGCGCATCGACGCCGTCCTGCGGCCCAAGGTCGACGGCGCGCTCAACCTGCACGAACTCACCGCGGCGGCGGACCTGCGGGCGTTCGTGCTGTTCTCCTCGGTCGCAGGCGTGGTCGGCGCGCCGGGGCAGGGCAACTACGCCGCCGCCAACGCGTTCCTCGACGCGCTCGCGGCCCACCGGGCCGCGCACGGCAGGCCCGCGCTCTCGCTGGCCTGGGGCCCGTGGGTGCCGGTCGGCGGGATGACCAGCGGCCTCGACGGCGCCGACCGGGCCAGGATCTCCCGCGGCGGCATGGCCGAGCTGTCCGCCGAGGACGGCGTGACGCTGTTCGACCTGGCCCGCCGCACCGCGCTGCCCGCCCTCGCCCCGGTGCGGCTGAACCTGGCGGCGCTGCGCGGCCAGGGCGCCGCGCTCGCCCCGGTGTTCCGCGCCCTGGTGGGCCGGACGGTACGGCGCGAGGCGGCGGCCGAGGGCTCCGAGTTCTCGTTCGCCGAGCGGATGTCCGAACTCGGCGACCAGGAACGGGCGGACGCCCTGCTGCAGCTGGTCCGGGTCCAGGTCGCGGCCGTGCTCGGACACACCTCCCCGGAGGCGATCGACCCCGGCCGCGCGTTCCAGGACCTCGGCTTCGACTCGCTCGCCGCCGTCGAACTGCGCAACGCGCTCACCGCCGAGACCGGGCACCGGCTGCCCGCGACGCTGGTCTTCGACTACCCGTCGCCCGAGGCGCTCGCCGGCTACCTCGCCACCCAGCTCGGCGGCGCGAAGTCCGGTCCCCGAAGGTCCGGCCGGACCACGGCGACCAGGACCGACGAGCCGATCGCGATCGTGGGCATGTCGTGCCGGTACCCGGGCGGGGTCACCTCGCCGCAGGAACTGTGGAACCTGGTGGCCGCCGAGACCGACGCCATCAGCGGCTTCCCGGAGAACCGGGGCTGGGACATCGACCGGATCTGGGACCCGACGCGGGAGCGCCCGGACACCAGCTACGTCCGCGAGGGTGGGTTCCTGCACGGTGCGGGTGAGTTCGATGCGGGGTTCTTCGGGATCTCGCCGCGTGAGGCGCTGTTGATGGATCCGCAGCAGCGGTTGTTGCTGGAGGGTTCGTGGGAGGCGTTGGAGGGTGCGGGGATCGATCCGCTGTCGTTGAAGGGGAGTCGGACCGGTGTGTTCGCCGGGGTGATGTACCACGACTACTTCGGTGCGTTCGGCAGTGGGAGCATCGTTTCGGGGCGGGTGGCGTACACGCTGGGGCTGGAGGGGCCGACGCTGTCGATCGACACGGCGTGTTCCTCGTCGCTGGTCGCGCTGCACCTGGCGGCGCAGTCGCTGCGGCAGGGCGAGTCCACCATGGCGCTGGTGGGCGGTGTCGCGGTGATGTCGACCCCGGACCCGTTCGTGGAGTTCAGCCGGCAGGGCGCGCTCGCGCCCGACGCCTGCTGCCGCCCCTTCGCCACCGCCGCCGGCGGCACCGTCTGGGGCGAGGGCGTCGGTGTCCTGGTGCTGGAGCGGCTGTCGGACGCGCGGCGCAACGGCCACCAGGTGCTGGCCGTGGTCCGGGGCACCGCCGTCAACCAGGACGGTGCCTCCAACGGGCTGACCGCGCCCAACGGCCCGTCCCAGCAGCGGGTGATCGAGCAGGCCCTGGCCAACGCCGGCCTCACGGCGAGCGACGTCGACGCGGTGGAGGCGCACGGCACCGGCACCACGCTGGGCGACCCGATCGAGGCCCAGGCCCTGCTGGCGACCTACGGCCAGGACCGCCCCGAGGGACAGCCGCTCTGGCTCGGCTCGATCAAGTCGAACATCGGCCACACCCAGGCCGCGGCCGGCGTGGCCGGGGTGATCAAGATGGTGCAGGCGATGCGGCACGGTGTGCTGCCCAAGACCCTGCACGTCGACGAGCCGTCCACCCACGTCGACTGGTCGGCGGGTGAGGTCCGGCTGCTGACCGAGGCCCGGGAGTGGCCCGAGACCGGGCGTCCGCGCCGGGCCGGCATCTCCTCGTTCGGGATCAGCGGCACCAACGCCCACACCATCATCGAGGCGGCCCCGGCCACCGAGCGCACCGCCGCCGCACCGGCCGACCAGGCCGCGCCCGCGACGGGTCCGTGGCTGCTGTCGGCGAAGACCCGCGCGGCGCTGCCCGCCCAGGCCGAACGGCTGCTGGCCCTCGTCGACGCCGACCCGCGGTTGGAGCCGTCGGACATCGGCTTCTCGCTGGCCACCACCCGCGCGCACTTCGAGTACCGCGCCGCCCTCACCGGGGCGGACCGCGCCGAACTGCGCGACTCGCTCGCCGCCCTGGCCTCCGGCGGCACCGCCCCAGGGCTGGTCGAGGGGGTCGCCGCCGGGTCCCGGCCGGTGTTCGTCTTCCCCGGCCAGGGCTCGCAGTGGCAGGGCATGGCCACCGAACTCCTGGCGTCCTCACCGGTGTTCGCGGCCAGGATGGCCGAGTGCGCCGCCGCCTGCGCGCCCCACGTCGAGTGGGACCTGCTGGCCGAGCTGTCCGGCTCGCTGGACCGGGTGGACATCGTCCAGCCGCTGCTCTGGGCGGTCATGGTCTCGCTGGCGCAGACCTGGATCTCGTACGGGGTGCGCCCCGCCGCGGTGATCGGGCACTCCCAGGGCGAGATCGCGGCGGCCGTCGTCGCCGGGGCCCTCTCCCTGGAGGACGGCGCCAGGATCGTCACCCTGCGCAGCAAGGCGATCGCCGAGGACCTGTCCGGCGGGGGCGGCATGATGTCGGTCGCCCAGTCCGTCGAGCAACTGGAGCAGCGGCTCGCCGCCTGGGACGGACAGCTCTCGATCGCGGCCCACAACGGCTCGGGCTCGGTCGTGGTCTCCGGCTTCGTCGACGCCCTGGACCGCCTGCAGGCCCAGCTGAAGGACGAGGGCATCCGGGTCAAGCGGCTCCCGGTCGACTACGCCTCGCACTCCGCACAGGTCGAGTCGATCCGCGGCCGGCTGCTGGAGACCCTGGCCGACGTCCGGCCGCTCCCCTCCGAGGTGCCCTTCTACTCGACCGTCACCGGTGACGTCATCGACACCACCGAGCTGGACGCCGAGTACTGGTACACCAACCTGCGCCGGACGGTGCTCTTCGAGCAGGCCGCCGGCGCCGCCGTCCGCAAGGGGCACGGCGTCTTCGTCGAGTCCAGCCCGCACCCGGTGCTCACCGTCGGCCTCCAGGAGACCTTCGACGGTGTCCGGGCCATCGGCTCGCTGCGCCGGGACGACGGCGGCCGGGCCAGGTTCGCCGCCGCCCTCGGTGAGGCGTTCGCCCACGGCATCGCGGTCGACTGGCAGACGTTCTTCGACGGCCCGCGCCCGAACCGGGTCGAGCTGCCCACCTACGCCTTCCAGCACGAGCAGTTCTGGCTGGACAGCGTGTCGGGCAACGCCGACGTCACCTCGGCCGGCCTCACCCAGACCGACCACCCGATCCTCAGCGCCGCGATGACCCGCGCCGACACCGACGGCGTGGTGCTCACCGGCCGCCTCTCGGTGGGCACCCACCCCTGGCTGGCGGACCACGTGGTCGGCGGGGAGCTGCTGTTCCCCGGCACGGGCTACCTCGAACTCGCCGTCCAGGCGGGCGACCGGGTCGGCCTCGGCCGGGTCGCCGACCTGACCCTGCACGCCCCGCTGGTGCTCCCGGAGCACGGTGCGGTCCAGCTCCAGGTGGTGATCGGCGCGGCCGAGGACTCCCGGCGCCCGGTCGGCATCTACTCACGGGCCGAGAGCGCCGAGGACGAGCTGCCGTGGACCAGGCACGCCGACGGCGTCCTCGCCCCGGCCGGCGCCCCGGCCGAGCCGGAACTCCAGGCGTGGCCGCCCGCCGGCGCCGAGCCGATCGCGCTGGACGGGCTCTACGAGCAGCTCGCCGGGGCCGGACTCGGCTACGGCCCGGCCTTCCAGGGACTGCGCGCCGCCTGGCGCCACGGCGAGGACGTGTACGCCGAGGTGGCGGTCGCCCAGCAGGTCGACGGCTTCGGCCTGCACCCGGCCCTCTCGGACGCCGCCCTGCACGCGGTCGGCCTCACCGGGATCGCCGCGGACGACGCACTGCTGCCGTTCGCCTGGTCCGAGGTGCAGCTGCACGCGACCGGCGCCAGGGAACTGCGGGTCCGGGTACGGCCGTTGGACCGGACGGGCGCGGTGTCGCTGCACCTCGCCGACGCCGCCGGCCTGCCGGTGGCGAGCGTGGGCTCGCTCGCGCTGCGGCCGATCCCGGCCGACCAGCTCGCCGCCGCCGCCAGGTCGGCGCGGGCGGGCTCGCTCTACCGGGTGGACTGGGTCCCCGCGCCGGCACCGGCCGCCGGCCCCGACCGCCGGCTGGAGGTGCTGCGCACCCCGGCCGGTACCGGTGCCGACGAGGTCCGGGCAGCCGTCGGGACCGTCCTGGACGAGCTGCGCGCCAAACTGGCCGACGAACAACTCGCCGACGCCACCCTGGTGGTGGCCACCGGCGCCGACCTGGCCGGAGCGGCGGTCGCCGGACTGGTGCGCTCGGCCCAGACGGAGAACCCCGACCGGATCGTCCTCGTCGAACTCGACGAGGACCCGGCCTCCCCGGCCCTGCTGGCGGCCGCGGTCGCCGTCGGCGAACCGCACGTCGCGATCCGGGACGGCGTGATCCGGCTGCCCAGGCTGGTCCGGGCCGATCCGGCCGAGGACGGGAGCCCGGCCGGGTTCGACCCCGAGGGCACCGTCCTGGTGACCGGTGCGACCGGCGCGCTGGGCGGACTGATCGCCCGTCACCTGGTGACCGAGTGGGGCGCCCGGAACCTGCTGCTGGTCAGCCGCCGCGGTGCGGCCGCCGACCTGGTGGCCGAGCTCACCGGACTCGGCGCCCGGGTCACCACCGCCGCCTGCGACGTGGCGGACCGCGACGGCCTCGCCGAGGTGCTGGCGGGGATCCCGGCCGAGCACCCGCTGACCGTCGTGGTGCACGCGGCCGGCGTGCTCGCCGACGGCGTGCTCTCCTCGCTCACCCCCGAACGCCTGGACACCGTGCTGCGCCCCAAGGTGGACGCGGCCTGGCACCTGCACGAGCTCACCGCCGAACTGGACCTGAAGGCGTTCGTGCTGTTCTCCTCGGCCGCCGCCACCCTCGGCTCGCCGGGCCAGGCCAACTACGCGGCGGCGAACGCCTTCCTCGACGCGCTGGCCGGTCACCGGCGGGCGCTCGGACTGCCCGCGCAGTCCATGGCCTGGGGGCTGTGGGCGCAGGCGAGCGGGATGACCGGAACCCTCGACGACACCGACCTCTCCCGGATCTCCCGGGGCGGCGTGGCGGCGCTGGAGACCGACGAGGGCCTGGCCCTGTTCGACGCGGCCATGCGGGCGCAGCACCCGGCGGTGCTTCCGATGAAGCTGGAACCGGCCGGCCTGCGGGCCCAGGGCGACGCCCTGGCACCGCTCTTCCGCGCCCTGGTGCGCACCCAGCGCCAGAGCGTCTCGGACGGTCCGGCCTCGGGCGCCGACTCGCTGCGGAGCAGGCTCGCGGCACTCCCGGCGGCGGAGCGCGGCGCGGTCCTGGTCGAGCTGGTGCGCACCCGCGCCGCCTCGGTGCTCGGGCACCGCTCGGTGGACGCGGTGGAGCAGAACCGGGCCTTCCGCGAGCTGGGCTTCGACTCGCTGGCCGCCGTCGAACTGCGCAACGCCCTGACGGCGGCGACCGACCTGCGACTGCCGGCGACCCTGGTGTTCGACTACCCGACCCCGGCCGAGCTGGCCGGGTACCTGCTCGACCAGCTGGTCGGCAACCTGGTGGCGGCGCCGGTGGCGGCGGCGCCCGCGGCGCTCGACGACGAGCCGATCGCGATCATCGGGATGAGCTGCCGCTACCCCGGCGGCGTCGAATCGCCCGAGGACCTGTGGAAGCTGGTCGTCGGCGAGGTGGACGCCGTCGGCGAGTTCCCGGCCGACCGTGGCTGGGACCTGGAGTCGCTCTACGACCCGACCCTGGACCGTCCCGGCACCAGCTACGCCAGGCACGGTGCGTTCCTCTACGACGCGGGCGACTTCGACGCCGGCTTCTTCGGCATGGAGCCGGACGAGGCGCTGGTCACCGACCCGCAGCAGCGGGTGCTGCTGGAGACGTCCTGGGAGGCGCTGGAGCGGGCGTCCATCGACCCGGCCTCGCTGCGGGGCAGCGCGACCGGGGTGTTCGCCGGCGTGATGTACCACGACTACTTCGAGAGCTACGGCTCCGGCAGCGTGGTGTCGGGCCGGGTCGCCTACACCCTCGGCCTGGAGGGGCCGACGCTGTCGGTGGACACCGCCTGCTCGTCCTCCCTGGTGGCACTGCACCTCGCGGTCCAGTCGCTGCGGCAGGGCGACTGCACGCTGGCGCTGGCCGGCGGTGTCACGGTGATGGCGACCCCGGGGACCTTCGTCGAGTTCAGCCGTCAGCGCGGCCTGTCGCGGGACGGGCGGTGCCGTCCGTTCGCCGACGCGGCCAACGGGACCGGCTTCGGCGAGGGCGCGGGCGTGCTGCTCCTGGAGCGGCTCTCGGACGCCCGCCGCAACGGCCACCAGGTGCTGGCCGTGGTGCGCGGCACCGCGGTGAACCAGGACGGCGCGTCCAACGGCATCACCGCCCCCAACGGTCCGGCGCAGCAGCGGGTCATCCGTCGGGCGCTGGCCGCGGCCGGCGTGCCGGGCGGCGAGGTCGACGTGGTGGAGGCGCACGGCACCGGCACCACGCTGGGCGACCCGATCGAGGCGCAGGCCCTGATCGCGACGTACGGCAGCGAGCACACCGACGAGCGCCCGCTCTGGCTGGGCTCGATCAAGTCGAACATCGGCCACACCCAGGCCGCGGCCGGGGTGGCCGGTGTGATCAAGATGGTGCAGGCCATCCGCAACGGGGTGCTGCCCAGGACCCTGCACGTGGACGAGCCGTCCCGGCACGTCGACTGGACCGACAGCCACGTCCGGCTGCTCACCGAGTCGCGGGAGTGGCCCGCGTACGACCACCCGCGCCGGGCCGGGATCTCCTCGTTCGGGATCAGCGGAACCAACGCGCACGTGGTGATCGAGGCCGCCCCGGCCGAGGCGCCCGCCGAGGACCAGCCGGGCGCGGTGCTGCCGGCCGGGCAGCTCCCGCTGCTGCTCTCCGGGCACGGCCCGCAGGCGCTGCGGGCCCAGGCGGACCGGCTGCTGACCCGTCTGACCGAGCGGCCCGAGCTCGATCCGCGCCGGGTCGCGGCGGCGCTGGCGACCGCGCGGACCACGCTCGCCCACCGGGCGGCGGTGAGCGGCGCGGACCGGGAGCAACTCCTGCACGGTCTGCGGTCGCTGGCCGAAGGCGCGGCCTCGCCGGCGGTCACCGTCGGCACCGCGAAGGAGGGCAGGACCGCGTTCCTGTTCTCCGGACAGGGCTCGCAGCGCGCCGGCATGGGACTGGAACTGGCCGAGGCGTTCCCCGCCTTCGGGGCCGCCTTCGACGAGGTGTGCGCGGTGCTCGACCCGCTGCTGGACCGGCCGCTGCGCGAGGTGCTGGCCTCGGCCGAGCTGCTGGAGCGGACCGAGTTCACCCAGCCCGCGCTGTTCGCGGTCGAGGTCGCGCTGTTCCGCCTGCTGGAGTCCTTCGGTGTCCGCCCCGACCTGCTCGCCGGGCACTCCGTCGGCGAGTTCGCCGCCGCCCACGTGGCCGGGGTGTGGTCGCTGGCGGACGCCGCCCGGCTGGTCGCCGCGCGCGGCCGGCTGATGCAGGAGCTGCCCGGGGGCGGCGTGATGGTGGCCGTCAAGGCCGCCGAGGCCGAGGTCGAGCCGCTGCTGACCGACCGGGTGAGCATCGCGGCGGTCAACGGGCCCACCTCCGTGGTGGTCTCGGGCGAGGCGGCGGCGGTCCGGGCGATCGCCGGCCGGTTCGAGCGGACCAGGGAGCTGGCGGTCAGCCACGCCTTCCACTCGCCGCTGATGGAGCCGATGCTCGCCGAGTTCCGGGAGATCGCCGCGGGGCTGGACTGCGCCCCGCCGCGGATCCCGATCGTCTCCACGCTGACCGGCGCGCAGGCCGCCCCGGAGGAGCTGTGCTCACCGGAGTACTGGGTGCGGCACGCGCGTTCGGCGGTGCGCTTCGCCGACGGCGTCCGGGCCCTGGAGGACGCGGGCGTGCGGCGCTTCGTGGAGATCGGCCCGGGCGGCGTGCTGACCGCGATGGCCGCCGAGTGCCTGAGCGGCGACGCCGCACTGGTCCCCGTGCTGCGCAAGGACCGGGACGAGCCGGCGGCGGTCCTCGCCGCACTCGGCGCGGTCGGGGTCCACGGCGGGACGGTCGACTGGGCACGGCTGCTGCCGTCCGGGCCCGCGGTCGACCTGCCGACGTACGCGTTCCAGCGCAGCCGGTACTGGATGGCGAGCGACGCGTCGGGCCTGCGGGCGCCGGCGGACCACCCGCTGCTCGGCACCGCCGTGGAACTCGCCGGAGCCGACGGCACGCTGTTCACCGGACAGCTGTCGCTGCACACCCACCCCTGGCTGGCCGACCACGCCATCGGCGGCGTGGTGCTGCTGCCCGGGACGGCCTTCGTGGAGATGGCGCTCGCGGCCGGTGCCCGGCTGGGGTGCGGCACGGTCGAGGAACTGACCATCGCCGAACCCCTGGTGCTGCCGGAGAGCGGCACGGTCCGCCTGCAGTGCACCGTGGAGCCGGACGGCCCGGACACCTGGACGTTCCGGGTGTACTCCCGGACGGCGGACGGCGACCCGTGGACCTCGCACGCCACCGGCGTCCTGGGCGCCGGCCGGGCCCCGGCCCCGTCCGGCCCGACGGCCTGGCCGCCGGCCGGAGCCCAGCCGGTCGAACTCGCCGGCACGTACGAGCGGCTGGCGCGGCTCGGTGCCGGGTACGGCCCCGGGTTCCAGGGGCTGCGGGCGGCCTGGCGGCAGGGCGACGAGGTGTTCGCCGAGGTCGAACTCCCCGTCGAGACCGAGCAGTTCGGAATCCACCCGGCGCTGTTCGACGCCGCCCTGCACGCGATCGGACTGCGGGAGGGGGCGGCGGAGCGGATGACGCTGCCGTTCGCCTGGACCGGGGTCGAACTGCACGCCGTGGGCGCGCGGGCGCTGCGGGTGCGGATCAGCCCGGCGGGCTCCGACGCGGTACGGATCGAGGCCGCCGACGGGGCGGGCGTCCCGGTGGCCCGGGTGGAGTCGCTGGTGCTGCGCGAGGTCTCCGCCGACCGGCTGGCCGCCGCCGCGAACCGCAACGACTCGCTGTTCGCGGTGGAGTGGGTCAGGACGCCGGGCGGCGCGACCCCGACGGCCGGACGCTGGGCGGTGCTCGGCACGCACCGGCAGCGGCTGGTCGACGTCCTGGCCGGGGAGGTCGCGGTGGTGACCGCGGTCGGCGGCCTCGACGAGGCGGCGACCGCGTTCGCGGACCCGGTGGACGTCATGGTGCTGCCCTTCGCGGGCGGCGACGACCCGCAGGCGGTCCGCGACGGCCTGGCCGTGCTGCTGGGCCGGGTGCAGTCCTGGCTGGCCGACGAGCGGTTCGCCGATTCGACCCTGGCCGTGGTGACCGGCGGAGCCGTCGGCCTCGCCGGTGAGGACGTCACCGACCTGGCCGGTGCGGCGGCCTGGGGGCTGATCCGCTCGGCGCAGTCGGAGCACCCCGGCCGGATCGTGCTGGTCGACCTGGACGACTCCGACACCGGGTACCGGCTGCTGCCGGCCGCCGTCGCCTCCGGGGAGTCGCAACTGGCGCTGCGTTCGGACGTGTTCAGTGCACCGAGGCTCACCAGGGCCGCGCTGCCCGCCCCCGGGGCTCCGGCGGGCTGGGCCGACCGCGTCCTGATCACCGGCGGGACCGGTGCGCTGGGCCGCCTGGTGGCACGCCACCTGGTGACCGAGCACGAGGTGCCGCGCCTGCTGCTGCTCAGCCGGAGCGGTCTGCGGGCCCCCGGCGCGCAGGAGCTGCAGGCCGAGCTCACCGGGCTCGGCGCCGACGTGGCCGTCGTCGCCTGCGACCTGGCGGACCGCGAGCAACTGGCGCAGGTACTGGCCGAGTACCCGGTCTCCGGAGTCGTGCACGCCGCCGGTGTGCTCGACGACGGCACGGTCTCCTCGCTCACGCCCGAGCGGCTGGCCGCCGTGCTGCGGCCCAAGGTGGACGCGGCGTGGAACCTGCACGAGCTGACCAAGGACCGGCCGCTGACGGCGTTCGTCCTCTTCTCCTCGGCGGCCGGCCTGCTCGGCAGCCCGGGACAGGCGAGCTACGCCGCCGCCAACGCGTTCCTCGACGGCCTGGCCCGGCACCGCAGGGCGGTCGGCCTCCCGGCCGCTTCGCTGGCCTGGGGCGCGTGGTCCGGCAGCGGCGGCATGGCCGACCGGCTCGGCGAGGCCGACAGCCGCCGGCTGGCACAGTCCGGGGTGGGCGCGCTCACCGAGGAGGCCGGCCTCGCCCTGTTCGACGCCGCCGTCGGCAGCGACGAAGCCGTCCTGATGCCGGCCCTGCTCGACCTCGCCGCACTGGCACAGGGCAACCGGGTCCCGCCGCTGCTGCGCTCACTCGTCCGCTCGTCGTCCCCGCGCCGGGTCGTGCAGGCCGCCTCGACGGCCTCGGCCGCGCTCCGGCGCAGCCTGGCCGAACTGCCGGCCGAGGAGCGTACCGCGCGGCTCCTCGACCTGGTCGGCACCCAGGCGGCCGGGGTGCTCGGAACCGCCGAGGTGGCCCTCGACCGGGCGTTCAGCGAGCTCGGTTTCGACTCGCTGACCGCGGTGGAGTTCCGCAACCAGCTCAACGAGGCCACCGGGCTGCGGCTCTCGGCCACGTTGATCTTCGACTACCCGAACCCGTCGGCCCTGGCGCAGCACCTGGAGGCCGAGCTGGCCCCGGCCGACGGAGCGGGCGGCGGTGACCAGGAGGACGCCGTCCGCCGGGCGCTGGGAGCGATCCCGCTGGCCCGGCTGCGCGACTCCGGCCTGCTGGACAGCCTGCTCGAACTGGCCGGGCTGAAGCCGCAGCCGGAGAGCGACGAGCGGGCCGAGAGCGGCGAGTCGATCGACGCGATGGACGCCGAGAGCCTGATCAGCCTGGCACTCGACGACCTCGCCGGGGAGGACGACGCCCTGTGACAAGGAGTGGGAACGTGGCTCAGTCCGAGAAGCCGGACACCAGGATGCTCGAAGCGCTCCGCGCCTCGCTGAAGGAGACCGAGCGGCTGCGGGAGCAGAACCGCAAGCTGACCGCGACCCTGCGCGAGCCGATCGCGATCGTGGGCATGTCGTGCCGGTACCCGGGCGGCGTGGCCTCGCCGCAGGACCTGTGGGACCTGGTGGCCGGGGGAGGGGACGGAATCACCCCCTTCCCGGCCGACCGGGGGTGGGACACCGACCTCTACGACCCCGAGCCGGGCCTGGAGGGCAGGTCCTACACCGCCGAGGGCGGGTTCCTGCACGGTGCGGGTGAGTTCGATGCGGGGTTCTTCGGGATCTCGCCGCGTGAGGCGCTGTTGATGGATCCGCAGCAGCGGTTGTTGCTGGAGGGTTCGTGGGAGGCGTTGGAGGGTGCGGGGATCGATCCGCTGTCGTTGAAGGGGAGTCGGACCGGTGTGTTCGCCGGGGTGATGTACCACGACTACTTCGGTGCGTTCGGCAGTGGGAGCATCGTTTCGGGGCGGGTGGCGTACACGCTGGGGCTGGAGGGGCCGACGCTGTCGATCGACACGGCGTGTTCCTCGTCGCTGGTCGCGCTGCACCTGGCGGCGCAGTCGCTGCGGCAGGGCGAGTCCACGCTCGCGCTCGCCGGCGGGGTCACCGTGATGGCCTCGCCCGGCACCTTCGTGGAGTTCAGCCGCCAGCGGGGGCTCTCCCCGGACGGCCGGTGCAAGGCGTTCGCGGACGGTGCGGACGGCACCGGCTTCGCCGAGGGCATCGGTGTCCTCGTACTGGAGCGGCTGTCGGACGCGCGGCGCAACGGGCACGAGGTGCTGGCGGTCGTGCGGGGTTCCGCGGTGAATCAGGACGGTGCTTCGAACGGTCTGACGGCGCCGAACGGTCCGTCGCAGCAGCGGGTGATCCGGCAGGCGTTGGCCAGTGCCCGGTTGTCGGGGTCGGATGTCGATGTGGTGGAGGCGCACGGTACGGGGACCACGTTGGGTGATCCGATCGAGGCGCAGGCGTTGTTGGCGACGTACGGTCAGGACCGTCCGGAGGGGCGGCCGTTGTGGTTGGGGTCGGTCAAGTCGAACATCGGTCACACGCAGGCGGCTGCGGGTGTGGCGGGTGTGATCAAGATGGTGCAGGCGATGCGGCACGGTGTGCTGCCGAGGACGTTGCACGTGGGTGAGCCGTCGACGAAGGTGGACTGGTCGGCGGGTGAGGTCCGGTTGTTGACCGAGGCGCGGGAGTGGCCCGAGGCCGGGCGTCCGCGCCGGGCCGGGATCTCCTCGTTCGGGATCAGCGGCACCAACGCCCACGTCATCATCGAGGCGGCCCCGGCCACCGAGCCCGCGCCGGACCCCGCGCCCGACCCCGCGCCGGCCAGGGTCCTGTGGCCGCTGTCCGCACGCGGGCCGCAGGCGCTGCCCGCCCAGGGCGAGCGGCTGCACGCCTTCGCGGCGGACCGGCCGGAGCTGGAACCGGGCGCGGTGGCCAGGGCGCTGGGCACCAGGCGGTCCGTCTTCGAGCACCGGGCCGCCGTGGTCGGCGCGGACCGGGAGCAACTCCTGCTCGGCCTGCGGGCGCTGGCCGCCGGGGACAGCTCCCCGAACGTCGTCCGAGGCCGGGCGCGCACCGGTACCAGGACCGCGTTCCTGTTCACCGGGCAGGGCGCGCAGCGGCTCGGGATGGGCGCCGAACTGCGCGCCCACCAGCCGGTGTTCGCGGCGGCCTTCGACGAGCTGAACGAACACCTCGGGGTCGGCACCGCCGACGTCCTCTTCGGTACGGACGCCGAGCAGGTCGACCGGACCCTGTACGCCCAGACCGGTCTGTTCGCCTTCGAGGTGGCGTTGTTCCGGTTGGTGGAGTCGTGGGGTCTGCGGCCGGATTTCCTGGCGGGTCATTCGATCGGTGAGGTGGCTGCCGCGCATGTGGCGGGTGTGCTGTCGTTGGCGGATGCCTGTCGGTTGGTGGCTGCTCGTGGGCGGTTGATGCAGGCGTTGCCCGCCGGTGGTGCGATGGTGGCGGTGCAGGCGTCCGAGGGCGAGGTGCTGCCGCTGTTGAACGAGCGGGTGGGTATCGCGGCGGTCAACGGTCCTGCGTCGGTGGTGGTCTCGGGTGACGAGGCCGAGGTGCTGCGGATCGCGGGGGCTTTCGAGAAGACCAAGCGGCTGGCGGTCAGTCATGCCTTCCACTCGCCGCTGATGGAGCCGATGCTCGCGGAGTTCCGCGCGGTCGCCGAGAGCATGACCTACCACGAGCCGGTGATCCCCCTGGTGTCCAACCTCACCGGGCGGTTGGCGGACCCGGAGCTGCTGCGCGACCCCGGCTACTGGGTCCGGCACGTCCGCGAACCGGTCCGGTTCGAAGCCGGCGTGCGCGCGCTGGCCGAGGCCGGCGTCGGCCGGTTCGTGGAGCTCGGTCCGGACGCCGTCCTGACCGGGATGGCCCGGGAGAGCGCCGGCGCACCGGACGCGGCCTTCGTCGCGCTGGGCCGCCGACGCGGCTCGGAGACCGCGGCCCTGCTGTCCGGACTGGCTCGGCTCTACGTGGACGGCCTGTCCCCGGACTGGCAGGCGGTGTTCCCCGGCACCGGGCAGGCCCCGCTGCCGACCTACGCCTTCCAGCACCAGCGGTACTGGCTGGCGGCGGACGTCGCCCTGACCGTCGGCGCGCTCAGCACGCCCGAGCAGCCCGCGGCCGAGGAGCGGGAACCGCTGCGCGAGCGGCTGGCCGGCGCGTCCGAGGCCGAGCAGCAGCAGCTACTGGTCGAGCTGGTGCGCGCGCAGGCGGCCGCCGTCCTCGGCCACCCCGGGCCGGAGTGGATCGAGCCGGACCTCGGCTTCCTGGAGGCCGGGATGGACTCGGTCTCCGGGACGGAACTGCGGACCGCACTGGCCTCGGCGACCGGGCTGGCCCTGTCGGCCGGCGTCGTCTTCGACCACCGCACCCCGGCCGAACTGGCCGGCCACCTGCGTACCGAACTGCTCCACGGCGGCTCCCGGCCGCCCGCGGCGGCGGCCGAGGACCTGGAGTCGATCAGCGGCCTGCTGCGCAGGGCGGCCGCCGACGGCCGGATGATGAAGGGGATGAGCCTGCTCAACGCGGTCGCCGAGATCCTCCCCTCGTTCTCCTCGGCGGCCGGGGCGCCCCGGCCGGCCGAGCCGGTGCGCCTCGCCCAGGGCGACCAGGGACCCAAGCTGATCTGCTTCCCGTCCCCGATGGCACTCGGCGGAGCCCACCAGTACGCGCGCCTCGCCTCGCACTTCCGCGGCCGCCGGGAGGTGCTGGTGCCACCCGTGCCGGGATTCGGCCCGGGTGAGGCGCTGCCGCTCTCGGTGGACGCCGCAGTCGAGTTCTTCACCGAGGGCGTGCGGGCCGCGGCGGCGGGGGAGCCCTTCGTCCTGGTCGGCTACTCCTCCGGCGGCCAGTTCGCGCACGCGACCGCGGAGGCGCTGGAGAAGGCGGGCACCCCGGCCGACGGCGTGGTGCTGATGGACACCTACCTGCCCGACACGGAGGGCCAGGACGAGCTCTGGCCCCAGATGTTCCGGGGCATGCTGGACCGCGAGTCCTCGTTCGGCCGGTTCAGCGCCGCCAGGCTCGCCGCGATGAGCCGCTACAGCGACCTGATCGTGGACTGCCTGCCCGGCACCCTGTCGGCCCCGGTGCTGTTCGTCCGCCCGGCCGAGTCCTTCGCCGAGGGACCGGGTACCGAGAACTGGCGCGCCTCGTGGCCCGGCGAGCACGTGCTGCGCGAGGTGCCCGGCACCCACTTCACCATCCTGGAGGAGTCCGCGCCGGCCGCCGCCGAGGCGATCGACGACTGGCTGTCCACCCTCGGACGCTGACCCGTTCACCCGGGGCGCGGGGCCCTGCTCGACGCAGCGGCCCCGCGCCCCTTCGCATACCCGTGCAACGACGGCGATGGTAGAGAAACCTCTACCTCGGATACGCCAACCAGTGCCAATGTGCCGAACTGCCTCCGCTCCTACCGTGGATGTCAGTTAGCGCGAGGTGCGTGACAATCCGGTGGGGAGTTCCAGTGCACACTCAGGAAAGCGGTCAGCAGACAGTGGCCGTGCGGCTGGAAGCGGTCGAGAAGATCTACGGCAAGGGCGACAACGAGGTGGCCGCGCTCAAGAGACTGAGCATGACCTTCGAGACCGGCACCTTCACGGCCGTCATGGGCCCCTCGGGATCCGGCAAGAGCACGTTCCTGCACTGCGCCGCCGGTCTGGTCCAGCCCACCTCGGGCGCGGTCCTGGTCGGTGACACGAACCTCGCGGACCTCGACGAGGTGCGGCTGACCAAGCTGCGCCGCGACCGGATCGGCTTCATCTTCCAGTCGTTCAACCTGCTGCCGGCACTGACGGTGATGCAGAACATCGTGCTGCCGCTCCAGTTGGCCGGCAAGCGTCCGAACAAGAACCAGATCCTGATGGTGGTCAACCGGGTCGGCCTGGCCGACCGGCTGAACCACCTGCCCGGCCAGCTCTCCGGCGGTCAGCAGCAGCGGGTGGCGATCGCCCGCGCCCTGGTGACCCGGCCCGCCGTCATCTTCGCTGACGAACCGACCGGCGCACTGGACACCCGGACCGCGGCGGCGGTGCTCGGCCTGCTGCGCGAGTCGGTGACCGCCAGCGGCCAGACCCTCGTCATGGTCACCCACGACCCGGTGGCCGCCTCGTACGCCGACCGCGTGGTCTTCCTCGCGGACGGCCGGTTCGTCGGCGAGCTGCGCCAGCCGACCGCCGAGGCGGTCGCGGCGCGGATGACCAGGCTCGGCGCCTGGGACGACGAGAACCACGAGTCCTCCTCGGCACTGGCGGGGGGTGGACGCTGATGTGGATGCTGGCGTTCCGCACCCTGAAGTTCCGTAAGATCGGCTTCATCGCCACCTTCGTTGCGATGTTCCTCGGTGCCGCGATCGTGATGGCCTGCGGCGGACTCATGGAGACCGGCGTCCGGATGGCGGCCCCGCCGCAGCGGCTCGCCGGGGTACCGATCGTGGTGACCGGTCAGCAGACCTACGACTCCACGGCACTGACCGAGCGCAACCGGATCGACTCCGGCGTGGTCGATGCCGTCAAGGCGGTTCCCGGCGTCGCCCGGGCGATCACCGACCTGTCCTTCCCGGCGACCGTGCTGACCGGCGGCAAGCCGGTCTCCACCGGGTCGGCCGGCCACAACTGGACCAGCTCGGGCCTGACGCCCTACACCCTGACCCAGGGCGCGGCCCCGGTGGGCACCGGCCAGGTGGTCCTCGACGCGACGCTGGCGGCCGACTCGGGTGCCTCGGTCGGCTCCGGCGTCGACCTGGCGGTGCACGGCGCCACCCGGAAGTTCACGGTGGCGGGCATCGCCCGGCAGGACGCCGACCGAACGACACAGCCCGCGGTGTTCTTCTCCGACGCCGAGGCGCAGCAACTGGCCGGCTCCGGCGGCAGGTTCGACTCCGTCGGCGTCCTGCCGACGCCGGGAGTGGACGTGCCCGAGCTCGGCAGGTCCGTGGAGTCGGCGGTGAGCGGCAAGGCCATGGTGCTCACCGGTGAGCGGCGCGGCCTCGCGGACCTGCCGGGCACCCTCTCCAGCCAGCGCACGGTGACCATCCTTGCGGCGATCTTCGGCAGCTGGGCGGTCCTGATCGTGATGTTCGGCGTCGCCTCGACGCTGGGGCTGTCGCTGCAGCAGCGGGCGCACGAGATGGCGCTGCTGCGGGCGATCGGCACCACCTCCCGGCAGGTGCGCCGGATGATCCTCGGTGAGACCGCGGTGCTGTCGGTGCTGGCCACCGCCCTGGCGGTGGCGCCCGGGTACGTCGTCGGCAAGCTGCTGTTCGACCAACTGACCGGCAACGGCGTGGTGTCGAAGGCGATCACCTTCCACGAGGGCTGGATCCCGATCACGGTCGGTGCGTTCGCGGCGATCGCGGCCGCCCTCGGCGCGACCCTGTTCGCCGGCCGGAAGGCGGCCAGGACGAAGCCGGTCGCGGCGCTGGCCGAGAGCACCGTCCAGACCCGCTGGTTCACCCTCACCCGGCTGCTGCTGGCGCTGTTCTTCCTGGTCAACGGTGTCACCCTGTCGGTCATCACGGCGACGGTCATGACCGACGGCCCGACCCTGGCGAGCACTGCGGGACCGGCCTCCGTGCTCTTCGCGATCGGCCTCGCGCTGCTGGCGCCCGGCATCACCAAGGCCGTGGTGGTGGCGCTGAGCTGGCCGGTGCGCCTGCTGACGGGCCTGTCCGGGTACATGGCCATCCGCAACGCCACCACGAACAACGTCCGGATGGCGGGCGCGGTCGCACCGATCGTGCTGCTGATCGGCATCGCCACCGGCACGCTGTACATGCAGTCCACGGAGGACCACGTCTCCGCGAAGAGCTACTCCAGCAACGTGCTCGCCGACTACGTGCTCGACTCCTCGACCGGCGGCTTCGGCCCGAACGTGGTCGGTACGGTCCGCGCCGTCCCCGGCGTGGCCGGCGCCTCGGAACTGGTCACCTCGAAGGGCTTCGTGGACGCCTCCGGCGGAAGCACCGACATGGACCTGCGCGGCGTGTCGGCCGACGGGGCCGGGCAGACCATCGCGCTCGACTCGCTCACCGGCTCGATCGGCGAACTGCAGGGCGACACGGTGGCCCTGTCGGACAAGCAGGCGGAGAAGTTCGGCGTGCGGATCGGGGACTCGCTGAAGATCCACTTCGGCGACGGCGTCGCGGCCGCCCCGAAGGTGGTCGCCCTCTACGCCGACAACCCCAAGCAGGAGTACCTGCTGCTGCCCTCCACCGTGCTGGCCGCACACACCACCGCCGGCCTGCCGAAGCAGATCCTGGTCCGCGCCCAGGCGGGCGCCGACTCCGGCCAGCTCCAGGCCCACCTGGACACGGTGGCGGCCTCGGTGCCCGGCACCAGGATCGCCGACCGTTCCACGCTGACCAGCGAGAACTCCCAGATCCAGCAGATCCTGGTCTCGTCCAACTACACCATCGTCGCCATGATCGTCGGATACGCGGCGATCACCGTGATCAACACCCTGGTGGCGGTGACCCGCAAGCGGCGCAGCGAGTTCGGCCTCCAGCGGCTGACCGGCGCCACCCGGGCGCAGGTGATCGGGATGCTGAGCGTCGAGGGCGCCCTGGTCGCGGTCATCGCGACCGTCCTCGGCACCATCGCCGCGGCGACCACGATCGTCCCGTACAGCCTGGTCAAGGCGGACTCGCCGCTGCCGTCCGGCTCGATCGGCATCTACCTGGCGATCATCGGCGGCGCTCTCGCACTGATCTTCGGCGCGACCCTGTTCCCCTCCTGGAGGGGGATGCGGACGCCGCCGATCGAGACGGCCAGGACCCCCGCCTGACCGGAAACCCGGGGCCGCTCCTCCGTCGTCGGACGGGGGAGCGGCCCCGTGGTGCGACCGGCCGCACGTGGCCCGGATCCGGCCGACCACCAGTCAACTCGTCACGGCTCGTTGAGATTTAGTAGCGTGGCGATCACCGGGAAAACCCGCTAGCCTCGTCCGGGCGGTGCGTCTACGCACCCGAAGGACGCGGGGCTCGCGGGATCGCTGCTGTCACGGATGGACGATCACTCTGGTGTGCTTCGATTACCGCACGAACGTACGGCCCGGCTCCTCAGGTTCCGGCTCCGGCTTACGCACGGCCCCGGACGACTCCCGGTGAGCACCGGAGCCCTGCTCCGCGAGGTGCCCGCCCGGTTCCGCCGGGCCTGCGGAGACCTGGTGGTCGGCGTGATGATCGCACTCGGGGCCATGGCGTCCGTCTGCCTGTTCCTGGTCACCGCCTATTTCGTGATCCTCTTCGTCATCGGCATCGGCGCGGTCATGCTGCCGATCGTCACCAAGGCGGTCCGCTGGCTCTGCAACGCCAGCCGTCGCACCGCCGGACGGTCCGGTGTCCCGGTCGCCGTCCCGTACCGGCCGGAGCCCAAGGAGTTCGAGAAGGACATCGTCGGGTGGATCCGCCGCTGCAAATGGATTCTGACCGACCCCGCCAGCTGGCGGGACCTGCTGTGGCTGCTGCTCAACTCGGTGGTCGGCATGATCGGATTCCTGCCCGCCGCGATCCTCTACTACGTCCTCGAAGGGCTGGCGTTGGCCGGCGGCCTCTGGCGGCCCGTGCTGCAGGCCCGCGGCAGCGGCCGGGAGTACTTCTTCGTCCCGGTCCAGGGCTCGCCGAGCGCCCTGCTGGCCGCGGTCGCCGCGGTGGCCCTGTTCTTCGCCTGGATGTGGGTCAGCCCGCCGATCCTCAAGGCGCACGCGTACTTCACCCGCTTCCTGCTCGGCCCGACCGAACGGGCCGTGCTCGCCACCAGGGTCCGGCACCTGGCCGAGACCCGGTCCGGCGCGCTGGACGCAGCGGCCGCCGAGCTGCGCCGCATCGAACGCGACCTGCACGACGGCGCCCAGGCCAGGCTGGTCAGCCTCGGAATGACCCTCGGGGCCGTGGAGCGGCACCTCGACAGCAACTCGGACGAGGCACGCAGACTGCTGCTCGACGCCCGCGCGTCCTCCGTGTCGGCCCTGCGGGAGCTGCGTGACCTGGTCCGCGGCATCCACCCCCCGGTCCTCGCCGAACGCGGTCTCGCCGACGCGCTGCGGGCCCTTGGACTCGCGAGCCCGCTCCAGGTCGAGGTGACGGTGGACATCCCCGGCCAGCCGGCCCCGCCGCTCGAGTCCGCCGTGTACTTCTCCGTGTCGGAGCTGTTGACCAACGCACTGAAGTACTCCGGTGCGGACCACGTCGAGGTCGCCGCCTGGCACGACGACGGCGTGCTGCACACCCGGGTCACCGACGACGGCCGCGGCGGCGCCGACGCCAGCAAGGGCACCGGGCTGCACGGCATCCGCCGCCGACTGGCCACGTTCGACGGAACCCTGGACATCAGCAGCCCTCCGGGCGGTCCGACCGTAATAAAGATGGAGATACCGTGCGTGTTGTCCTCGCCGAAGACCTCTTCCTCCTGAGGCAGGGGCTGATTCAGCTCCTTGACGCATACGGATTCGAGACCGTGGCCGCCGTGGACAACGGTCCGGACCTGCTCGAAGCCGCCGCCAGGCACCGTCCCGACATCCTGATCGTCGACGTCCGGCTACCGCCGACCTTCACCACCGAAGGCCTGAAGGCGGCACTCCAGGCCAGGCGCGAGATCCCCCGCCTGCCGATCCTCGTGCTCTCTCAGCACGTCGAGCAGATGTACGCCCGGGAGCTCCTCGCCGACGGCACCGGCGGGATCGGCTACCTGCTCAAGGACAGCGTCTTCGACAACGAACAGTTCATCGACGCGATCCGCCGGGTGGCCGCCGGCGGTACCGCCATGGACCCCGCCGTGGTCTCGCAGCTGATGGTGAGCCACGCCCGCGACGAGCCGCTCGGCGCGCTGACGGCACGTGAACGGGGCGTACTGGAACTCATGGCCGAGGGCTGCTCCAACACCGCCATCGCCCAGCGCCTCTTCATCACCGAAGGCGCGGCGGCGAAACACATCTCCAACATCTTCGTCAAGCTCATGCTGCCCCCGGACAGCGACAGCAACCGGCGGGTCCTCGCGGTCCTCGCCTACCTCAATGCCTGACGCCCCCGCTTCCGCGCCCAGCACACCGGGCGCGCGAGCGGCGCCGCCGCACTCGGGCATCCCGCCGTTCCGGGGGCGACGAGTACGTGCTGTCGACCGGGTCGACCGGTCGACCGGCTCCAGGTGCGGGCGCACCCGATGCTCGGACTCGCCTTCCCCCGGCCGGACCAGCTCGGGTTTGCCCCCGGTCCCCGATGGGGGTAGTGTTCTCTAGTCGCTCGGCAGGGAGCACCGGACACGCATCGGCGCGGACGGTCCCGGGGCGGCCAATCCTCTGAAACACCACTTCTTCTGTTCGAGCTGAGTCGTGCTCCGGCATGTCTTGGCTGGAATTGTTGTGTGTTTTTCTGGATTGTGGTCGGGTTCGCTTCTCGGAGCGGCGATCGGCTAAGGTTCAAGGCGTCGGACAGGCCGTCAGGTCGGTTCGGCGAAAGCCTCCTGAAAGCCCGGGAAGCGCGAAAGACGGTCAGAGTGATCTGATAGAGTCTGGATCGCCGAAAGGCCGAAGGAAAGCGGATCGGGTGAGTGAAACTCCGGAAAACGGAGCGGAAAACATCTGATAAGCTGG
>NZ_JBHJVK010000014.1:119732-129951 GCF_042264695.1 Kitasatospora sp. NPDC056138 | reverse complement strand
TCCCGCGTCGCGGGAACCCGGGTTCGGTCGGTGCCGGGACCGTCCTGCTCGAACGGGACCGGCCTACTTGAACCAGTAGCGCACGCCCTTGTGGTGCGAGCAGGTGCCCTGGGGAGTCGCGCTGGTCGAGACCGAGCCGTCATTGCACTCGGCCATCTCGCTCTGGCTGACGGGCGTCCGGCCGGCGTCCCAGCCGCAGGTCCCGGTGGTGTGGGACCCGCACGATCCGGCCGCCTTGGCGGCCTCCGGCTCGTCGGCGGCGGTGCTGCTCGGCGCGGGTTCGGGCTTGCGGACGGTGGTCGGCGACTCGTGGGCCGGCGAGGACCGGGGCTGCTCCGGGGTGCTGCTCGGCATCGGCACGGCGCTCGGGGAGGCCGACTCCGAGCCCGAGGCCGTGGCAGGGGCCGTAGCCGATGCCGATGCCGTGGCGCTCGTAGCGGTGCCCGCACCTGCGGCGCTGCCGGCCGAGCCGTCGTCGGGTTCGCATGCGGTGGCGAACAGAGCCAGTACGGCCAGCGAGGCCGCCCCCACCATCCGGGCAGTTTTCACACGTGCTCCAAGTCAGCGCTTCGCCGGGGCCGTCGAGTCGACCGACGCCCCGCCCCACCCACACCTGCCCGGACGCGCGGACCGGCGTGGACACCGCCGCCGCCAGGGTGTCGACAGTGCGCCGGGCTGGAGATGATCCCGCACTGTCCGGGCACACAATATGTCCACACCCGCGACCGGCGCCCGGAAACGATCGGATTGACTGATCGGATCGACCGACGGGACGGCGTCCGGCCGCCACCCGTCCGAAAACGCGAGGACCTCCGGCCCGGTGGGGTGCCGAGGCAGCCCCACCGCGCCGGAGGTCGTGGCGCCCGGTGACTAGCCCTTGGCCTGGAAGGCCGTGGCGGTACCGAAGTTGGCCGAGTGCTCGGGCACGGCCACCACCTTCTCGCCGCCGATCAGGACCCGGCCCGAGGTGAGCAGCAGGCCGGTCCCCTGCGGGTACGCGCCACCGGTGGACTCCTGACCGCCAGTCAGCGCGAAGCGGCTGAGGTGGGCGGGCTGGTCCAGGCGCTCGTCGACGGCGAGCATCAGCGCGCCGTTGTCGATGCCGACCGCGCGGGCCTTGCCCTTCTCCTGGGCCGCGGTCTTCCAGAGCGGCTTGCCGGTGCTCAGGTCGTACGCGGTCACGGCGACAGGGCTGCCCTCGGCCGGCGTCAGCGTGGTGACCATGGTGTGGCCCTGGAAGAAGACGCCGGGAGTCGCGCTGAAGCTGCCCCGGGCGACGTCGAGGCGGCCGCCGTTGCCCGAGACCGGGATCTCGGTGGCCGGGTCGCCGTTGACACCCCAGGCCAGTACCCGGTCATCGGTGGGGCTCTGACCGGTGGTGAGGACCACGGCGGGTTCGGCCGACAGGACGGTGACGGTCTTCGGAGCGTTGTTGAGCCCGCGCCACCACTTGACCTTGCCGTCGGCGGCGTTGAGCGCGACGGCCTGCATGTTCGGGTCGCTGTCGGCACAGCTGCTGCTGAGCAGGACGGTGTCGCCGTTCGCACCACCGGACAGGGTGCAGAACTTGCCCTGGCCGGTGTACTGCCAGGCGTCGCTGCCGTCTGCTGCCGCCCAGGCCCACGCCTTGTCGTCGCCGACCGCGATCACCTTGTCGCCGCTGACCGCGACACGGGCGGAGTACGGGTCCTTGGTGTCCGAGAGGGTCTTGGTCCAGGCCGTCTTGCCGGTCTTGGTGTCGATGGCGGCGAGCAGGGTGCAGGGGCTCTTCGGGTCGGCCTGCGGGCGGAACAGGGCGACGCCGAGGCCGTTGCTGTTCACGGTGGGCGAGAGGCCGCAGGCGGCCGCGTTGTCGGCCGGCGGCGCCACCGTCCAGGCGGGCTTGCCGTCGGCCAGCGCGTACGCGTGCACGCCGGTGCTGTCGGCGCGGACGGCCGTGGCGGCGAGCAGCCAGCTGCCGACCAGGGTGTCGTCGGAGCCGGCCGATCCGGCGGCTGCGGGCTGGGCGGTCCAGGCCTTGGCATGGGCGACCGCGAACGCCTTGGCGGCGGCCGGGTCCTCGGTGGCTCCGCCGCCGCTGCCGCTGCCGCTGCTGCCGCCGGTGGCCAGGAAGGCGGCCGTTATCAGGACGAGGACCGCCCCGGCGCCGGCGCCGGCGCGGATGGCGAGGGTCCGTCGGCCGGGGCCGTGCTCGGCCGAGACGACCGCGGCGAAGGCGGACCTGGCGCGGTCGGCGAGCGAGCCCTTGCCCTTGCCGCCGTCTGGGCCGGTGTCCCCGCCGTGGTCGCCCTGCTGCGCCCCGGGACGACCGCCGGGCCCGGTCGGCGAGGGGCCGCCGGCCGCGTCGTCGGACACGGCGGGCATGGCGGTGGTGGCGAGCTGCTCGAACGGGGTGAACGCGGCCGGGTCGAACGCGGCGGTGGGCGGGCCCTGGTCCGGGTCGGCGCCGCCTCCGGAGGCCGGCACGGGAGGCAGCTGCTCGGTCGGGTCGGCGGGGTGCTGCTGGTCGAAGCCGTAGTAGCCGTTGTCGGTGCCCGCCGGGGCGTACAGCTGCTGCTCGGCGGCCGGGTACTGGCCGTAGACGGAGTCGGCACCGGCGCCGCTGCCGGGCGCGGTGGTCCCGAACGGGTCGTAAGCGGGGGCGGTCCCGAAGGGTGCGTTGTCGGTGGCGGGCGCGCCGGGTGCGTAGAAGCCGTCCTGTCCGCCCGGCTCCTGCTGCTGGGCCCCGGTCTGCCACGGGTCGGTGTTCGGGGCGGCCCAACCGGGCTGGCCGGGCAGTCCGTGCTGCTCGGCGAAGCCCTGTTGCTCGGCGTAGGACTGCTGCTCCGGGAAGCCCTGGTGCTCGGCGAAACCGTGCTGCCCGGGAAAACCCCGCTGGTCGGGAAAGCCCTGGTGCTCGGCGAAGCCCTGCTCGCTTCCCGCGTACGGCTGCTGCTGACCGCCGTACCAAGGGTCACCGGCCGCCGCCGACTGCTGCGGTGGGTACCAGGGCTGCTGCTGGTAGTCGTACCCGATGGGCTCCTGCCCAGCGGTCCCGGAGTGGTCCTGAGCCATGCGTCCCGTCCGTCCGACTGCGTGCGACAAGCCGCCAGCATCTCATGTCGGTGGAGGCGTACCGCCCGGAACCCTGGGCTCCGGGCGCTGACCCGGGCTCAGGATTCGGCGCGCACGGCCTCGTCGATCCGGGCGGCGAGGGTGAAGTCGAGGCTGGTCAGACCACCTTCGCTGTAGGTGAGGAGGACGAAGCGCAGGGTCCGCCAGCGGATGTCGATGTCGGGGTGGTGGTCCATCTGCTCGGAGGTCACGGCGATCGAGTCCACGATCCTGATGGCGGCCGGGAAGCTGGCCGCCTCGACGGTCCGGACGATCGAGTTGCCCTCCCGGCTCCAGTCGGGCAGCGCGGTGAGTCCCGCGGCGATCTCGTCCTCGGTCAACAGGGCCGGGCGTCCACTGCTCATGGTGCTGCTGCCTCTCCTCGGTCGGCCGCCCGGCGCGGACGGACCACCAGCTCACCGCCGCAGTTGGGGCAGTCGGCGGACATGGCCTCGGTGCAGTCCGGGCAGAAGGTGCACTCGAAGGAGCATATGAAGGCCGCCGCCTGCGCGGTCAGCGACACCTCGCAGCGCTCACAGATCTCGCGCATTTCCAGTGCCATGACGGCCTCCTGGTTCAAGTGGTCCGGTACGGAGCGGCGGCCGACGGCGGGTCAGCCGACGAGCAGCCGGGTGACGGCGATCAGACCGACCGCCACGATGATGCCGCGCAGCACGGGCGGCGGCAGCCGGCGGCCGACCTTGGCGCCGATCTGGCCGCCCAGCACCGAACCGGCGGCGATGAGCAGGACGGCCGTCCAGTCGAGGTGCGAGGTGAAGAGGAAGAAGACGGCGGCGACACCGTTGACGATCAGCGCGAGCACGTTCTTGGCGGCGTTCAGCCGCTGCATCCCGTCGTCGAGCAGCATGCCCATCAGGGCGATCAGCAGCACGCCCTGGGCCGCGCCGAAGTACCCGCCGTAGATGCCGGTGAGGAAGACCCCGAGGAGCAGCACCGGGCCGACCTCGGCCGCGGCGCCGTCGCGCCGGCGGGCGGCCATCGCGCGCGCCACCCTGGGCTGGACGACCACCAGGACCAGGGCGAGCAGGATCAGCACCGGGACGATCGTGTCGAAGGCACCGCTCGGCAGGGTGACCAGCAGACAGGCGCCGAGCAGCCCGCCGAGCAGGGAGGCGGTGCCGAGCCGGAGCAGCCGGGGCCCCTGGCCCGCGAGCTCGCGGCGGTAGCCGATGGCGCCGCTGAGCGAGCCGGGGACCAGGCCGAGGGTGTTGGAGACGTTGGCGGTGACCGGTGGCAGGCCGAAGGCGAGCAGCACCGGGAAGGTGATCAGCGTGCCCGAACCGACGACCGTGTTGATCGTCCCGGCGCCGACCCCGGCGGCCAGCACGGCCAGCCCCTCCCAGAACGTCATGTCCGAACCCCTCGCTCGCCCCTGTCGCGCTGATCTTGCAGCAGCGGGCGGTGCGAGGGCCAGCGGTATCCGGCATCCGGAACGAACGTCACACCGGGCCGGACGGCCGCCGGACGCGGACCCGCCCCCGGACGGGTCCGGGGGCGGGTCGAGGGATCACGGCCGGATCATGGCCGGATCAGGACGGTCACTCGGGGTCGATCGTGGGGTACTCCCGGGTCGGCTCGACCCGCGGACGGGCGGCGCCCTTCTCGGTGTCCACCGGGCGCGGCCCGGCGGGCGGGGTGACGGACGGGCGTCCGGCCGGGTCGAGCGGCACCTGGGTGGCGGCCGGGGCGGCGGCGGCCGGGCTGGCGCCGTTGCCTCCGGTCAGACCGGTGAAGGCGCCGCCGAGGCCCTTGAGCGCGTCACCGACCTCGCTCGGGATGATCCACAGCTTGTTGGAGTCGCCCTTGGCCAGTTCGGGCAGGGTCTGCAGGTACTGGTAGGCGAGCAGCTTCTGGTCGGCGTCGCCGTCGTGGATGGCCTCGAAGACCGTGCGGATGGCCGCGGCCTCACCGTCGGCGCGCAGCACGGCGGCCTGGGCCTCACCCTCGGCCCTGAGCACGTCGGCCTGCTTCTCACCCTCGGCGCGCAGGATCGCCGCCTGCCGGGAGCCCTCGGCGGTGAGGATCGCGGCGCGCTTGTCACGGTCGGCGCGCATCTGCTTCTCCATCGAGTCCTGGATGGAGGTCGGCGGCTCGATCGCCTTCAGCTCGACGCGGTTGACCCGGATCCCCCACTTGCCGGTGGCCTCGTCCAGCACGCCGCGCAGGCCCGCGTTGATGACCTCGCGGGAGGTCAGGGTCGACTCCAGGTCCATCGAGCCGATGATGTTGCGCAGGGTGGTGACGGTGAGCTGCTCGATCGCCTGGATGTAGCTGGCGACCTCGTAGGTGGCAGCGCGCGGGTCGGTGACCTGGTAGTAGATGACGGTGTCGATGTTGACCACCAGGTTGTCCTGGGTGATCACGGGCTGCGGCGGGAACGGGACGACCTGTTCGCGCAGGTCGATCCGGTTGCGGACGGTGTCGATGAACGGCACCACGATGTTGAGGCCCGCGTTGAGGGTCCGGGTGTAGCGGCCGAAACGCTCCACGATGGCCGCACTGGCCTGCGGGATCACCTGGATCGTCTTGATCAGTGCGATGAAGGCCACCACGACCAGGACGACCAGCACGATAAGGACGGGTTCCACGGAGTCTCCCCTAGACGACCAGGGCGGTTGCGCCCTGGATTTCGACGACATCGACCTGCTGGCCCGGTTCGTACACACTGCCGGGGTGGAGCGCCCGGGCCGACCAGATCTCCCCGTTCAGCTTGATCCGCCCGCCCTCCCCGTCGACCTGCTGCTGGACGACCGCGGTGGCGCCGATCAGCGCCGCCGTCCCCGTCCGGATCTCCGGTGCCTGGCGCAGCTGCCGGTAGGCGATCGGCCGGACGAGGACCAGCAGTGCGACGGAGACCCCGACGAAGATCAGGAACTGGAGCACCACACCCGCCCCCAGCCCGGCCGCCAGTGCGGCGGCACCGGCGCCGACCGCGAACATCGCGAACTCCGGCAGCGCGGTGAGCACCAGCGGTATGCCCAGACCGACGGCGGCCAGCAGCCACCAAATCCAGCTCTCCACAGATCCATCCTAGGTACGGGGAGACTCTTCCGGCGTAGGTTCCCGCAGGTGGATGGGCGGAAACCGGTCGTGCGTACGACCGGTCCCGGTTCGGCCCGATTCAGTTGTCCCGATGCCCGGTCTCAGCCGAGCGGCAGGCCCTGCGCGGTCCAGCGGTCGCCGCGCCGCTCCAGGGTGAGCGGCAGGCCGAAGCAGAGCGAGAGGTTGCGGGCGGTCAGCTCGGTGTCGATCGGACCCGCGGTCAGCACCTTGCCCTGACGGATCATCAGGACGTGGGTGAAGCCGGGGGCGATCTCCTCGACGTGGTGGGTGACCATCGCCATCGCCGGGGCGTACTCGTCCTGGGCCAGCGCGCCGAGGCGACGGACCAGGTCCTCGCGGCCGCCGAGGTCGAGACCGGCGGCGGGCTCGTCGAGGAGCAGCAGCTCGGGGTCGGTCATCAGGCCGCGGGCGATCAGGGTGCGCTTGCGCTCGCCCTCGGAGAGGGTGCCGAACTTGCGGTCGACCAGGTGCACCATGCCGAGCCGGTCCAGCAGCGCCATGGCGCGCTGCTCGTCGGTGGTCTCGTACTGCTCCCGCCAGCTGACCGTCATGCCGTACGCGGCGGTCAGCACGACCTGGAGCACGGTCTGGTCGGCGGGCAACCGGTCCATCATCGAGGCGCCGGCCAGGCCGATCCGCTGGCGCAGCTCGAAGACGTCCACGGCGCCGAGCTTCTCGCCGAGGATCGCGGCGGTGCCGGTGCTCGGGAAGAGGTAGGTGGAGGCGACCTGCAGCAGGGTCGTCTTGCCCGCACCGTTCGGGCCGAGGATCACCCAGCGCTCACCTTCGGAGATCGACCAGGAGACCTGGTCGATGAGCGCGTGCCCCTCCCGGACCACGGATACGTCCACCAGCTCCAGCACGTCGCTCATGCCTACGCCTTCCCCAATGCAGATTCGGCCGTCCGTGGGACCTGCGCGAAAGGTCCTCGGGGTGCGGTCCACTCGTGTCGACAGTCGGTGCGAGCGGGCAACCCGCTCCGGCCGCCGGGTAAGGCTGGGAGGGGCGCGCCGCACGCAGCACAGCCCCAAACCTACGCCACGCGGATGGCCGAGTTTTCCGTAGGCTGGCCGGATGCTCGCCACACCTGCCGACAATCCGTACGAAGAACCGCGCTCCGGGCGCCTGACCGCTTGGGGCAACGCCCTGCTCGCCGGGCTCGTCCCGCCCGACAACGCCGCCGCGGCGGTGCTCGGCGAGGACGAGACCCACCGGGTCACCGGGCTGCCCGGCGACGCCGACGGGGACGAGCACGGGCTCACCTGGGCGCTCGGGCGACTGCGTGCCCTCGGGGCGAGGGGGCTGCGGCTGGCCCTGCCCGACGCCGGGCACCCGCTGGGGCTGACCGGTCCCGCCGAGTTCAACACGCGGGCGATGGGGGTCGGCGAGGCGGTGCTGGCGGTCGGGCTGCCGATCGGGCTGGTCCCCGAGATCGAGGTGTACGGGCCGGCGGGCGACCAGGCGGTCCGGGTGCTCTGGCGCTGCGGCACCGTCGACGACGGCCCGCCGGCCGGGGTGCCCTCGCTGCACGAGGCCGAGCGCGAGCTCGCGGACGGCCTGCGGGAGGCGACGCTGCTGCTCACCCGGCTGGACGTGGCGGGCGCCGGGCCCGAGGCGCTGCGGGCGCTGGAGGCGTACCGGCGGCGGGGGCACGCGGAGCTGCTCGCGCCCGGGTACTCGCCGCGCGCCGTCCGCGTCCTGGAGTCGGCCCGGCAGATCTCGGCGCTGCTCGCCATCGCCCTGCGCGGTCACGGGGCGGCGGTCAGCGCCTCCGAGATGGCCGCCCGCCGCGAGGTGCTGGCCCCGCTGGTCCAGACGGCCCGCCGCGCGCAGGTCGCCGCCTACAACTCCCTGGTGGACGAGCCCCGCGGCTGACGCCCGGCCGTTCGGCGTCGCTCCGGTGTGCCCTCGGGGCGGGGCGCTGCGCGAATCCGGCGGCGCCGGGCTCGGGGGGCGGCGGCCGTGCACCCCGGTCCGGAGCCGGCCGGACGGGCCCCTGCCGATTCGCGCGGTTCCCCGCACGCCCGGGGCCGCGGTTCCACGACCGGGGACCGCCCTAGGCCTCGCCGTTGCGGACGGCCCACAGCGCGGCCTGGGTGCGGTCGGCGAGGTCGAGTTTCATCAGGATGTTGGAGACGTGGGTCTTGACGGTCTTCTCGGAGAGGTGGAGCGTGCGGGCGATCTCCCGGTTGGAGCGGCCGTCGGCGATGTGGCCCAGCACTTCGCGTTCGCGTTCGGTGAGGGTGCCGCCCCGGCCCTGGGGGGTGCGGGGGCCGTCGCCGGACAGCAGCGCCTCGGCCAGTTCGGGCTGGAGCAGGACGTGCCCGGCGTGGACGGAGCGGATCGCCCCCGCCAGCGCCTCGGGGTCGACGTCCTTGTACACGTAGCCGGCCGCGCCGGCCCGCAGGGCGGGGACCATGGTCCGGTGCTCGGTGAAGCTGGTGACGATCAGGATCCGGGCCGTACTGCCCTGCTCCTTGAGCAGTTTGAGCGCCTCGATGCCGTCCACGCCCGGCATCTTCAGATCCATCAGGACCACGTCCGGCAGCAGCTCCTGGGCTCGCGCGACGCCTTCCGCGCCGTCCGCGGCCTCGCCGACCACCTCGATGTCGTCCTGCACCTCGAGGAAGGTCCGCAGGCCCCGCCGGACCACCTGGTGGTCGTCCACCAACAGGACGCGGATCGCCGACGACAGGTCAGGCACCGGGTACCTCCATCTCCACGACCGTCCCCTTGTCGGGGAACGACTCCAGCACCAGTGTGCCGCCGACGGCCGACGCCCGGTCGCGCATCGACACCAGGCCGAGGTGGCGTCCGGCCCGCCGGACGGAGTCGGGGTCGAAGCCGCGTCCGTCGTCGACCACCCGCAGCACCGCGCCGCGGCCCGGGGTCGCGGTCAGGGTGACCTCCACCCGGCGGGCGTCGGCATGCCGCAGGGCGTTGTGCAGGGCCTCCTGGGCGACCCGCAGCACCGCCGCCTCCTGGCCTGCGGGCAGCGTCCGGACGCCCTGGCTGGTGAACCGGACCGCCGCGCTGTGGGCCCGGTCGAGCAGTTGGACCTGCGAGGCCAGGGTGGCCACCAGGCCGTCCTCGTCCAGTGCGGCCGGGCGCAACTCGACCACCACGGTGCGCAGTTCGTCGGCCGCCTCGGCGGCCAGCCGGGCCACCTCGGCGAGTTCGGCCCTGGCCCTGGCCGGGTCGCGGTCGACCAGGGTGGCGGCGGCCTTGGCGGTGAGACGCAGCGAGAAGAGCTTCTGGGACACCGCGTCGTGCAGGTCGTGGGCGATCCGGGCGCGTTCACCGGCCAGGGTGAGTTCACGGCTGCGCTCGTAGAGGCGGGCGTTGCCGAGGGCGATGGCGGCGTGCGCGGCGAGGATCCGCAGCAGTTCCTCGTCCCGCTCGGTGAAGCCGCGGGCCCGGCCCGCCGGGCTGCGCTTGTTGGCGAGGAAGACCGCGCCGAGGACCTCGTCGTCGTCGATGATCGGCATCCCGAGGAAGTCCTTCATGTCGGGGTGCGCGTCCGGCCAGCCCTCGAAGTCGGGGGCCAGACGGACGTCGGCGAGCCGGGTCGGGTCGAGCCGGTGGAGCATCGAGGCGAGCACGCCGTGCTGGCGGGGCAGCGGCCCGATGGCCTTCCACTGCTCGTCGGTGACGCCGTCCACCACGAACTGGGCGAAGCCGCCGTGGTCGTCGGGCACGCCGAGGGCCGCGTACTCGGCGTCGAGCAGCTGCCGGGCGGAGGCGGTGATCCGGCGCAGCACCTCGCGGACTTCGAGGTGGCGGCTCATCGCGAGGACGGCGGTGCTGACCGCTTCGATCCCGCCGAGGCTGGGGTCGCAGGCAGGTGTGGGCTGGTCGGCGGTCATGTGCCCCACGCTACCGCCGCCCGGGTGTGCCGGGCATGCGGCCCCGGGCGTAGGACCTGCGGCGTAGCCGGCGGGTGCGAAGGGCCCGGTCATGCGCACGGGCGGCCCCGGGGCGTGCGGGGTTGGGCCCCGGCCCCCCGGCCGGGGCGGCGGGGGGGCCCCAGGGGGAGGCCGAC
>NZ_JBHJVK010000014.1:0-119722 GCF_042264695.1 Kitasatospora sp. NPDC056138 | reverse complement strand
GGTGTGGGCTGGTCGGCGGTCATGTGCCCCACGCTACCGCCGCCCGTGCGGGTCCTGCGGGTCAGCCCTTCTGCATGACCTCGGGCTCGTGTCGGCGCTGGAGCCGCTGCACCAGGAACGCCAGCGCGACCGACATGGCCAGCAGGACGAGGCAGTTGACGGCCCAGTGGCCGACCGAGTGCTCCCAGAGCGCGTCGATCTCCCCGGGCTTGCTGCCCATCGGGGCGATGTGCGCCAGGTCCAGGGTGTTGCCCGTGGCGGCCAGGCCCCAGCGGGCGGGCATCAGCCAGGCCAGCTGCTCCAGGCCCGGCTTGTGGAAGAGCTGGAACACCGCACCGGTGAAGACCATCTGCACGATGGCGAACATCACCAGCAGCGGCATGGTCTTCTCGGCCGTCTTGACCAGGGCGGAGATCACCAGGCCGACCATCATCGAGGTGACGCTGAGCAGGATGATGCCGACCGCCATCTCGACGGCGGGCGCGTGCTTGAACACCAGGCCCTCGGCGGGCAGCTTGCGCACCCCGAAGCCGATCCCCGAGATGATCGCGCCCTGCAGGACGCTGACCACCCCGAGCACGATGATCTTCGACATCAGGTACGCCGACCGGGAGAGCCCGGTGGCGCGTTCCCGTTCGTAGATCGCCCGTTCCTTGATCAGCTCACGGACGGAGTTGGCCGTACCGGACAGGCAGGCGCCGAAGGCGAGCACCAGCAGGATCATGGCGGAGGTGCCGTTGGTGTGCGTCTTCGGGCTGGGTTGCAGCCCGAAGTCGTCGGGGATCATCGTGCTCACCACGCCGAGCACCAGCGGCATCAGCAGCGACAGCAGGATGAAACCCCAGTCGGAGCCGATCACCGAGAGGTAGCGGCGGATCAGCGTCCACAGCTGGGAGCCCCAGCTCTGCGGCTTGGGCGGGCGGATCTGTTCGCGGGCGATGGCGGGCGACTGGGCGGCGACCGAGTCCACGTCCGCCGAGTACTGCTGGTAGTGCACCGAACCCCGGTAGCGGCCGGCCCAGTCGTGGTCGGGGTAGTTCTCGAAGGCCTGGAAGACGTCGGCCCAGGTCTCGTAGCCGAAGAAGTGCAGCGCCTCGTCCGGCGGACCGAAGTACGCCACCGAACCACCCGGTGCCATCACCAGCAGCCGGTCGCAGAGCGCCAGTTCGGCCACCGAGTGGGTGACCACCAGGACCGTGCGGCCGTCGTCGGCGAGCCCGCGCAGGGTCTGCATGACCTCGCGGTCCATGCCCGGGTCGAGGCCGGAGGTGGGCTCGTCCAGGAAGATCAGCGACGGCTTGGTGAGCAGTTCCAGCGCGACCGAGACACGCTTCTGCTGGCCGCCGGAGAGCGCGGTGATGCGGTTGTCGGCGCGCTTGTCCAGGCGCAGCTCGTACAGCACCTCGTCGATCCGGCGCTCGCGCTCGGCGGGCTCGGTGTCGCCGGGGAAGCGCAGCCGGGCGGCGTACTTGAGGCCGGTGCGGACGGTGAGTTCCTTGTGCAGGATCTCCGACTGCGGCACCAGGCCGATCCGCGAGCGGAGTTCGGCGAACTGCTTGTAGAGGTTGCGTCCGTCGTAGAGGACGTCACCCCGGTCGGCGGGACGGTAGCCGGTGAGCGCGCGCAGCAGGGTCGACTTGCCGGAGCCCGACGGGCCGATGACGGCGACCAGGGACTTCTCCGGGACGGAGAAGCTGACGTCGTTCAGCAGGACCTTCTTCGCGCCCTTGTGCTCGACCTCGACGGTCAGGTGGCGGGCGGAGAAGGAGACCGCGCCGGTGTCGACGAACTCCTGCAGCTGGTCGCCGACCAGGGTGAAGGTGGAGTGGCCGACCGTCAGGCGGTCCTGCTGCCCCATCAGCTGGCGTTCCACCGGCTGCCCGTTGAGGAAGATCCCGTTGTGACTGCCGAGGTCGACGATCTCCCAGCGGCCGTCGGGCAGTTGGCGCAGCTCGGCGTGGTGGCGGGAGACCTGGAGGTCGGAGACCACGATGTCGTTGTCCAGCGCACGGCCGATCCGGATGGTCCGCGACCCCGCACTGAGGCTGCGCACCATGGTCGGGTTCCCGAGGCCCGGCTGGGACTGCGCGCCGCCGCCGGAGGGCTGCGGGGCGGGGGCCTGCTGCTCCGGGAACCCGGACGGCTGCGCGGCCGGCCACTGCTGCTGGGGCTGCTGGACCGGCGGTTGGGCGGGCCAGGGCTGCTGCGGCATCGCCGGCTGCTGCTGGTACTGCTGGTGCTGGGACGCGCTCGGGCCCGGCCTGGGCGCCGTGGTGGACTCGTACCAGGACGGGCTCTGCGGCTGCGCGGCCTGCGGCTGGGACGGCACCCCGGCCGGGGCCGAGAAGGCGAGCCTGGGCCCGCTCTCGGCGTTGCCGAGGTGCAGCACGGTGCCCGGCAGCAGCTGCGCGCGCAGCGTCCGCCCGCCCGAGGCGTAACTGCCGTTGGTGCTGCCGTGGTCCTCGAACTGCCAGCTCGCACCGTCGAAGGAGATGGTGGCGTGCTGCCAGGAGACCCTGGCGTCCTCGAACCGGAAGTCCGAGCCCGGGTCGCGCCCGATGGTGTACGACTGTCCGGGCTCCAGAACCCGCTGCTGCCCGTTGATCTCTGCTACGAGTTGCGGCACTGTCCGCCCGCCCCGCTCTCCGGTCCCCCGGGTGTTCCTGATTCTGACAGGGCGCATCATTCCAGCCGGGCGCCGCGCGCCCAAAGTCCGGTCCGCCGTCGGCACAACCTTCACGCAACCTCCAGAGGCAGGACAGCGCGGGCACCCGGGACGCACCGCCGTCCGACGGCCCCGGGCCCACCGGGGCGCCACCCGCCGCGAGGGGCCCGCCGGGTCCGGACGGCCCCGGCCGGCCGCCGCTTCGCGCGGGCCCCCGCGCGCCCTGCGCAGCGCGTCCGCGGTCCGGACGGGTGCGGTGAACGGGGCCGGTGGCCCGGTAGCGTGGGAGACACCATGAACGCATCGCCTCCGGCCGCTGAGCCCCTCCCCGCCCCGCAGCCCTCCGCCCCGCTCGCCCGGCGCGGCGCCGACGACGAGCGCACCCTGCTGGTCAAGGTGTTCGGCAAGGACCGTCCCGGAATCACCGCGGGCCTGTTCGCCACGCTCGGCGAATTCGGCGTCGACGTGATCGACATCGAGCAGATGGTCACCCGTGGCCGGATAACGCTGTGCGCCCTGATCACTCCCCCGCCCGCGCCGGATGCCGAGGGCACGCTGCGGGTCACCGTGCACCGCTGGGCCGAGGGCCTCCGGCTCCAGGCCGAGATCATCTCGGGCATCGGCGACAACCGTCCCCGCCGGGAGGGCCGCTCGCACGTCACCGTGCTCGGCCACCCGCTGACCGCCACCGCCGTCGCGGCGCTGGCCAACCGCGTCTCCGAGGCCGGTGGCAACATCGACCGCGTCTTCCGCCTGGCCAAGTACCCGGTGACCGCCGTCGAACTGGCCGTCTCCGGGGTCGCCACCGAGCAGCTGCGGGCCGAGCTGGCCGTCGAGGCGGCCGCACAGCGGGTGGACATCGCGGTGGTCCAGGCCGGCCTGCACCGCCGGGCCAAGCGCCTGATCGTGATGGACGTGGACTCCACCCTGATCCAGGACGAGGTGATCGAGCTCTTCGCCGCGCACGCCGGCTGCGAGGAGCAGGTCGCCGAGGTGACCGCCGCAGCGATGCGCGGCGAGCTGGACTTCGCGGAGTCGCTCCGGGCCCGGGTCGCCCTGCTGGCCGGGCTGGACGCCGGCGTGACCGAGAAGGTCCGCGCCGAGGTGCGGCTGACGCCGGGCGCCCGCACCCTGATCCGCACCCTCCAGCGGCTCGGCTACCAGGTGGGGATCGTCTCCGGCGGGTTCACCCAGGTCACCGACCACCTGGTGGAGCTGCTGGGCCTGGACTTCGCCGCCGCCAACACCCTGGAGGTCGAGGACGGCAGGTTCACCGGCCGGGTGACCGGCGAGATCGTGGACCGGGCCGGCAAGGCGCGCTGGCTGGCGCGGTTCGCCGAGCAGGCGCGGGTGCCGCTGGAGCAGACGGTGGCGATCGGCGACGGGGCCAACGACCTCGACATGCTGAACGCGGCCGGTCTCGGGGTCGCCTTCAACGCCAAGCCGGTGGTCCGGGAGGCCGCCGACACCGCGGTGAACGTGCCCTTCCTGGACACCGTGCTCTACCTGCTCGGGATCACCCGCGAGGAGGTGGAGGCCGCCGACCTGGTGGACTGAGGCGTCCACCGGCGGCAGCGCTCCCAGGGGCACGGGGGGACGGCACCGCGGGACCGCAGTCCCGTGTCACCGCCCCGCGCCCCTGGACGCCCCGGGTCAGTCCTGCGGGGTGTGGAAGGTGTCCAGCCTCGCCACACCCGGCTCGACGTCCTTCCAGGAGCCCGTGAAGCCCAGCACCGCGACCGCCGCCGTCGGGAACCCGCCCAGCCGCAGGCGGTTGAGCGCCTCGGGGTCGCCCTCGTCGCCCGCCAGGATCTGGGTCAGTCCGAGCACCCCCGGGTTGTGGCCGACCAGCAGCACGTCGGCGTACTCCTCGGGGGTCTCCTGCAGCACCGTGATGATCTCGCCGGCACTGGCCTCGTAGAGCCGCTCCTCGTAGACCGTCTTCCGGGGCCTGCGGGCGAGGCCGTGGACGGCCAGCTTCCAGGTCTCCCTGGTGCGGAGCGAGGTCGAGCAGAGCACGAGGTCTGGGCTGATACCGGAGTCGGCGAGCCAGACGCCGGCCTCCTTCGCCTGGGCCTGACCACGGTCGGCGAGCGGCCGCTCGTGGTCGTCCACCTGGTTCGGCCAGTCGGCCTTGGCGTGGCGGAGAACGATGATCCTGCGGGGCGTGTCGGCGCTCATACTCCAAGAGCTTTCCAGAAAACCGGCCGCCGGGCGCGCCGCCCCCGACCGGCACCACCCGCAGGAGTGGAGCACCCCGGGCCGCTCCTGCGTCAGCCCATGCTCTGGGCGACGCTGGCGATGATCGACACCACCACGACGATCGCGGCGATCAGACCGAGCATCTGCAGCAGCTTCTTCTGGCCATTCGGCGGATTCGGTTCGAGAACGGGCATGGCGCCGAGTCTCGCATCCGCGGCCCGCCGGACGGAAACCGGGGTGGCGCTCTTGACCTGCACTTGGTGCCGGCCGGCCGGCACGACTCAGGCGGCCGCCGCAACCCCGGCGGCCGGGGCCTCGTCCTCGATGTGCCGGGCCCGCGCCGCGCGCACGCCGACCAGCATCTGCGGGACCAGCAGCACCGCCAGGAAGCCCAACGGCAGGTACCAGGAGCCGGTGGCCTGGTAGATGGTGCCCACCAGGATCGGGCCCGGAATGGAGATCAGGTACCCGAGGCTCTGGGCGAAGGCCGAGAGCTGGGCCACGCCGCCCGAGGTCCTGGCCCGCAGGCCGATCATGGTCAGCGCGAGCGGGAAGGCGCACATCGACAGACCGACCAGGGTGGCCCACAGCCAGGAGACCGTACCCGCCGCGAACGCCAGGCCGACGTAGCCGAGGATTCCGCACACCCCCAGCAGCACCACGAACAGCCGCTGGTCGCCACGGCGGGCGGCCAGGTTGGGCAGGACGAAGGAGGCCGGCACGCTGACCACCATCACCAGCGCCAGCAGCACCCCGGAGGTGCCCTCCGAGACCCCGGCGTCCTGGTAGATCTTGGGCAGCCAGCCCATGGTGGCGTACGCACTGGTGGACTGGAGGCCGAAGAAGGCGGCCAGCGCCCAGGCGGTGCGGCTGCGCACGATCGGCAGCCTGGCGGCGGGGCCCTGCGCCGCCCGGCCGGTGGCACCGCCGCCGTCCCGGCGCAGGAAGAGCGTCACCAGGCAGAGCACCAGGGCCACGATCCCGAGCAGGCCCCAGACGCCCAGACCGAGCCGCCAGTCACCGCCCAGCGCGCCGGTCACCGGGACGGTGATCGCGGCGGCCAGCGAGGTGCCGACCGACAGCGACATCGAGTAGAGGCCGATCATCGGACCGACCCGCTGGGGGAAGTACCGCTTGATGACCACCGGCAGCAGGACGTTGGAGACCGCGACACCCGCCAGGGCGACGGCGGTCAGCAGCAGGAAGACCGCCGTGCCACCGGCGAAGGAGCGGGCGAACACGCCCAGTGTGACGGCCCCCATCCCGGCCGTGACCACCGCGATCGGACCGACCCGCCGGGCCAGGGCGGGTGCGGCGACCCCGAAGACCGCGAAGCAGAGCGCGGGCACCGCGGTGAGCAACCCGGCGACGGTGGCGTTCATCCCGAGGTCGGCGCGGACCTTGTCCAGGAGCGGGCCGAGGCTGGTGACCACCGGCCGGAGGTTGAGCGCGGCGGCCGCGATCGCGGCGGCGAGCAGCCAGGCCAGGTAGCGGCTGCGGCGGTCGGCGGGGCCGCTCCCGGTGCTCGCGGTGGGGTCGGTGTCGGTGGGCCGCGCCAGGGCGCGTGGATCGGTGGCGGGGTCTGCTGCGGTGGACATGCGCCCATCATAGAATGATGGGATGAATTCACACACCCCGGTATCCTGAGCTCCATCGGGCCTTCATCGAGGTTCAGGACCGCACCCCGGTGCGGTCCGCCGGCGGATGCGGTCGCGCGAGCAGACCCTCACACAGCAGGAGACAGAGTTCATGGTGCTGTCAGCCACCCGGCGAACACCGCTGTCCGATCAGGTGATCGCGCAGCTCCGCGCCCAGATCACCTCGGGCGAATGGCCGGTCGGCTCACGGATTCCCACCGAGGCGGCGCTGGTCGAGCAGCTCGGGGTGGCCCGCAACACCGTCCGGGAGGCCGTCCGGGCGCTGGCCCACAACGGTCTGCTGGACATCCGCCAGGGCTCGGGCACCTACGTGCTGGCCACCAGCGAGCTGGCCGGGGTGATGCACCGCCGGTTCGCGGACGCCGACCAGGACCAGGTGGCCGAGCTGCGGTCGATGCTGGAGAGCGCGGCCGCCGGACTGGCCGCCGCCCGCCGGACCGACCGTGACCTGACCCTGATGGGGACCGCGCTGGCCCGGCGGGAGGCGGCCTGGTCCTCGGGCGACCCGGAGGACTTCGTGCAGGCGGACGCCACCTTCCACCAGGCGGTGGTGGCGGCCGCGCACAACGACGTGATCTCGGCGATCTACGCGGACCTCAGCGAGGTGCTGCGGGCCCACCTGCGGCACGACGTCGGACCGGAGCTGATCCCGGAGAAGTACCTCGGCCACGACGGGATCATCGAGGCGATCCGGGACCACGACCCCCAGCGGGCCTCGTACGAGGCGGGCCGGGCGATCGGCGGCTGCGGCACCACCGAGGTCTGAGCGCCCGCCGCGGGCGCCCGCCCGGGCGGCCCGCAGACACGTGAGCCCCGGGCCGAAGCGGCCCGGGGCTCACGGTGTCCGAAGGGTCAGGCGCCGATGGCGTGCAGACCGCCGTCCACGTGGACGATCTCACCGGTGGTCTTCGGGAACCAGTCCGAGAGCAGCGCGACCACACCGCGGCCGGCCGGCTCCGGGTCGGAGAGGTCCCACTTCAGCGGGGAGCGGGTGTCCCAGGTGGCGGCCAGGTCGGCGAAGCCCGGGATGGACTTGGCGGCCATCGAGCCGATCGGGCCGGCCGAGACCAGGTTGACCCGGATGTTGCGGCCGCCGAGGTCACGGGCCATGTAGCGGGAGGTGGCCTCCAGCGCGGCCTTGGCCGGGCCCATCCAGTCGTACTTCGGCCAGGCGAACTGCGCGTCGAAGGTCAGGCCGACCACCGAGCCGCCGTCCTGCATCAGCGGGAGCAGCGCCATGGTCAGCGACTTCAGCGAGAACGCCGAGACGTTCATCGCGGTCGCCACGGACTCCCACGGGGTGTTCAGGAAGTTGCCGCCCAGCGCGTCCTGCGGGGCGAACCCGATCGAGTGCACGATGCCGTCGAGGGTGGGCAGGTGCTCGCGCACCTGGTCCGCGATGCCTGCCAGCTGCTCCTCGCTGGAGACGTCGAGCTCCAGCACCTTCACCGGCTTGGGGAGCTTCTTGGCGATCCGCTCGGTCAGGCTGGGGCGGGGGAAGGCCGTGAGGATGATCTCGGCGCCCTGCTCCTGGGCGAGCTTGGCGGTGTGGAAGGCGATGGAGGACTCCATCAGCACACCCGTGATCAGGATGCGCTTGCCCTCAAGGATTCCGCTCATGTTCAGTGACCCATGCCCAATCCGCCGTCGACGGGAATGACGGCTCCGGTGATGTATGCGGCCTCGTCCGAGGAGAGGAAACGCACCGCCGACGCGATCTCGGCCGGTGCAGCGTAACGTCCCAGCGGCACGCCGGAGACGATCTCCTTGCGCCGCTCCTCGGTGAGCACCGCGGTCATGTCGGTGTCCACGAAGCCGGGGGCGACCACGTTCACGGTGATGTTGCGCGAACCGAGCTCGCGCGCCAGCGAACGGGCGAAGCCGACCAGGCCGGCCTTGGAGGCCGCATAGTTGGCCTGCCCCGGCGAGCCGGTGAGACCGACCACCGAGGAGATCAGCACGACCCGGCCCTTGCGCGCCCGCAGCATCTTCGCCGAGGCACGCTTGACCACCCGGAAGGTCCCGGTGAGGTTGGTGTCCAGGACGGAGGTGAAGTCCTCCTCCGACATCCGCAGCAGCAGGGTGTCCTTGGTGATGCCGGCGTTGGCGACCAGCACCTCGACCGGGCCGTTGGCGGCCTCGACCTCGGTGAAGGCCGCGTCCACCTGGGCGGCGTCGTTGATGTCGCAGCGGACGGCGATCACGCTGTGCTTCGCCAGCTCCTCGGGGACCTCGCCCGAGCGGCTGGTGATGGCGACCTTGTCCCCCGCCTCGGCGAAGGCAAGGGCGATCGCGAGGCCGATGCCCCGGTTACCTCCGGTGACGAGAACCGAGCGGCTCAACGATCCACCTCTCTCCGTAGTTGTCGGCAGCCTCTGGGGGGTGGCACGTGGGGTGCCGGCCGGGCTGCGGACGTTCGCAGTGAACGCGTACGCAGTGTGACGGTATCGGTCCCGTCGAGGCTGCGACGAATCCGGCTCCGACAGGTACGCCCAGTTCGATCTGTGGTGTTCCGACAATGCGTGCACGGAGGGGATCCGCCGCGGATCGCCCCGGAGAACCGGTGCGAACCGGGAACAACCAACCCCACCGGGCCCGTTGCACCCTGGGGTCCGTCCGGGCCCTGGGCACGTGACCGGTCCGTGCACAGGTGCGCAGGTGCGGTGAAGTTACTGCGCCCGCGGCCCGATGTGCGGGTGCAGGGTTGCTCGTGCCCCTGCGGCCGTGCATGGTTGCCGTCTGCGGCGACGCGCTCCGGGCGACCGGCGGCGGCCCACCACCGGCGAGAAGGAAAGCGAAGAGAGCGGATGAGCAAGGCACACCCGAGCACCGGCAGTCGCCTGAGGCTTTCGGCCGTCACCGCCCTGGCCCTGGCCGCCGGTGCCACCGCCTGGGCCCTGCGCGAGGTCCCCGCCGCCTTCGGGCGCCGCCCGGACGCCCGCACCGACGACCGGATCCGCAACTCCCCGCAGTTCCGCGACGGCGTCTTCCACAACGCGCCCTCCGAGCTGGCCGGCGCGACTCCCCCCGGCCCGCCGACCGACCGCACCACCCTGCGCCGGCTGCTCTTCGAGCGCGAGGGCCGGCAGCCCGTCCGCCCCGTGCCGGTGGTGGTCCCCGAGGGCGGTGCCCGCCGCGCCGCCGCCGAGGGCATCGAGATCACCTGGTACGGGCACGCCTCCGCGCTGGTGGAGATCGAGGGCCAGCGGGTGCTGCTCGACCCGGTCTGGAGCGAGCGCTGCTCCCCCGTCTCCCAGGTCGGCCCCAAGCGGGTGCACCCCGTCCCGGTCGAGCTGGAGGACCTGCCGCAGGTCGACGCGGTACTGATCTCGCACGACCACTACGACCACCTCGACATGGCCACCGTGAAGCGGCTGGTGGCCGGGCAGTCCGCGCCCTTCGCGGTGCCGCTGGGCATCGGCGGCCACCTGCGCCGCTGGGGCGTGCCCGAGCACCGGATCATCGAGCTGGACTGGGACGAGACCTGCACCCTCGGCGACCTCACCCTCACCCTGACCTCCGCCCACCACTTCTCCGGCCGGGGCACCACCCGCAACACCACCCTCTGGGGCTCCTGGGTGGTCGCCGGGCCGAACCGCAAGGTCTACTACACCGGGGACTCGGGCTACTTCGAGGGCTACGCCGAGATCGGTGAGCGGCACGGCCCGTTCGACGCCGCCCTGGTCCAGGTCGGCGCGTACGACCAGGCCTGGGCCGACATCCACATGACCCCGGAGGACGCGGTCCGGGCCCACCTCGACCTGAGGGCCGGACTGCTCGTCCCGGTGCACTGGTGCACCTTCACCCTGGGCCTGCACCCGTGGGCCGAGCCGATCGAGCGGCTGGTCGCCGAGGCCAAGGCGCAGGCCGTGCCGCTGGCCGTGCCCCGCCCCGGCGAGCGGGTGGACGTCGACAACCCGCCGGAGCTGAGCCCCTGGTGGGAGGGCATCGCCTGAGCGGCGCGGTCGGGGCGCGGACGGGGGCCGCACGGCCCACCCGCGCCCCCGGATGACGAAATTGCCTGGCTGATATCCCGTTGGACCGGACATGATGCGGTGCGGGTACCTCTGTGACGAGGCACCCGCCCCCCGACCATCGACCCGAGCCAGGGAGCCCGATGCCGCCCACATCCAGCGCCGGCACGCCGCACAGCCGCGCCGTCGACCCGCAGTTCCTCGCCTACCCGCTGCGTGCGCTGGCCGACGCCGCGCTCGGCCGGGCCCGCCAACTCGGCGTCAGCCACGCCGACTTCCGCCTTGAGCGGGTCCGCAGCGCGGCCGTACGGCTGCGTGACGCCCGCCCGGCGGGCTCCTCCGACAGCGTCCGGCTCGGCTTCGCCGTCCGGGTGCTGCTGGACGGCGCCTGGGGCTTCGCCGCCGGGGTCGACCTCACCGCCGACGCCGCCGCCGAGGTCGCCGAGCAGGCCGTCGCGGTGGCCAGGCTGGCCGGCGGGATCAGCCGCGCCGCGGGCTCCACGGACCTGGTCGAACTGGCCGAGGAGCCGGTGCACGCCGACGCCAGCTGGGTCTCCGCGTACGAGGTCAACCCGTTCGACGTGCCGGACGCGGAGAAGACCGCGCTGCTCGCCGAGTGGAGCAGCCGCCTGCTGGCCGCCGAGGGTGTCTCGCACGTCCAGGCCAACCTGCTGGCGGTGCAGGAGAACAAGTTCTACGCCGACACCGCGGGCACCGTCACCACCCAGCAGCGCGTCCGCCTCCACCCGTGGCTGGAGGCCACCGCGGTGGACGAGCGGACCGGCGCCTTCGACTCGATGCGCACCATCGCGCCGCCGGCCGGCCGGGGCTGGGAGTACCTGCGCGGAACCGGGTGGGACTGGGACGCCGAGCTGGCCGAACTGCCCGAGCTGCTGGCCGGGAAGATGAAGGCGCCGAGCGTCCGGGCCGGCCGCTACGACCTGGTGATCGACCCGTCCAACCTCTGGCTGACCATCCACGAGTCGATCGGCCACGCCACCGAGCTGGACCGCGCGCTCGGCTACGAGGCCGCCTACGCGGGCACCTCCTTCGCCACCGTCGACAAGCTGGGCTCGCTCAAGTACGGCTCCGGGCTGATGCACGTCACCGGCGACCGCACCGCCGAGCACGGCCTGTCCACCATCGGGTACGACGACGAGGGGGTGGCCACCCAGTCCTGGGACCTGATCAAGGACGGCACCCTGGTCGGCTACCAGCTCGACCGGGCGATGGCCCGGCAGCAGGGCCTGGGCCGCTCCAACGGCTGCGCCTTCGCCGACTCCCCCGCCCACGTCCCGGTGCAGCGGATGGCCAACGTCTCGCTCCAGCCGGTCGCGGGCGGCCCCGACACCGAGGGCCTGATCGCGGACGTGGAGAACGGGTTGTACATCGTCGGCGACCGTTCATGGTCGATCGACATGCAGCGGTACAACTTCCAGTTCACCGGGCAGCGCGCCTTCGCCATCCGCAACGGCCAACTGGCCGGCCAGGTCAAGGACTTCGCCTACCAGGCCACCACCACCGACTTCTGGGGCTCGATGAGCGCCGTCGGCGGTCCGCAGACCTACGTCCTCGGCGGCGCCTTCAACTGCGGCAAGGCCCAGCCGGGCCAGATCGCGGCGGTCAGCCACGGCTGCCCCAGTGCGCTCTTCCGCAACGTCAACGTGCTCAACACCCAGCAGGAGGCGGGTCACTGATGAACGCAACTCAGCCCCACGAGCTGGTCGAGCGCGCCCTGCAGCTCTCCCGTACCGACGGCTGCGTGGTGATCGCCGACGAGGAGTCCTCCGCCAACCTCCGCTGGGCGGGCAACGCGCTCACCACCAACGGCGTCAGCCGGGGCCGCAGCCTGACCGTCATCGCCACCGTGGACAAGGGCCAAAGCGGCACCTCCTCGGGCGTGGTCACCCGCGAGGCCGTGACGCTGGACGAGGTGGAGAGCGTCGTCCGGGCCGCCGAGGAGGCCGCCCGGGCCGCCGAACCGGCCGAGGACGCCCAGCCGCTGGTCGCCGACCGGCCCTCCTCGCCGGACTTCACCGAGGCCCCCGCCGTCACCACGGTCGAGGTCTTCACCGAGTTCGCACCGGCCCTCGGCGAGGCCTTCGCCCGGGCCCGGGCGGCCGGCCAGCTGCTGTACGGATTCGCCAACCACGAGCTGACCACCAGCTACCTCGGCACCTCCACCGGCCTGCGGCTGCGCCACGTGCAGCCGACCGGCTCGGTCGAGATCAACGCCAAGACCGCCGACCTCTCCTCCTCCGCCTGGGTCGGCGCCGCCACCCGGGACTTCCGCGACGTGGACGTCGCCGAGCTGCACGAGCAGCTCACCCGGCGGCTCGCCTGGGGCCAGAAGAAGATCGACCTGCCCGCGGGCCGGTACGAGACCCTGCTGCCGCCGTCGGCCGTCTCCGACCTGCTGATCTACCTGCACTGGTCCTCCGGCGGCCGGGACGCGGCCGAGGGCCAGACCGTGTTCAGCAAGCCCGGCGGCGCCACCCGGATCGGCGAGAAGCTCACCGAGCTGCCGCTGACCCTGCGCACCGACCCCGCCGAGCCGGGCCTGGAGGCGGCCCCCTTCGTGGTCGCCCACAGCTCGGACGACTCCCAGTCGGTCTTCGACAACGGCCTGCCGCTGACCGCCACCGACTGGATCCGCGACGGCAGGCTGGTCAACCTCATCACCACCCGCCACTCGGCCGGCCTCACCGGCCTGCCGCTCACCCCGCCGATCGACAACCTCGTCCTGGAGACCGCCGACCAGGCGGCCGCACCCACGCTGGACGAGATGATCGCGCGCACCGAGCGCGGCCTGCTGCTCACCTGCCTCTGGTACATCCGCGAGGTGGACCCGGCCACGCTGCTGCTCACCGGCCTCACCCGGGACGGCGTCTACCTGGTCGAGAACGGCGAGGTGGTCGGCGAGGTGAACAACTTCCGGTTCAACGAGTCCCCGGTCGACCTGCTCAGCCGGATCACCGAGGTCGGCCGCACCGTGCCGTGCCTGCCGCGCGAGTGGGGCGACTACTTCAACCGCGCCGCGATGCCGCCGGTCCGCGTCGCCGAGTTCAACATGAGCTCGGTCAGCCAGGCGTCGTAGCGGCACACCGTCGGCCGACGTCGGCCAGTACCGGCCGACATCGGCCACCGTCGGAAAGGTCCTCGGAGTGGACGAGAAACAGCTGGTCAAGACCTCGAAACTGCTGTCCCGGGTGCTGCGGCACGCCCCGGACTCGGTCGGGGTCACCCTGGACGGGAACGGCTGGGTGCGGGTGGACACCCTGCTCGCCGCCCTCGCCCGGCACGGCAGGCGGATCGGCCGGGCCGAGCTGGACGTCGTGGTCGAGACGAACAACAAGCGTCGCTTCGCCTACTCCGAGGACGGCCGGTCCATCCGTGCCAGCCAGGGCCACTCGGTGCCGGTGGACCTCGCCCTCCCCACCACCCAGCCGCCGCCGGTGCTCTACCACGGCACCACCGGGCGCGCCCTGGAGGCGATCTTCCGGGAGGGCCTGCGCCCGATGTCCCGGCAGGACGTCCACCTCTCCGTGGACACCGAGACGGCCGTACGGGTGGGTTCCCGGCACGGACGGCCGGTCGTGCTGGCCGTCGACGCCGCCGCGATGGCCGCCGCCGGTCACCTCTTCAGGGTCAGCGCGAACGGCGTCTGGCTCACCGACGCCGTCCCGCCCGGCTACCTCAGCCGACAGTCCTGAGGCCGCCGGCCGGCCCGCCGCGCTTCGAGGCGGCGCCCCGCCGCGCCCTGCCCCGTCCCGGGCGGGGCGGGGCGGGGCGGGCCGGGGCGGGCCGGGGCGGGCCTGAGCACCCTCAGTCGGCCGGCCCGGCGGCGGCCCGCTCGACCTCCAGCAGGGACCCTGAGCGGCGCGCGGCCTGGTAGGCGGCCTTGCCTCCGCGCAGCCCGAACAGCCGCTTGGCGAACAGCAGGTAGACCACCGCGAAGACGTTCAGCAGAAAGATGACGATCTTCACCACCGTGACCCGGTCGACGAGTTCGTAGATCTCCAGCGGCAGGAACACGGCCGTGGCGACGAGCGCGAAGTACTCGCCCCAGCGGGCCAGCCGCCACAGGCCCACCGCCTCCACCAGCTCGACCGCGGCGTAGGCGAACAGCCCGGCCGCGACCAGCAGGAGCGTCTGCGGCCTGGTGTCCAGCAGGTGCCTCAGGTGCCCCACCGTCGAGCTGGTGTCCAGGTTCACGGCGAACACCTCGGCCAGCGCGCCGGCCCGTGGCAGCGCCCGCCCGAACAGCTCCCGCAGCGAGTTCTCCGAACGCTCGAACCGGACCAGGGCGTAGCCGAGTACCAGGAAGAGCAGGCCCCTCAGCAGCCGTTCGACGGCGAGCAGGCGCAGGATGACGGCATCCCTGAGCGCAGGGCCGCGGAGCACCTGCGGCGCCCGGTCGGCCGGACCCGAGCCCTGGGGCGGGCCGGGGGCGAACACGGCGCAGCGCAGGCAGCGCCACGCCGGGCCGCTCGGTGCCACGGCCCGCAGCCGGTCGCGGAGCGCCGGCTCGTCGGGGGCGTAGGTGACGTGGCCGCTGAGGGCGCAGACCGCCGTGTTCCAGTCCACCGCCGTGGGCGCCCGGTCCGGTCACGGACCGGGCTTGCTGCGGGCGGCCCAGAGCGGCGTGACCACCACGATCAGCACGACGGCGGCGCCCAACTGGAAGGCGTGCCGCCACCAGTCGAAGCCCCTGGTGTCGGCGACCCCGAAGAGGTGGGCCACCAGGTTGCCGATGATCGCTCCGATCACTCCCAGCAGCACGGTCAGCCAGAGCGGGATGTTCTGCTTGCCCGGGATCAGCAACCGCGCGATGACGCCCAGAATCAGTCCCTCGATCAGCGCTGAGATGATCGCCCACATGGCAGCTCCCTGAGATCGGTCCTGCCGATCAGTGTTCGCCGCGCCCGGCCCGGCCGCACTCCGGGATCCGCCGTTCTACGGGCGGCGGCGGCGCGGACGCTCTCCGCCTCCCCCGCTCTGCTGCCCGGGCGCGGTGCGGCGTACCGTGAAGTGGCCGTACTCCGCGATGGGTGCGGGTGCAGACGGGAGCGGTGGGTCATGAGCAAGAGCAAGCAGGTGTTCCGGATCACCGGAGCACGCACCAGCCTCTCCGACGACGTGCGGGGCCGTCAGCGGCGCTACGTGATCTCCATGCTGCTGCGCACGGTGTGCGTGCTGCTCGCGGTGGTGATGTGGGACGTGCAGCGGCTGGTGGCCTACGCCGCGCTCGCGGGAGCGGTCCTGCTGCCGTACTTCGCCGTCCTGATCGCCAACGCCGGCCGGGAGAAGGCTCCGGGTCTCCCGAGCACCTTCGCGGTACCGGCCGACACCCCTCTGATGCTGGGTCCGGGAGGCACCGGAGGGGGCGGCGCCTCGAAGGAAAGCTGACAGAGCCTCAAGAGCTGCTGTCCGCTTTGCGCCTGTATGTCAGGATAAGAACCCCTGAAAGCTCAGATGCAGCTCAGATTAATCATGAAAGAGCTAGCCATCCGGGGGTCAAGCCGTGACATACTGCGTACGCGCTCCGCATCCCCCGTCGGAGCGACAGACCGACGCCGGGCGGCTCCCCCCGTGGCTGCCCGGCGTCGTCATGCCCTCTTGTCGGCCCTCCCGGCGGCGAGTGCGAGACTGGCCGTGCACAGCGCCACCGCGACTCCCAGGACGGCTCCCATGGACACCCCCTCGCATCCGCTCTTCGGCGCGCCGGACGGCCCCGAGGGTCCACCGGTCTGCTCCGGGAAGGGCTGCCGCCGGTCCGCCGAGTGGGTACTGGTGTGGAACAACCCCAAGCTGCACACCCCGGACCGGCGCAAGACCTGGCTCGCCTGCGACGAGCACCGTGAGCACCTCGCCCAGTTCCTGGGCGTACGGGGGTTCCTGAAGGAGGTCGTGGCCTTCCCCGACTTCCGGGGCTGAGCCGGCACCGGCACCAAGAGCCGCGCCGGGTCGAGGGCCGCGCTGGGCCGGGAACCACGCGGGGCCGGAGCGCGGGCGCGGCTACCCGCCGATCGCCGACATCGGGCGGTCGGGCTGGAGGAACTCGGGGTTGTCGATCCCCGCACCGGCCTTCTTGCCCCACATCGCCGCCCGCCACAGCTCGGCGAGCTCGGCGTCGCCCGCGCCGGAGCGCAGCGCCGTCCGCAGATCGGTCTCGCCGGTCGCGAAGAGGCAGTTGCGGACCTGGCCGTCGGCGGTGAGCCGGGTACGGTCGCAGGCGCGGCAGAACGGGCGGGTGACCGAGGCGATCACGCCGACGCCCGCCGGGCCGCCGTCCACCAGCCAGCGTTCGGCGGGTGCCGCGCCCCGGGCGGCGGACGGCTCGGGGGTGAGCCGGAAGCGGGCGTGCAGCCGGTCCAGGATCTCCTCGGCAGTGACCATCTTCGAGCGGTCCCAGCCGTGTTGGGCGTCCAGCGGCATCTGCTCGATGAAGCGCAGCTCGTACCCGCGCTCCAGGCACCAGGCCAGCAGGTCGGCGGCCTCGTGGTCGTTGACGTCGCGCATCAGCACGGTGTTGACCTTCACCGGGGTGAGCCCGGCGGCCTCGGCAGCGGCCAGGCCGTCCAGGACGTCCTGGTGGCGCCGGCGGCGGCTCAGGGTGTGGAAGGTCCCGGCGTCCAGGGTGTCGAGCGAGACGTTGACCCGGTCCAGACCGGCGGCCTTCAGCGCCGTGGCCGTCCGGGCCAGGCCGATGCCGTTGGTGGTGAGCGAGAGCTCGGGGCGCGGCGCCAGTGCGGCGCAGGCGGCGACGATGCCGACCAGGCCGGGTCTCAGCAGCGGCTCGCCGCCGGTGAACCGGACCTCGCGGACGCCCAGGTCGCGGACGGCGAGCGTGACCAGCCGGACGATCTCCTCGTCGGTCAGCAGATCGGGCTTGGCCAGCCACTGCAGACCCTGTTCCGGCATGCAGTAGGTGCAGCGCAGATTGCACCGGTCGGTGAGGGAGACCCTCAGGTCGACCGCCTGCCGGCCGAAAGTGTCGAGGAGCATCGCGGCCCCCTTCCCGAGAAAAGCCGGCCCGGCCGCCGCATACGGCGGGCCGGGCCAGCTTATCCGGGCGCTCGGACACCTCTTCGAGGCGTCCGCCGTACGGACGTCAGTGGGCACCCAGTCCGGTGAGCGAGCGGACCTCCAGTTCAGCGTACTTCGCCGGGTCGGCGGTCTCCCCGGCGAGCAGGGTGCCGATCCAGCCGGCCAGGAAGCCGATCGGGATGGAGACCAGGCCCGGGTTCTCCAGCGGGAACCAGTGGAAGTCGCTGTGCGGGAGGAGCGAGGTCTTGGAGCCCGAGACCACGGGGGAGAAGACCACCAGGACCACCGAGGAGATCAGGCCCGCGTAGACCGAGCTGACCGCACCCACCGTGTTGAAGCGCTTCCAGAACAGCGAGTACAGCAGGGTCGGCAGATTGGCGGAGGCGGCCACGGCGAAGGCCAGGGCGACCAGCGCGGCCGTGTTGAGCTTGTCGGCGAAGATGCTCAGCACGATGGCGATCGCGCCGATCGCCACGGCCGCCAGCTTGGCGGAGCGGACCTCCTCGGTCTCGCTCGCCCGCCCGCGCCGGATCACGTTGGCGTAGAGGTCGTGGGCGAAGGAGGCGGAGGAGGCCAGGGTGAGACCGGCGACCACGGCGAGGATGGTGGCGAAGGCGACCGCGGAGATCACCGCGAGCAGGATCGCGCCGCCGGTGGAGCCCGCGCCGCCGCCGAGCTCCTGGGCGAGCAGCGGGGCGGCGGTGTTCCCGGCCGCGTTGGACGCCTTGATGGTCGCCGGGCCCACCAGGGCGGCCGCGCCGAAGCCGAGCGCCAGCGTCATCAGGTAGAAGACCCCGATGATCCCGATCGCCCAGAGCACCGACTTCCGGGCCGCCTTGGCGGTGGGCACGGTGTAGAAGCGGACCAGGATGTGCGGCAGTCCGGCGGTCCCGAGGACCAGGGCCAGGCCGAGGCTGATGAAGTCCAGCTTGGTGGTCCCCGAGGTGCCGTACTTGAGTCCGGGCTCCAGGAAGGCGGAGGCCTTGCCACTGGCGTCGGCGGCGGCACCGAGCAGGCTGGAGATGTTGAAGTGGTACCTAGCCAGGACCAGGACGGTCATCAGTGCGGCGCCGGCGATCAGCAGCACGGCCTTGACGATCTGCACCCAGGTGGTGCCCTTCATGCCCCCGATGACGACGTAGACCACCATCAGGGCGCCGACCGCGACGACCGTCCAGCGCTTGGCCCCCTCGCCGCTGACGCCGAGCAGCAGGGCGACCAGCGAGCCCGCGCCGACCATCTGGGCCAGCAGGTAGAAGATCGACACCACGATGGTGGAGATCCCGGCGGCGGTGCGGACCGGGCGCTGGCGCATCCGGAAGGCGAGGACGTCGGCCATCGTGTAGCGGCCGGAGTTGCGCAGAGGTTCGGCGATCAGCAGCAGCGCGACCAGCCAGGCGACCAGGAACCCGATCGAGTAGAGGAAGCCGTCGTAGCCGAAGAGGGCGATCGCGCCGGCGATGCCGAGGAAGGAGGCGGCGGACATGTAGTCGCCGGAGATCGCCAAACCGTTCTGGAAGCCGGTGAAGCCCCGGCCGCCGGCGTAGAAGTCGGCGGCGTCCCTGGTCTGGCGCCCGGCCCAGACGGTGATGCCGAGGGTGGTGAGCACGAAGACGCCGAAGAGCGTCATGGTGAGGCCGCGGTGGCTGCTCGCGGCGGTGGCCAACTGGGCGGCGGCCGGGACGGCTGTCATTCGGCGGCCTCCTGGGACAGGCGGGTGGCGGAGCTCTGGTGGGTCACGCGCAGGGCGGCGGCCCGGTGGTTCTCGCGGATGGCGGCGGCCGACGGGTCGAGCCTGCGGTCGGCGAAGCGGGCGTACCAGGCCGCGATGGCGAAGGTGCTGACGAACTGCAGCAGACCGAGCACCAGGGCGACGTTGATGTGCCCGACGACCTTGGTCGCCATGAACGCGGGGGCGTAGCTGGAGAGCAGCACGTACAGCAGGTACCAGAGGATGAAACCTGCGGTCACCGGAAAGGCGAACCCCCGGAAGGACCCGCGCAGCGAGCGGAACTCCTCGGACCGGTCGACGCGTTGGCCCTCCGGCGGGGCCGGTTCTTCGTGTTCTTCGTGCGGCGGAGTGTCCATTCGGTGTCTCCTGACGTCTTCGGTGCACTACGGGACGAGGGCAACGTGAGAGACGTCACACTCGCGCGTGCCGCTGCATGCTAGATCCGCCGGACGGCCGCCGACAGGCTGCCGGGCCCGATGGGCGACATCTGGCCGAAAATCGACCGTGACATGCCGAGGGGCGGCCCCGCCGTGCGGCGCCGCCCCGTCTGACGATCCGTCAGAAGCCTTGCGTCAGAAGCCGATCCGGACCTTGAGTGCGGAGCGCTCGTCCATCGCCCGGTAGCCGTCGGGCACTCCGGCCAGGTCGACCGTGCGGTCGAAGACCAGGCCGGGGTCGATGGCCCCGGAGAGCACGTCGGGGAGCAGCTCGGGGATGTACGCGCGGGCCGGGGCGACACCGCCGTTCAGCGAGACGTTGCGGCCGAACATCTGGCCGATGTCCACGCCCGCGCTGCCGCCGTGCGGGACCCCGACGTAGCCGACCGCGCCACCGTCGCGGGCGATGGAGATCGCGGTCCGCATGGACTCCTCGGTGCCGACGGCCTCCAGCACGGCGTGCGCGCCCTGCCCGCCCGTCAGCTCCTTCACCGCCTCGATCGCCGCCTCGCCGCGCTCGGCGACCACGTCGGTGGCGCCGAACCTGCGGGCGATGTCGGTCCTGACCTGGTGGCGGCCCAGCGCGATGACCCGGCCCGCGCCGAGCCGGTGCGCCGCCAGCACGCCGCACAGGCCGACCGCGCCGTCGCCGACCACGGCCACCGTGGCACCGGGGCGGACCCCGGCGGAGACGGCCGCGTGGTGGCCGGTGCTCATCACGTCGGAGAGCGCCAGCAGTCCGGGCAGCAGCTCCTGGTCGCCCGCCGCCTCCTTGGGCAGCTGGACCAGCGTGCCGTCGGCGAACGGGACGCGGACCGCCTCGCCCTGGCCGCCGTCGGAGCCCACCTCGCCCCAGAATCCGCCCTCGGGGCAGGAGGTGTGCAGGCCCTCGCGGCAGAAGTCACAGGTCCCGTCGGACCAGACGAACGGGGCCACCACGAAGTCGCCGGGCCTGAAGCCGGAGACCTCGGAGCCGACCTCCTCGACGATGCCGAGGAACTCGTGCCCGATCCGCTGCCCGGCCTCGCGGGCGGCCACGCCCCGGTACGCCCAGAGGTCACTGCCGCAGATGCAGGCGTTGACCACGCGGACCACCGCGTCGGTCGGCCGCTGGATCCTCGGGTCGGGCACCTCCTCGATCCGGATGTCGTTCGGGCCGTGGATCACGGTGGCGCGCATGAGGGGTTCCTTCGCGGTGAAAACGTGGCGCCGTCACAGGGTGCGGACGGCTCGGGCGATTCGCCCATATGTACGACTCCCCCCTCGCCCACTCTATTCCGGAGTGTCACGTACGCCACTTCCGCCCACCCGCACCCGACCGGTTCGGCCCGGGCTGTGGGCGGCCGCCCTTAGAGTGGTTGACCATGCATGCGATCCAGTCCCCCAGCGACGACTCCGCCCTGGCCGACTCCCCCTGGGCCGCGCCGCTCCCGGCGCAGCGCACCGGCGAGCACGGCCGGGGTTTCGCCGTGGTCGACGTGGAGACCACCGGGCTCGGCCGCTCGGACCGGATCATCTCCGCCGGTGTCTACCAGCTGGACGCCTTCGGCGAGGTGACCGACAGCTGGTACACGCTGGTGAACCCGGAGCGCGACCCGGGCCCGGTCTGGATCCACGGCCTGACCAGCGGGATGCTCGCCGGTGCGCCGCTCTTCCGGGAGATCGCGGACGAGCTGGGCGAGCGGCTGCGCGGGCGCGTGATGGTGGCGCACAACGCGCTCTTCGACTGGAACATGATCTCGCGCGAGTACTCGCGCGCAGGGTTGCGCGCCCCCGTGGAGCAACGGCTCTGCACCATGGTGCTCTCCCGCGACCTCGGCCTGCCGCTGCCCAACGGCAAGCTGGCCACCCTGGCCCAGTACTTCGGCGTGCAGCAGCGCCAGGCGCACAACGCGCTGGACGACGCCCGGGTGCTCGCCGAGGCGTTCCGGCCCAGCCTGCACCTCGCCCGCCAGGGCGGCATCCCGCTGCCGCTGACCACCTGCGTGGCCGTCACCGACCTCGGCGAGGACGGCCAGGCCCCCGCCCGGGGTTCCTGGAGCTCCTCGTACCGCTCGGCGAGCAAGAAGCGGCCGCCCTGCCCGTACCCGAACCCCGGCCGCTGGCAGGACGGCAGCCCGCTGATGCAGGGCATGCGGGTCGCCATCACCGGCGACACCGCCACCGACCGCGAGCTGCTGGAGGACCGCGCCGTCGAGGCGGGCCTGCACATCGCCACCTCGGTGAGCCGGCTCACCAGCCTGCTGGTCACCAACGAGCCCGACAGCTGGAGCGGGAAGGCCCGCAAGGCCCGCGAGTACGGCACTCCGGTGCTCGGCGAGGACGCCTTCCTCCACCTGCTGAGAGAGGTAGCCCCGCACCCCGGTGTCTGACCGGGGATAAGTGGGCGTAGCGTGCCGTTGTGTACCGATTCCTGCTCTCCCGGCGTTGGGCGATCATCACCTTGATCGTCCTGCTACTGATTCCCACCATGGTCCGGCTGGGTTTCTGGCAGCTGCACCGCCACGAGGCCCGGGTGGCCCGCAACGAGCTCATCGCGACGAACCTGCAGGCCGCCCCCGTCCCCTTCGACTCGATCTCGTCCGGCCCCGGCTTCAACGTGCCGACGGACCGGACCTGGCAGGCGGTGACGGCGAGCGGGCGGTACGACGCGGAGCACGAGTTCGTGATCCGCAGCCGGCTGGAACCGAACGGGACCAGCGTCGGCTTCTTCGTGATCACCCCGCTGAAGCTGGCCGACGGCAGGGGCGAGGTCCTGGTGAACCGCGGCTGGGTGGACTCCCCCGGCGACGCGACCAGCTACCCGACGGTCCCCAGGCCGCCGAGCGGGGAGATCACGCTGACCGGCCGGATGCGGGCCGACGAGACCACCGCGAGCAGCGGCATCAGGGACCGGGGCGGGCTGCCCCCGCGCCAGTTCAAGCTGATCAACAGCGCCCAGCAGGCCGAGGAGAACGGCACCACCGTGCTCGGCGGCTACCTGGAGCTGGTCTCCACCAGCCCCGCCCCGAGCGGTGACGCGCCCGAGCTGCTGCCCGAACCCGAGCACTCGGACATCGGCCCCCACATGGCGTACGCGATCCAGTGGTGGCTGTTCGCCGCACTGGTACCGGTCGGCCTGGTGATCCTGGCCCGCCGCGAGGCCAAGGAGCGTGCCGCCGAGGCCGCCAGGCCGACCGCCACCGGGGCCCCGGGGCCCGACCCGGAACAGCGCTCCGACCCGGCGCCCGACCCGGAACCGGGCTCCGGCCCGGAGCCCGAGCCGGAGCCGGAGCCGGTCACCGCCTGACTCCGCGCGACCGCCGACGCGGGGCACCCGGCCCCGCCCGGTCACCGCTGGTACCAGGAGCCGCCGGGCCACCGGGCCGGACGTCAGAGTCCGGCCAGGAAGTCGATCAACGCCTCGTTGACCTCCTTGGGCCGCTCCTGCTGGGTCCAGTGACCGGTGTCCGGCAGCCAGACCGTCTCCCGCAGGTTGGGGGCCACCTCGGTGAGCCTGCCGAGGCCCTCACGGGCCGCGGGGTTGGCGACCACGAGGTCCCGCTCCCCCGCGACGAACAGCGCGGGCGGCAGGATCCGGGCCCCCTGCCAGGCCGCGGTCAGCTCCCAGGAGCGGTCCAGGTTGCGGTACCAGTTCAACGGGCGGGCGAAGCCGCTCTGCTCGAACTCTGCTGCGTAGAAGTCGAGATCACGCTCCGTCAGCCAGTCCGGCAGCCGGTCCGGGCCCTGGAAGATGTCCAGGAATCCGCCACCCTCCGGCACCAACGGCACTCCCTGCGAGCCGAGTTCGCCCTTCCCGCCCAGGACCTTGCGGAAGCCGGTCCGCGGATCACGCTCCAACTCAGCCTCGGGGGCGCCGAGTTGCTGGAAGTACAGCATGTAGTGCGCCTCCCCGAAGAGATGGCGCAGCACGGCGGTCGGCGCGGCGGGACTGCGCGGGGCCGGCGGCACCGAGAGGCCGACCACGCCCCGCACCAGGTCGGGACGGAACAGCGCCGAAGCCCAGGCGACCGGCGCACCCCAGTCGTGGCCGACCACCACCGCACGCTCCTCGCCGAGCGCCGGGATCAGCCCGAGCGCGTCGCCGGCCAGGTGCGGGATGGTGTACGCCTCGACCTCGTCGGGGCCGCCGGTACGGCCGTACCCGCGCTGGTCCGGTGCGACCGCGTGGTACCCGGCCTCGGCGAGCGCGGCGAGCTGGTGCCGCCAGGAGTACCAGCTCTCGGGGAAGCCGTGCAGCAGCAGGACCAGCGGGCCCGTCCCGGCCTCGGCCACATGCATCCGCAGGCCGCTCGCGGATTCGACGTAGCGGTGCGAAATCTCGGTCATCTCGGCATCCCTCCGGTTCACGTCAACTGACCCACTGTCAGCCTGGCTGCGCCACCGGGTCAAGCACCTCTCCCCATCGGGCGGGCGGAGCAGGCAGGATGTCCTCATGGATCTCGGACTTCAGCAGAAGGTGTACGTACTGACCGGCGCCACCAGGGGGCTCGGCCTGGCCTCCGCGCGCGAACTGGTCGCCGACGGCGCCCGGGTGGTGCTCAGCGGCCGCAGCAAGGAGTCGCTGGACGCCGCCGTCGCCGGACTCGGCGGCCCGGACCACGCGCACGGGGTGGTCGCCGACAACGCCGACCCCGCCACCGCCGGGCAGTTGATCGCGGCCGCGAAGGAGCACTTCGGGCGGTTCGACGGCGTACTGATCAGCGTCGGCGGCCCGACCGCCGGGCCCGTCCTGCTCGCCGAGGACGAGTCCTGGCGCAGCGCCTTCGAGTCGGTGTTCCTCGGCGCGCTGCGGATCGCCCGCACGGCGGCCGGTGAGCTGGGCCCGGGCGGTGTGATCGGGTTCGTCCTCTCCGCCTCGGTACGCCAGCCGATCCCCGGCCTCGGGATCTCCAACGGCCTGCGGCCCGGCCTGGCGATGGCCGCCAAGTCGCTCGCCGACGAGCTCGGTCCTCGCGGCATCCGGGTCGTCGGCCTGCTGCCCGCCCGGATCGACACCGACCGGGTGCGCGAACTGGACGCCATCGGCGGCGAGCCCGAGGCCGCCCGCGAGCAGGCCAACGCCCAGATCCCGCTCCGCCGTTACGGCACCCCCGAGGAGTTCGGCAAGGTGGCCGCGTTCCTGCTCTCGCCGGCCGCCTCCTACCTGACCGGAGTGATGGTCCCCGTCGACGGCGGCGCCCTGCGCACCCTCTGAGACAGCACCCCCAAAGGCGCGGGGCGCCTCGCGACAGGCCGTGCACCTCCAGCGGCGCTCCCCGGGCCCGGACCGGGAGGGCCCGATCGCGCGCTCCCTGCGCAGCTGCCCCGCCCCCCCCGGGCAGAGCCGGCCAATCGGGCAGAGCCCAGCAGCTCAGAGCACCCGGGGCGGCTCCGGCTCGGCCTTCCGTCGCGGGGTGGCCACCCGCAGCCGGAGGTGGACGGGGAGGTCCGGCAGGCCGAGGCTGGTTCTGGCGTGGACCAGGGGGCCGGTGTGGAACTGTTCCAGCAGGTCGTCGGGGCGACCGCTCGCCCGGAGCCGGACGGCCACCCGCAGCAGCGGCCGGCGTCGGTTTCCGACCAGCCGCACCCGGGCTCCGAGCACGTCGGGCAGGTCGCCGGTCTCCGCCGCCACCGCCTCTTCCAGGGCCCGGCTGCGCAGCCGCAGCACCGCCCCGCCGCCGTCCGGCACGGGCAGCCGCAGCACGGCGGGGCCGCTGCGGCGCAGCTGAGCGAAGATCCACCAGAGGGCCCCGGCGAGCAGCAGGACGAGGACGCCGATGACGGTCGGCCACCACCAGTCGCGGTCGGCCCACCTGGTCCGGGCTGCGGCGCCGACCAGCGGCTGGTCCGGCGAGGTGAGCGGCCACCAGCCCGGGTGCCCAAGCCCGATCCGCCCGTACAGGTCGAAGCCCCCGGCGAGTACCAGCACCCCGCCGACCAGCAGGAACAGTCCGGCCACGGCCACCACGGCACGGTTGACGGCGGTTCGGCTCATCCTCGGCTCCTCCGGCGGCCCTTCCGGCTGCTCACCCGGTTGCTCCTCCCGTTCCCCCGGCCCGCCGACGGACCCGGACGTCGAGCTGGTGCGGGACCGCCAGCGGGATCCGGGCGAGCTCGGCGCGCAGGTGCCGCTGGATGACCACCGGATCGGCCGCGCTGCTGACGGTCACCCGGATCCGGGCACCGCGGACCCGGACGTCCACCGCGTCCACGTCGGCGAGGTCCCAGGTGCGGTCGGCGATCAGCGTGGCCAGGCCGGCACGGTCGATCACCGTACCGGGCCGGCGCAGCGGCAGTCGGCGCCGCAGCCCGGGTGCGAGGGCGAGCCGGCAGAACCAGAGGCCGAGCAGGACGGCGACACCCGCCCCGATCCGCACCCCGGTGTCGTCCAGGTGCCGCACGGCCAGCTGACGGGCGAGCTCGGCCCGCCAGGGCCTGGCCGGGTGCCCGGTACGCACGGCGATCACGTCATGGAGCAGCCCCCCGCCGATCACCAGGACGGCGCCGGCGACCAGCCCGGCCCAGGCCGTCCTCGGCGCTCTCGGCCGCCGCACCCGGCCGGGCCGCTGTGCACCCCCGGCCGACGGCGTCGGCTCCTGCACCGTCACCGCTCGTCCTCCACCGCGGCCGTCCCCGCGGCCTGCACCGGGACCAGCCGCTCGACCACCACCGCGACCTCCGCGAGCCGGACGCCCGTCAGTGCCGCCACCTGCTCGGCGACCTTCGCCCGGACCAGCAGGGCCAGCGCGGCGAGGTCCGCCGGGTAGGGGAGGTCGAGCCCCAGGGTGAGCCGCCTGGCCCGGCCGATCGCGGTCACCGAGACCCTCGGGGTCGTGGTCGCCCGCCCCGCACGTCCGGCCCACGCGACGGCCAGGGTGTCGCGGGCCGCGCGGGCGGCGATCCGGGCCAGCACCCGGTCGGCGATCCGCAGCGCGCCGCGCTCCGCCGGGGCCCGTCGCCCGGCGGCGGGCCCGGGCTGCGCCATCAGCGCCGCCGATCGCGGCCGCGCAACAGCTCGCCCAGGTCGCTGAGTTCGATGTCGCCCTCCAGCAGCCGTCCGACCACGAAGCCCACCGCGCCCAGCACGGCGACCAGCAGGAAAGCGGCGAAACCCCCGAAGTAGCCGGCGAAGCCCAGGGCCATGCCGACCACCAGGCCGATCAGGGCCAAATTCATCCGGCTGCTCCTCTTCTTCCGGTTCCGTCTGCGCCGCCGCCCGTCCGGCCGGCGACGTCGCCTGCTACTGCAACCTGCGGCGCTGCCCGGAGGATGCGGGTTCGTCCTCTTCCTCGTCCTCGTCCGGCTCGTCCGGCAGGTGCACGTCGTTGACCGCGATGTTGACCTCGACGACCTCGAGTCCGGTCGTCCGCTCCACCGCCGCGATGATGTTCTCCCGTACCTGCGTGGCCAGTCGGGGGATCACCACGCCGTACTCGACCACCAGCGCGATGTCGATGGCGGTCTGCTTCTCGCCGACCTCGGCCTTGATCCCGCGCCCGACGCTCGACCTGCCGCCCGGCACCCGGTCCCGCATCGCGCCGAAGGTCCGGGCCAGTCCGGAGCCGAGCGCGTGGATGCCGGTGACCTCACGGGCGGCCATCCCGGCGATCTTCTCGACCACGGAGACCGCGATCACGGTACGGCCCCGGTCCGCGGAGTGGGTGGCGGCGGCCGGGGCCGGGGCCGGCCTGGGGGCGGGGGTGGGGGTGGGGCGGTGGGGGTCGTTCTTCTGCAGGTCGGCGGGCGTCGGGGTGTCGGGCACGGTGGCTCTCCTGTGTTCTGCCGTCCAGCTATATCGCAGATCAGCCCAACTCTGACACTCCGCCACGAAATGCGCGCGCCGGGCCGACGGCCCGAAAGGCCGTTCCACAGACGGGAACAGCGAGCGGCCCGGCCCGGGGGGAACACCCCCGGACCGGGCCGCTCGCCGGACCGCCGCGATCAGTCGCCGAGGCCGGCCAGGTCACGCAGCCGACGGGCCTGTGCCACCCGTTCGGCCGAGCGCTGCTCCTCGAACGAGCGCCCGGCGGCGCCCTGCAGCAGGGCCTTGGTCTCGATCACCGCGCTGCGCGGGGCGGCCAGCAGTGCCGCGGCCAGGTCCCGTACGGCGTCGTCCAGCTCGGCCGCGGGGACGGCGAGGTTGGCCAGGCCGGTGGCGACGGCCTCTTCGGCACCGACCCAGCGCCCGGTCGCACAGATCTCCAACGCCCTTGCGTAACCTACCAGTTCGGTCAGCGGCTTGGTCCCGGCCAGGTCGGGGACCAGACCGAGCGAGGTCTCCTTCATGGCGAACTGGACGTCCTCGGCGACCACTCGGAGGTCGCAGCCGAGCGCGAGCTGGAAACCGGCCCCGACCGCGTGCCCCTGGACGGCGGCGATGCTGATCAGGTCGGGGCGGCGCCACCAGGTGAACGCCTCCTGGTAGCCGGCGATGGTCTCGTCCAGGTCCTTGTCCCCGGCGGCGGCCAGCTGGAGGAAGTTGCGCTCGCCCGGGATGCCCTCCGGGGTGAACATCGCCCGGTCCAGACCGGCCGAGAAGGACACGCCCTCGGCCCGGAGCAGTACCACCCGGACGGTGCCCGGCAGGGTGCGGCCGATCTCGGCGAGCGCCCGCCACATCGCGGGCGACTGGGCGTTCCGCCGCTTCCCGTTACAGAGGGTCACCACGGCGGTCTCGCCGTCGAGTTCGAACCGGACTCCGGCCTCTTCCCACTGCTTCGGGTCGGGCTCGATGGCGGGGGCGGTCATGGCGATACCTCCAGCAGACGCACAACTGCATGAACATGCGGACGGACCACAGGGCTACTGGAGAGTAACAAATCAAAGCCCCCACCGGACAGAGTCATGTTCACACAACCGGGAAATAGCACGCCGGAAATGACGATCGGCGGTCCGGGTTGGCCGGCCGCCGAATCGTCTGAAGCTGTCGGATCTGATGCTGCGCACTCGCACGCCCCGCTGCCTCGGCGTGCTGTAGGGGGTGAGCGTGCGGCACCGGCTCACTCGGTGATGGAGCGTCAGGAACCCGCTGCCGCAGTAGCCTTGTTCTTACCGCGCGTCGCACCGCCGCGCCCCCGGAGGATGACCCCGGACTCGCTCAACATGCGGTGCACGAAGCCGTAGGAGCGACCGGTCTCCTCCGCCAGGGCACGAATGCTCGCCCCGGAGTCGTATTTCTTCTTAAGATCGGCCGCGAGCTTCTCACGCGCGGCACCGGTCACCCGGCTGCCCTTTTTCAGAGTCTCGGCCACCCGTGCCTCCTCGTAGCTGTGCTCGGTCAGATTCCCATGATCACCCATAGCCAGGCTCCTGGCCACCCATTCGACAAGGTCGATACCGGGAAAGCGCAGTCTGCCGGTGGTGCTCACAGCGCACAAGGGCGCTCACCCTGGGTGCACGCGCCCCCGTCGGATCCAGCCAGCAGAGACGAAAGAGCTGATCAGCAGCACCGGCCCGCCGCTTGAACAGCGACGGGCCGGTGGTGGGGAAGTTAAACGGAATCCTCGACTCTCTCATTCCCGAAGTTGCCGAAGGACGAGAGTTTCTACGTCGGATAGCTGATTACGCGTCTACTCCGAGGTCAGGCCAGCGAGACCAGATCCGCATAGGCGGGGCTCCAGAGGTCCTCGACACCGTCCGGAAGCAGGATGATCCGCTCCGGCTGGAGCGCGTCGACCGCGCCCTCGTCGTGGGTGACCAGCACGACCGCGCCGGAGAAGGAGTGCAGCGCACCGAGGATCTCCTCGCGGCTGGCCGGGTCGAGGTTGTTGGTGGGCTCGTCCAGCAGCAGCACGTTGGCGCTGGAGACCACCAGTGAGGCCAGCGCGAGACGGGTCTTCTCACCACCGGAGAGGACGCCGGCCGGCTTGTCCACGTCGTCGCCCGAGAACAGGAAGGAGCCGAGGATCTTGCGGATCTGCACCAGGTCGGTGTCCGGCGCGGCCGAGCGCATGTTCTCCAGCACCGTCCGGTCCGGGTCCAGGGTCTCGTGCTCCTGGGCGTAGTAACCGATCTTCAGGCCGTGGCCCGGGATCACCTCGCCGGTGTCCGGCTTCTCGACGCCCGCCAGCATCCGCAGCAGGGTGGTCTTGCCGGCACCGTTGAGACCCAGCACGACGACCCGCGAACCGCGGTCGATCGCCAGGTCGACCCCGGTGAAGATCTCCAGCGAGCCGTAGGACTTGGAGAGGTCGCTGGCCGTCAGCGGGGTCTTGCCGCAGGGGGCCGGGTCCGGGAACCGCAGCTTGGCGACCTTGTCGGAGACCCGGACCTGCTCCAGGCCGGCCAGCAGCTTCTCGGCGCGACGGGCCATGTTCTGCGCGGCGACCGTCTTGGTCGCCTTGGCGCGCATCTTGTCGGCCTGCGAGTTGAGGGTGGCGGCCTTCTTCTCGGCGTTGGCGCGCTCGCGCTTGCGGCGCTTCTCGTCGTCCTCGCGCTGCTGCTGGTACTGCTTCCAGCCCATGTTGTAGATGTCGATCGCGGCGCGGTTGGCATCCAGGTAGAAGACCTTGTTGACGACCGTCTCGACCAGGTCGACATCGTGCGAGATCACGATGAAGCCGCCCTTGTAGGTCTTCAGGAAGTCCCGGAGCCAGGCGATCGAGTCGGCGTCGAGGTGGTTGGTCGGCTCGTCCAGCAGCAGGATGTCGGCGTCCGAGAAGAGGATCCGGGCCAGCTCGACACGGCGGCGCTGACCGCCGGAGAGGGTGTGCAGCGGCTGGCCGAGGATGCGGTCCGGCAGGCCGAGCGCGGCCGCGATGGTGGCGGCCTCGGCCTCGGCGGCGTACCCGCCCTTGGTGAGGAACTCGGTCTCCAGGGTGGAGTACTTCTTCATCGCCTTGTCGCGGGTGGCGCCCTTGCCGTTGGCCATTCGCTCCTCGTTCTCGCGCATCTTCTTCAGCACGGTGTCGAGGCCGCGGGCGGAGAGGATCCGGTCACGGGCGAGGACGTCGAGGTCGCCGGTGCGCGGGTCCTGCGGCAGGTAGCCGACCTCGCCGGAGTTGGTGACCGTGCCGGAGGCCGGGAGGCCCTCGCCGGCCAGCACCTTGGTGAGCGTCGTCTTGCCGGCACCGTTGCGGCCGACCAGTCCGATCCGGTCACCGGGGGCGATCCGGAAGTTGGCGGACTCGATCAGGATGCGGGCACCGGCACGGAGTTCGAGGGCGTTGGCGGAAATCATGGCTGGAAGAGACTCCTGGGACGTGGGCGGGCACCTGGACCTGGACGCGACACAGGGCCGGAGCGCTTGGGACGGGACGACACGACACGCGGAGGTCGGCACACCGCCCGGAGGGGCGCGCCGGCTGCCCGCTAATGCCCGGGGGAAACAGCCATACGGGTCAGTCTACCGGGCCCGCCGGGAAGCCCCGGCGGAACAGTGCCCGCCACGGGTCCGGGCCGGCCGGCCCGGGCGGCACCCGGTCACCGGCGGCGGGTCCGTGATCCGCTCAGGGCTTGGAGCAGGTGCCCTCGGGCCTGACGGCCTCGAACACGACCGCCGGAGTGCCGCAGACCGGTTCCAGGGCGCCCTGGACGGTGTCGAAGGTCCGGGTGCCGACGATCGGGCCGTCGTCGACGGCCGCCCGGTGGCCGTCCAGCCGGTGCAGCAGGACGTTCGGGCCGGCGTTCAGCAGCCAGTTCGGGGCGTCCAGCCGGAACCCGGTGATCAGGCCGGGCAGCGGGTGACCCGCGCCGTTGCCGCCGGTGCAGCTGCGGGGCACCAGCACCGTGTTGTCGGTGTGCACGGTGCGCAGCGGGTCGTAGGAGCAGCCGGCCAGCGGGCGCGCGTTGAACCGCAGATCGCCGTCGCGGTCCCGGAAGCCCATGGTCAGCGCCGGGGTCACCACGGCGACCCAGGGCTCGGGCTCGGTGACGGGTTGCAGGGCGGCGGCCGCGCGCTCCAGCTCGGTGTCCCGGCGCTCGGTGTCGCTCCTGGTCTCGGCGCCGGGTTCGCCGACCGCCCGCAGCCAGTCGGCGAGCCCGGGGACGGCCCGGTGCCAGCGGACCGCGTGGTCGCTGGGCCGGACCGAGGTGATCATGCCGTCGTCCCAGACCACCACGGCGCTCTCCCCGGCCATCGCCAGGTGCAGCGCGGTGGCGCCCTCCCGACGGTAGGACCACAGGTGCTCGCCGGTGGTCTGGTCGTACGCCTCCAGACCGGGGCCGACCTTGAGTTCCAGGTTGCCGGTGGCCAGCGACTGGGCGCTCACCGGGCTGGCGTCGGCGACACCGGGCTCGTCCACCCGGTCCCCGAACGGCACCGGCTTGTTGGCATGCGCAGCAGCCCCGGCTCCGAGCACCAGCAGGACCGCCAGGCCGGGGAGGACCGATCGGGGGCTGAGAGAACGCACCGGCTTCCAGGACACGGCCGGAGCGTACCCCCCGCACGCGCGTCCGTCAGCTGAACCCACCCCGCCACCCGAAGGGGTGGCAGTGCCCGCCCGGGTCCCGCCCACCGCGCCGACCTGCGGTTCTCGACGGGCAACCGGGCGGGACGGCCGTTATCGTGCGACTGCGAGGGCTGGACGGACTGTTACAGAGGTGAGACAGGATGCAGTTCGACGATCAGGCGGACCTGGACACCTCGCAGGTGCAGGACCGGCGCGGGATGTCCGGCGGGAAGGTTGCGGTCGGCGGCGGCGCGGTCGGGCTGATCGGGCTGCTGCTCGCGCTCCTCCTCGGCGTCGACCCGAACACGCTGGGGCTCTCCGGCGGCGGGGGCGGCAGCGCCGGGCCGACCACCGCGAGCGAGGTCCAGACCACCTGCAGGACCGGCGCGGACGCCAACCAGCGGCAGGACTGCCGGATCGTCGGCGTGGTCAACAGCGTGCAGAACTACTGGGCCACCGAGTTCAACCGTCGCGGTGTGAACTACTCCCCCGCCGAGACCGTGCTCTTCACCGGCCGGGTCTCCACCGCCTGCGGCCCGGCCACCTCGGCCGTCGGCCCGTTCTACTGCCCCGCCGACCAGACCGCCTACTTCGACCTCGGCTTCTTCGACGAGCTGCACACCCGGTTCGGCGCCAGGGGCGGCCCGTTCGCCGAGGCGTACGTGGTGGCGCACGAGTACGGGCACCACATCCAGAACCTCACCGGGACGATGGACCGGGTCGGCCGGGACCGGCAGGGCGCCAACTCCGCCTCGGTGAAGCTGGAGCTCCAGGCCGACTGCTACGCGGGCGTCTGGGCCTACAACGCGACCCGGACCCCGCAGGCGAGCACCGGACGTCCGCTGATCACCAGCCTCACCGACGCCGACATCGCCCAGGGCCTCGACGCGGCGGCGGCGGTCGGTGACGACCGGATCCAGAAGCAGGTCACCGGCCGGGTCAATCCCGAGAGCTGGACCCACGGCTCGGCCGCCCAGCGCCAGCAGTGGTTCAGCACCGGCTACCGGACCGGCGACATGGCGCAGTGCAACACCTTCGGCTGAACCGGCGTCCGATCGGTCCCGGTGATCCGCATGACCTGCCACTTTTGAGTGACATGCGGCTTTTTCAGCCGTTCGGGGCCCTAACGTCGTGATCCCGGCCTCCCCGCACGCCCCGCGTCCGGCCCGGGCCGCTCCGGCACCGCTGCTCCGGCACCGCCCCCGAGGAGAAGACATGCGACTCGGCCGCCTCACCCTGGCTGCCTCCGCACTGCTGCTGGTGACCACCGCGAGCATCCCCTCCGACACTCCGCCGAGCGGCACCGAACGGCACGCGGCCGTCTCCTCGGACACCGTCCTGCCGCGCGGCGCCGCGCCCCGGCCCAACGTCCACCGGACCAGGCACGAGGTGCCGTTCGGAGCGTTCGTCGGCTCCTGGGACAACCACATCCCGGAGATCGCCAAGATGGCGCGCTGGCTGAACGGCGCCAACATGCAGGTCGGCCACACCTACCTGGCCGGGAACAGCTGGAAGGACATCGAGGGCGAACCGGTGGTCCTCGGCCTCTGGTCGCAGTGGCGGCTGGCCGACCCCGGGCGCAAGCTCGTCCTCGGCGTACCGATGCTGGCGCCCAACGAGGACCACCTCCCGGACAGCGAGGTGGTCCGACTGCTGGCCCGGGGGAACCGGGGCGAGTTCGACCAGCACTTCCTCCGGCTGGCCAGGCGGCTGGTGGCGCTCGGCGGCGGCGACACCGTCATGACCCTCGGCTGGGAGATGAACGGCATCACCTACACCCACCGCTGCAAGCCCGACCCCACGGCCTGGAAGGCGTACTGGCGGCGGATCGTCACGGTGATGCGCTCGGTGCCCGGCCAGCACTTCACGTTCGACTTCGCACCGACCCGCGGCCTGGACGCCGTCCCGTGGACCCGCTGCTACCCCGGCGACGACGTGGTCGACATCATCGGCATGGACAGCTACGACCAGCCGGCCGGCGCCACCTTCGACGACTACGTCTCCGAGCCGTACGGGCTCCAGGACCAGGTCGAGTTCGCCGCCAAGCGCGGGAAGCAGGTCTCGTACCCGGAGTGGGGGCTGTTCCGCAACGGAGACAACCCCGAGTTCGTCCGGCGCATGGTGGAGTGGATGCGCACCCACGACACCGCGTACCAGACCGTCACCGACTACTGCCCGCACGGCTTCTGGGAGTGCAGCCGCAACCCGCGCTCCAGCGCGCTCTTCAAGCAGCTGATGTCCGGTTCCAAGGGTGCGGGCGCCGCAGTCGGCGACGGCACCGCGGGCACCGCCACCCAGGCGCCGTCGGCGACGCCGAGCACCCGGCCCAGCCCGACCCCGAGCACCCGGCCGAGCCCGGAGCCCAGCGGACGGCCCACCGGGCAACCGGGCGGATGGCCCACCGCGTGGCCGCCCGGGTGGCCCGGCGGCGGCTACCGGCCGGGCGACTTCTACGGTCCGACGGGTGGCCGCGAACCGGCCGGGAACTGGGTGGGCCCCTGGCTCAACGGGCTGCTCGGCGGCGCCTTCGGGCCGTCAGCTCCGCCGTCGGGCCACTAGCGCCTCCTTCAGCCGGGGAAGCCGGGTGCTCAGCAGCTGGACGAGCACCCGGCGAACCGTCACCCGGACGGCGCGGGCGGCGGCGAACGGCGCGAGGCGGCCGGGCCCCAGCACCAGCCGCTGGTTGAACAGCTGGTCCGGGCGCCAGCGCTGCTTGTACGGCTCCTGCCCGCGCAGCAGGCTCAGCACCGGGATCTCGGCCGCGCGCACCTCGTCCAGGGCGACGCCGAAGAGCAGTCCCGCGATGTCCAGTCGCTCGCGCAGCCTCGGGTGGGCGCCGTACATGTACAGGCCGCCGAAGGACGGGCAGAGCAGCAGCAGGTTGACCGCGACCACCTCGCCGTCGAGGCGGTAGCGGTGCAGCGCGGCCCGGCCGGTGGCGACCAGGCCGGTGGTGGACTCGGTCAGATGGGCGGCGAAGCGCTCGGTCCGGTGCTCGGCCGTGACACCGCGCTCCTGCCACTGGAGGAAGTGCAGCCGCAGCAGCTCCTCGATCGCGCGCGGCACCTCCTCGGGCGGCACCGAGCCGACCTCGACGCCCGCGGCGGCGATCTTGCGCTGCTTGACCCGGCTGCGCTGGGCGGTCTTGCCGGGCAGCCGCTTGAGCAGCTCCTCCATCGGCACGGCCGGGAGGTACTGGCAGAGCGAGTCCGCGAAGCGGTGGCGGCGGCCCTGCCAGTGCTCGACGACCTTCCAGAGCGCCGCTTCCGGGCGCACCTCGGACAGCTCCAGGCTGTGCCAGGGCCGGCGGAGCGGGAGGGCCCGGGCGAGTTCGGCGGCGGCGCGGTCGGCGCAGGCGTCGTCCAGCAGGACGTCGGTGAAGTCGACCAGGCCGGCGCCGAGGTTGATCAGGCCGCCGAAGGGACCGCGGCGCCGCAGCGCCACCGCGCCGACCAGCCGCTCGTCCCGGCGGACCAGCACCACCACCAGAGCGCCCGGGCGGCCGTAGTGGCGCCACCAGGAGCACAGCCAGACGGCGGCCTGGTACGGAGTCGCGGTGGCGCACCGGCCCGCCAGGTCGTCCCACTCCTCGGCCAGCCGGTCGAGCGCGTCGTCGGACCGCAGCACCTCGGCCCGCCAGCTCGGCGCCGTCGGCTGCGCGGGCAGGTCGACCCCGTTCAGCTGCTCGGTGGTCATCGCCCGCCACCGGCTTCCCGGCCCGCCCGCGGCCCGCGCCGGGCGGCCGGCCTGCGCTCCGGGCGGCCCGGTGGGGTGTGCGGTGGACGAGTGGTGCGGGTGAGGTCCGTGGTCATGCTCGGACGCCTGCCTTCCGGGGCGGCTCGGAGGTCCTGGCGGTAGCGGCCGGCTCCGGCGCGGGGTCGGGTTCGGTGCGGGGGCCGGGCGGGACGGGGGCCCCGGGGGCCGGGGCGGCGGTGGAGGCCCCGGCCCCCGCCGCGCCGGCGGGCCGGCGGCGGGTCATCATCCCCAGTGCGCCGACCAGGACCCCGGCGGCGGCACCGACCGCGGTGTCCAGCTGGACGGAGGGCGACGACGGCCCCTCCGGCTCGGCCGCCGCGGCCAGCGGGACCAGCCGGACGCCGGTCTCCTTGCTGCTCGTGTTGGCGAACGCCACCAGCGACTTGGCGACCGCGTCGGCCGCCCGTACGGCGTCCTTCCCGCGGCTGCCGGTCCCGGTGATCTCGATCACCGGCGCGTCCGGCGAGGTGGTGCCCCGGACCGTCCCGGCCAACACGGCCGTGCTCCGGCCCAGTTCTGCGGCGGCCCCGGCCAGCACCTGCGGCTGCCCGGCCAACCTCCCGTACGCCTGGGCGAAGTTGACGGCGGTGGCACTCTCACCCGGACCCTGCGGGACCACCACGACATAGGAGTTGGCGGCGTAGCTGGGGTGCGCGAGGAGGCCGTAGCCGGCCCCGGCCAGCGTGCCCAGCGGTACGGCGAGCACGACCGGCCACCAGCGGCGGGTCAGCGCACGTGCGCTGCGGCCCAGTTCGGACATGGGTGACTCCGTAGGGTGTGAAGCGGCCCGGGCGGGCCGGAGGTAGGGGTCGGGCCGCCCGGCGGACGGCCGACCGGACGGGGCTCAGGGATGCGGGGAGCTGCGTGAGAGGCCGGGCTCCGCCGGGGCGGACCGGTCGTGCGGCTCCCCGTGCCCGTCGCGGGTGTCCGCCGCCTCGGGTGCCCACGGCTCCGCCGGGGTGCGGGGGCGCTCGCACGGCTCCTGCGGCCCCTGGACGTGCGGCGCGGCGGCGAGGGTGTCGTAGAGCCGGCCCAGCTGCCCGGCGATCCGGACGATGTCGTAGTGCGCGACGGCGGGCGGCTGCGGCAGGGCGACGCTGCGCCGGCTCCACAGTTCGCAGAGGGCGGCGGTGTAGGAGACCGGGTCGGACGGGATGCGGGCGGCCTCGGGGGCGGCCTCGGGCCCCAGTTCGTCGAGGGCCGGGCAGGCGCTGTGGCGGACCGGCAGTCCGGCCGCGAGTCCCTCCAGGACGGTCAGCCCGAAGGTCTCCTCGGTCGAGGGCGCGGCCAGGACGTCCATGGCGACCAGGAGTTCGGGCACGTCCTCGCGCTCCCCCGGGCAGACCATCCGACCGCGCACCCCGAGCCGCTCGGCCCGCCGCACCAGGGCTTCGCCCTCGGGTCCGGCGCCGACCAGCAGCAGCCAGGGCTCCCGCAGTGCCGGGTGCTCCCCGGCCAGTGCGGCGAGTTCGGCGAGCGTGTCGACCAACACCTCGAAGCGCTTGCCGGGGACCAGCCGGCCCACGCCCCCGATCACCCAGGCCTGCTGCGGCAGGCCGAGGTCCGTCCTGACGATCTGCCGGACGGCGGCCCTGGAGGCGGTGGGCAGGGTGTAGCGGGCGGCCTCGACGCCGTTCGGCAGCAGGTGCACCCGGTGCGGCGGGACGCCCCAGGCGTCGAGTGTGCCGGCGACCTGGCGGGAGACCGCGACGGTGGTGCTGCCGAGGCGTTCGGCGAGCAGGTAGAGCGCCCTGACCCCGGCGGTGACCGGGCGGCCCTCGATCACCTCGGCGTGCAGCGAGTGCTCGGTGGCGACCACCGCGCGGACCCCGGCCAGCCGGGCGGCCAGCCGCCCGTAGAGACCGGCCCGGTAGAGGTGGGTGTGCACCAGCCGGTAGCGACCCGAGCGGATCAGCCGGGTGAGCCTGGGCAGGACGGTGAGGTCGCAGTTGCCCCGCATCGCCAGGTCGTGCACCACCACACCCTCGGCGCGCAGCGCGGCGGCGACGGTGCCGGGGTTGGTCAGGGTGGCGACCTCGCAGGTGTGGTGGTCCGGCAGGTGCCGCAGGATCAGCTGGAGCTGGCGCTCGGCGCCGCCCGAGGCCAGTCCGGTGATGACGTGCAGCACCCTCATGGGGTCGTCCTCCGCCGCCTGGCCAGCGGGTGCCGGCGCAGTCCGGCCAACGCTTCGCGGAGCCGGTGGCGGCCCTGCTTGGCGAGCAGCCGCAGGGCGCCGTCCCGGTTGCCGACGTAGCAGCGGGGCAGTGCGAACCGGCCGGTGAGTTCGCCGTGCTGGATGGCGCAGGCGTAGTCGTACCCGGCGTCGCGGACGGCCAGCGCGGCCGGCAGGTCGACCGCTCCGTACGGGTAGCAGAAGCCGGTGACCGGTCCGCCGACCAGGTCCTCCAGGGTGCGGCGGCTCTCCCTGGTCTGCTCGGCGAGCACGTCGGCGGGCAGCCCGGGGAGCGCCTGGTGGCCGAGGCCGTGCGAGCCGATCTCCCAGCCCGCGGCGGCGAGTTCGGAGACCTGGTCGACCGTCAGCAGCTGCTTCCGGGGGCCCATCACGTCCCAGCCGTTCTCGGTGCCGAGCAGGTCGGGGACGACGTACGCGGTCGCGGTGAACCCGTACGCGTGCAGCACCGGGACGGCGTGCCGGGCGAAGTCGGCGTAGCCGTCGTCGAAGGTCAGCCCGACCAGGCGGCCCGCCCGGCCGGCCGCCGTCGCCCGCAGCAGTTCGCGGATGCTGACGCCGCGTCGGCCGGTGCGGGACAGCCAGGCCATCTGGGCGGCGAACCGCTCGGGGCTGACGGTGAGCAGGTAGGGGTCCTCCTCCTCGTCGGCCACCGAGTGGTACATCAGGATCCAGGGCACGGCCCTGTCTCCTCTGGCCTGCACCGGGAGGCGCGGTTTCCGGGTGTCAGCGTCCATGGGGCAGCTTCCCTTCAGCGGCCGGGGGAGGCGGGTACAGGGCCCGGACGAGGGCGAGGAGGGGGCCGCGGACCTCGGCCGCCCCGAACGCGGTGCCGAGCACGGCGAAGACGAGGACCACGCAGACGCCGCCGAGCAGGACGGCGAGCAGCGGGTCCGTGGACAGCGCGCCGACGGCGGTGCCCGCGGCGGCGGCGACGGCGGCGGCGGCCAGCAGTCTGGCCTGGCCGCCGAGCACCTTGGGCAGGCGCAGCGCGATACCGCGCAGCAGCAGACCGCGCAGCAGCAGCGCGGCGGTGGCGGTGATCCCGGCGGCGTTCCCGGCGGCGATGCCCAGGGCGCCGATGTGGGGGGTGGTGGCGAGTCCGACGCCGATGGTGACCAGGAGTCCGACGGCCATCGCGGCGACGGGGTACCAGTCGAGCAGGGCGATCCGCCGGCCCGTGGCCGGGCGCTGCCGCCCCCGGGACGGTGCCTCGGCACCGTCGGTCGCGCGGTGGCCGGACCACGGTCCTCTGCCCCGGACGGCCCCGGCGTCGCCGCCCTGCGGGTCGTCGGCGCGGCGGACCACCGGACGGACCGAGAAGTACGGGCGGACCATCACGCCGGTCAGCGCCTGGGCGGGCAGTCCGAGGCTGTAGACCCGCATGACGGCGGCGGTGGCCGCGGTGTCGTGCGCGCCGAAGGCACCGCGTTCGAAGAGCAGCGAGACCACCGACGGGGCGCAGGCCACCAGGAAGGCGGTGCCGACCAGGACGACGGCGGCGGCCTGGCCGAGGTCCTTCTCCACCCGGTCCCTGGCCGCCGTCAGGTCGCCGGCCGCGAGGGCGCGGGCGACCAGCGGGAAGGTCACGGTGCAGATCAGGATGGCCGCCGTCATGGCGAGTTGGGAGACCTTGGCGGCGTAGTTGAGGTGCGAGATGGTGCCGGCCGGCAGGTCGGAGCCGAGGAAGCGCTCGATGAAGACCTGGGCCTGGCGGGTGAGCGTGAAGGAGGCGACCGGCAGCAGGGCGAACGGGATCAGTACCAGCCCGGCCCCGCCCCGGCGCGGCCCCGGCCGGCGCCCCTGGCGCAGGCGGCGGCAGAACGGGGCGATCAGCACCCCGGCCATCAGCAGGCTGCCGAGGGCGACCCCGACGGCGGCCGAGCGGACGCCGAGCACCGCGTGGCAGGTGAGCAGGACCGTGAGGATGCCCAGGTTGTACGCGACGTAGATGGCGGCCGGGGCGGTGAAGCCGTGGTGGGCGCGCAGGGCCGAGCCCAGGTAGCCGGCGATGCCGAAGGGCAGCACGGTGAAGGCGGTGATCCGGGTGCAGGTGACGGCGAGGGCCGGGTCCGCCAGGCCGGGCGCGAGCAGGTCGACCAGCTGGGGCGCGCCGAGCGCGACGGCGGCGGCGAGGGTGCAGAGTGCGAGCAGCAGCCAGGGCAGCGTGGCGCGGACCAACTGGCGGACCGGGTCGGCCTGTTCGGGGCGCTCCTCGCGGAGGACCAGGGCGAGGCTGAAGGCCGGCACCATGAGGAAGGCCATGGCGTCCTCGATCAGCAGCGGCGCGGCCGTTTCGGGGACCGTCCAGGCGACCAGGAAGGCGTCGGTGCCCTGGTTGGCCCCGAAGTAGCGGGCCAGCAACAGGTCGCGCAGCAGGCCGAGGGCCGAACCGGCGGCGCTGAGCAGGGCGGTCACCCCGAAGGCCCGGGCCAGGACGCCGGCCCGGCCGGACGTCTGCGGGGCGGCGGCCGGCGCGCTCCCGCCCGAACGGGCGGCCGGCAGCGCGGCCGTCGGCGGGGCCGCCAGCGCGCCCGGCTGTTCCGTCGTCATCCGCGCTCTCCCAGGGGGTCGGAGACGATCCCGGAGGTGGGGACGGCGCCGGCGGGGAGCACCGGTGCGATCTCCGCGCGGGCGGCGGGCGCGGGGCCGGGGAGGGCCGTACGGGCGGCGAGGCCGAGCACCACCGAGGTGAGCACGGTGGTGGTCCCGCCGATGTCGCCGTACAGGAAGTCGACCAGCACCCAGGTGAGCAGGGCGAGCGCGGCCAGGCCGGGACCGGCGGCCCGGCGGAGGCAGCCGGTCAGCAGGACGAGGAAGAGTCCGGTGTACGCGACCATGCCGATCAGGCCCTGCTCGCTGAGGACCAGCAGGTACATGTTGTGCGGGGAGAGCAGCGGTTCGCGCTGGAAGCCGATGGTGGAGTCGGCGGCGTCGCTGCCTGAGGAGAGCCTGAGCGGGGCGTGGCTGTCGCGCAGCTGCTGGAACGCCTTGGGGCCGGCTCCGGTGACCGGGTGGTCCTGCCAGATCCGGCCGGCGGTCGCCCAGAGGTCGTAGCGGTCGCTGACCGACTGGTCGGGGGCGGCGGAGACCGAGCCGATGCTGGCGAGCCGTTCGGTGACTCCGTCGGAGCCGATGCCGACCCCGCAGACCAGGACGACGGCTGCGGCCAGCCCCAACAGGGCGCTGCGGACCGCCAGTCGGGCATCGGCCCGCAGCACCAGCACGGTGGCGGCGACCGCGCAGGCGATCCAGCTGCCCCGGCTGAAGGAGACCGCCAGCGGGAAGGTCAGGAAGGCGGCGGCGGCGAACATCGCCAGGCGCAGCGGCCGGCTGCCGCCGGGCCCGCGTTCGGCGAGGCCGAGGGCGAGGGCGGCGAGCAGGCCGAAGCTGACCACGGTGGACATCGCCATGACGTCGAGCGCCCCGAAGGTGCCGACCGCGCGGATCGGCCGGCCGGTGTAGGAGGCGCCGGTCCTGGTCAGGTACTGGTCGGCGCCGACCGCACCCTCGATCAGCGCGGCCAGGACGAAGGAGCCGAGGATGAGCCGCTGGTCGTACCGGTCGCGCAGCGCGGCCAGGACGCAGGCCGGCACCAGGACGAAGACCTGGACCAGCCGGACGAAGCCGGTGAGGCTGGCGGCCGGGTCGATCGAGGCGACGGTGGCGACGGCGGCCGAGCAGACCACCGCGCCGAACAGTGCGCCGACCGTGCGGCTCAGGGCCGGGGTCCGGCCGCGCAGCAGGTCGACGGCGGTGAGCGCGACCAGGGCGAGCGAGGCCAGGTCGGCGGGGGTGACGTGGACGGCGGCGGCGACGTCCTTCTCGCCCTCGGGTACGCAGACCAGCAGCACGGTGGCGGCGGCCAGCAGGCTGGGCCGGGCGAGCAGTCCGCTGCCGGCGGACCGTAAGGTCAGCGGCCGGGTCGTCGGCAGCGCCGAGGCGAGGGCCATCTCAGCTCCCGTCCGGGTGCAGCATCAGGGCGGCGGTGCGGAGCAGGATCTTGGTGTCCTGCCAGAGGCTCCAGTTCTCGATGTAGCGGTTGTCGAAGCGCGCCCGGTCCTCGATCGAGGTGTCCCCGCGCAGGCCGTTCACCTGGGCGAGGCCGGTGAGCCCGACCGGGACGCGGTGGCGGTCGGCGTACTCGGGGTAGGCCTGGCCGAACCGCAGGACGAAGTAGGGACGTTCGGGACGCGGGCCGACCAGGCTCATGTCGCCGCGCAGCACGTTCCACAGCTGCGGGAGCTCGTCCAGCGAGCTGCGGCGCAGCAGGCGGCCGACGGCGCCCATCCGGTGGTCCTGCGCGATGTTCCAGCGGGTGGCCGACTCGTACTCGTTGCTGGGGCGCAGGGTGCGGAACTTGAGCAGGGTGAAGGACCGCCCGTCGAGCCCGGTGCGCTGCTGGCGGAACAGGACGCCGGGACCGGTGTCGAAGCGGACGGCCAGCGCGCAGGCCGCCAGCACGGGGGCGAGGGTGACCAGGCCGAGACCGGCGGCGAGGATGTCCAGCGCCCGCTTGGCGGGCCAGCCGCGACGGCGCAGCGCGGGGCGGCCGAGCTTGAGGCAGGGGAAACCCCAGAGCTGGTCGCGGTCGGACCCGGCCAGCGAGCCGTACTCGCGCAGCGCGGGCACCAGCCAGACCTGGCAGCCGAGGCGGGCGGCCTCGCGCAGCGCGGCGGCGGTCTCGGCCGCGTCGGCGGCGCCCTCGGTGGCGACGACGTGGTGGATGCGGTGGCGCCGGACCTCGCGTTCGAGCACCTCGCGCCCGCCGAGGACGGGCAGCTTGGCGTCGGGGGCGAGCAGGACGGGGGCGTGGTCGAGGTAGCCGACCGGGCGCAGCCCGTACTCGCGGTGCTCGGTGAGGGCAGCGGCCACGCGCTGGCCGAGCCGGCCTGCGCCGAGCACCAGGACCGGGCTGGGGCGGCGGCACCGGGCGCGGCGCAGCAGCCGGTAGACCAGCGCCCGGCCGGCGGCGGCGAGCAGGATCAGGGCGGCCAGGGTGGCCAGCAGGCGCAGCGGGTGCGCGGCGGCCGCGTCGGGCAGGCCGTCCAGGCAGGCGGAGAGGGTGACCGCGAAGGCCAGCGCGACGGTGGCCCGGGTGGCCAGCACGGGGAGTTCGTCGAGTGCGGAGACGGTGAGCCTGGTGCGGTAGAGGCCGGCGGTGAGGTTGAGCGGGAGCAGCAGCGGCAGGACGGCGACCGCGCCGAGCAGGGGCCGGCCGGTGCGGTCGGCGGTGAATCCGGTGGCCGCGCAGACCGCGAGGGTGTCGACGGCCAGCAGTCCGCTCGGCACCGCGATCCGGGAGCGGAGCGGTCGGCGGTGCCGCCCGACCGCCGCCGAGGCGCGGGGCTGGGAGGTCCGGGCCGGCCGGTCGAGGATGGCGGCGGCGGTACGCCGGGAGTTCGGCAGGGGGCGTCCTGAACGCGGCACGCTCTCGTGGTCAATGGTCATCAGCGCACGAACTCCCCTGCTGTGAACCTGCCCGGGCAGGCTGTGCGCCCGCCCCGGCAGGAAGGCCGGACCGGCATCCGGATCGGCGCGGACATCCCGGCTCGATGGATTCGGTCCGGGCGACGCCTGCCGCCGTGGGCGGATTTCGGCCAATTCCCGGACTGCCTCCCGGAGGGCCGACGGCTGAAAGCGGTAACGAGGCAGGCAAAATCAGACAATGCCGAACGGCGGCTTGACTTCGATGAGTTGACTTGCCATTTCATTCCACCCGCCCATTAATGAGACTTTCCGATTTGAACCCTCGATCGCGGAGTCGGGAAGCGAACACGGCGGTGCCGTCGCGGCGAGCATTCACGGCCTGAGAAACGATCAGGAACGCCCTGGGACACGGGCAGTCCGGCGGGGTGGAGGAAGGACGCCCGATGCGTCCGGGAATTCCGCGAGGAGAATTGTTCGATAGAGCTCCGCCACCTGCCGCACCACCGAGCGCACGTCATGGTGACCGATCACATGTTCCCGGGCCGCGATACCAAGCTGTTCGCACTCGATCAGATCGGAGAGCGACTCGGTCATCAGCCGGGCGAGTTCCGTCGGATTCTCCGGCGGCACCAGTCCGCCAGCCGACCGTCCGGGCGGCAGCGACTCCCGCGCCCCCGGCACGTCCGTCAACAGCACCGGGCGGCCGGTCGCCATCGCCTCCAGCGGCGCCAGCGCCATGCCCTCCCAGCGGGACGGCAGCACCACCAGATCGGCGGCGGCCAGCCAGGGCCTGGGGTCCGCCACATCGCCCGCCAGCCGCACCCGGGACGGCTCGGGCAGCGTACGGACCAGATCGGCCAGCGCGGTGGCGTCCGGGCCGCCGCCGACCAGGGCCAGCCTCGCCTCCGGCAGCCGCTCGGCCACCCTCGGCCAGGCCGCCAGCAGGACGTCCTGGCCCTTCTGCCGGCAGAGCCGGCCGACGCAGACCGCCAGCGGGGCGTCCAGGTCGAGGCCCAGCGACATCCGGGCGGCCCGGCGGGCCGCCGGGTCCGCGAGCGTGTGGTGCCGGACGTCCACCCCGTTGCGGACCACCCGCCAGGGCGCGACCAGACCGGCCGCCTCGCCGTCCTGCCGCTCCCGCTCGCTCACGCAGAGCACCGCCCGGGACCAGCGGGTGGCGTACCGCTCCCAGCGCAGGGAGGCCGCCGCGAGCGGGCCCTCGACGGCGGCGAAGGACCAGGCGTGCGGCTGGAAGACCGTCGGCACCGCCCCCCGGACCGCCAGCCGACCCGCCAACCCGGCCTTGGCGCTGTGCAGATGGACCACGTCCGGGGCCGCCGCCAGGACGATCCGGCGCAGCCGCCACACCTCCGCAGGCGTCCACGGACCCGGCGAGCGCCGGGCCGGCCAGTCCAGCACCAGCGCCCCGGCCGCCGTCGCCTCGGCGGCCAGCCGGCCGCCCTGCGGGCAGGCGACCAGCACCCGGCACCCCGCCTCGCGCTGCCCCCGGACCAGGTCCACCACCACCCTGGCGACGCCGCCGTCCACGGGCTGGGAAACATGAAGGATCGTCATATGCACGGCGGCGAGCCTAGGTTGGCGCGCGAGTGGGGTTCGGACGCGGTCACCCGGGACGGGGAACGCAATCACCCGTACGGCTCAGCGGCCGTACGGGTGTGCGGAGCGCCCCGTGGGGCGCGGGGCAGGGCGTGCGGGGCAGGCCGTGCGGGGAAACCGGGCAACCACCGGGCGGACCCGGCTGCCCCCAAGGGGCCAGGGGCCAGAGGGGCCAGGGGCCGGAGAGGAAGGTCAGGCGACCTCGTCCGCGAGGCGGGCGAGGACCGCGTCGTGGATGCGGTTGATGCCCTTGGGCGCGAAGGTCCGCTCGAAGAAGCCGCCGATGCCGCCCGCGCCCTGCCAGACCGTCTCGACGAGCACCTTGGCCTGGTTCGCACCGGCCGCCGTGACCGTCCAGGTGATCACCATCGAGGAGTTGGCGTCGGACTCGACCAGCTTCAGCGGTGCCGGCTCGGTGACGTTGAACAGGCAGTCGCGGACCCGCTTCTCGGTGGCCTGGAGCTTCCAGTGCACCTGGGTCCCCGCGCCGGTGCCGCCCGCCCTGACCTCGTACTCGCTGTACTGCGCGGGCAGCAGCTTCGGACGGGTGACGGCGTAGTCCGCCAGCGCCTCGTACACCCGCTGCGGGGACGCCTGGTAGACCCGCTCGGTGGCGGCGAACACCTGACCCATGACTTGACTCTCCTACGGCTGGGTGGCAAAGCTCCGAATATCCGGCCCAAGCCAACCACCGCTCACCTCCCGCGCCAAAACCGGGCCAGGTCCGCGAGCTGCCGGGTTAGGGTGGCCGGTGTGCTTACCGAGGTGACTGCGCTCCGCTACCTGGACCCCCTGCGGGCGGGCGGTTCCGTGCCCGGGATCGTGGAGACCGACGACCTCGGGACGTACGTGGTCAAGTTCACCGGCGCCGCGCAGGGTCGCAAGGCGCTGGTCGCCGAGGTGATCGTCGGCGAGCTGGCCAGACGGCTCGGCCTGCGGGTGCCCGAACTGGTCCTGGTGGACTTCGATCCGGCCGTCGCCGCCGGGGAGCCGGACCCGGAGATCCAGGACATCCTGCGCGCCAGTGCCGGGCACAACCTCGGCATGGACTACCTGCCGGGCGCCCGCGACTTCCGTCCGGGCGGCGCCGCGGACGGCCGGCCGATGGTGGACGTCGACCCCGTCGAGGCCGGGCAGGTGGTCTGGCTGGACGCGCTGACCGGCAACGTCGACCGCAGCGTCCACAACCCCAACCTGATGGTCTGGCACGGCCGGCTCTGGCTGATCGACAACGGCGCGGGGCTGATCTTCCACCACCGCTGGTCCGGCGCGCACGCCTCGCTGCTCAAGCGGTACGACCTGAGCAGTCACGCGCTGGCCGCCTTCGGCCCCGACGTGCCCGCCGCCGATGCCCGGCTCGCCCCGCTGGTGACCGCGGAACTGCTGCGCGAGGTGGTCGCGTTGGTGCCCGAGCAGTGGCTTGCCGGGGAGCCGGGGTTCGGCTCGGTGGCGGAGCTGCGCGAGGCGTACGTCCACCACCTCGCCGCACGGGCCCGGGGGTCCGCCGCCTGGCTGCCGGACGGGTTCGCCACGCCCGAGCAGCTGCGGCGCACCGAGGCCGAACGGGCCGCCGCGAGCCGGGCCGGGCGGCCGGCCTGGCTCCAGCACGTACCCGACCTGCACGGGAAGCCCGCGGCCGCGCCCGACTGGAGCCGGCACGTCGACTGACCGCAGCCGGCCGAGGGGCGCGGGAGCCGGGCGACCGGCCACGACCGACGTGTCCGGTCCCCCGCACGGCTCCCGCACCCCTCGGCGCTACGGCACCGCGGCACCGCGGCGCAGGGGCCGGGGCCGGGGCCGACCAGGTGGCGGCGGAGCGGTTACCAGCGCCACCAGTCGGCGGCCTTGGCGGCGTTGACGACTCCGGCGCCGTAGAAGCCGTTGTTCTGCAGGCCGCCCTCGCAGGTGGCCTTGTAGGACCCGGTGCCGCCCGGGTCGTAGACCGAGGTCGGGCAGGCGTGCTCGTCGGCCTGGCTGGTCAGCAGGTGGCGCAGCTCGTCGGGACCGGCCCACGGGTGGCTGCTGGCGAGCAGCGCGAGGACACCGGCGACGTGCGGGGAGGCCATCGAAGTGCCCTGCATGTAGGCGTACTTGTTGCCCGGGACGGTGGAGAGGATCCGGCCGTTCCGGTCCGGGGTGTCCGGGGTCTGGTAGCGGGCGTCGCCGCCGGGGGCGGCCACGGTGACCTTGTCGAGGCCGTAGCTGGAGTAGTAGGACTTGTCGCCGTTGCTGCCGGTCGCGGCGGCCACGACCACGCCGGGGAGTTCGACGGGCAGCGAGAGGCAGCTGCCGTCGATCGGGCGGGATCCCGGGGTGGTGTCGTCGGGGCTGGAGGTGTCCGTGGTCTTGTGGGCCAGGTCGATGTTGGCGTTGCCCGCCGCAGCGACGCTGAGCACGCCGTTGCGCTGCGAGAAGAGCAGCGCGCGGCGGACGCCCTCGACGATCGCGGCCTGGTCGGGGTCGGCCTTGCAGTTGAACATCCAGGGGTCGACGTAGTAGCTGTTGTTGGTCACCTGGAAGTGGTGCTGACCGGCCCAGACGAAGCCGCAGATGGCGTACTCGGGGTAGATGAAGCCGCCGTCGTCGACCACCTTGACCGCGGCCAGCCGGACGTTCGGCGCGATGCCGACGACGCCCTTGCCGTTCTTGGCGGCGGCGATGGTGCCCGCCACGTGGGTGCCGTGCTCGCTGGTGGTGGGCTGCCAGGCCTTCCAGTCGGTGTCGGGCTTCCCGCCGTCGATGCAGGAGACCGAGAGCGCGGGGTCCACGTTGGGCGCGAGGTCCTCGTGGGTGGCGTCGATGCCGGAGTCGAGGACGCCGACCACCACGTTGCGGCTGCCGAGGGTGGTGCGGTGGGCCTTGTCCGCGCCGATCTGGCGCAGGTCCCACTGGTTGGCCTCCAGCGGTTCCGTTCCGTCGGCGGGCGCGGCGGCCGGGGCGGCCACCTCGGTCGCCGTCTCCAGGTCGTTCTGCACGATGCCCTTGGTGCGGCTGGCCCCGACCGAGTCGACGGTCCTCGACTGCCGCAGTTCGGCGGCGAACCGGGTGTCGGCGGAACGGGCGATGATCACGCCGATCTGCTCGTACGAGTAGACCACCGTGCCGCCGAGTGCGGTGATCTCCCGTTCGGCCTTCTTGACCTGTCCGTGGTTGGCCTTGGTGTTGACCACGTAGCTGACCAGCGGCGCGGCGGTGGTGGCGGACGGGGTGCCGCGGCCGCCGGTAGCAGCCGGCGGCACCGGTGCCGTGGCCGCGACCGCGGTGCCGGCCGGCAGCGCCAGCGCACCGGCGGTGGCCAGCGCGAGCCCTCCCGTTGCGAACCTGATCCGGCGTATCCGGGGAACTCTCATAGGGGTTGGCCCTCCCGAGTATTCATATGAATGCCCGGGACGGTAGTGAACAGACGTGGCGATCGGCAAGGGGTCTACACGGAACTGCCATACCGTCAACATGACTTAAAGCCAGTTGAAACCAACCGTCATCAGGTGGTCAAGGGAGCTCAGAGGCGGTACAGGCGGCGGGCGTTGTCGGCCGAGACCAGTCGCTCGATCCGCAGCCCGTCGGCCGCCGAGCAGGCGCCGTCCGCCCGCCAGTCGGCGAGCAGCCGCCCGAGACTGTGCCGGTACTGGGCGGCGCCGACCAGGAACAGTTCGGGCAGACCGTACGCGTCGGTGGAGAACAACACCTTGCCGAACGGGGCGAGTTCGAGCACCTCGCCGATCACCTGGGCCGCCCGGGCGCCGGTGTACGAGACGGTGAGGCCGATGTCCGCGTACACCTGCGGGAAGGAGGCGGCCAGCCAGGCGGCCTGCCGGTGGTACGGGTAGCCGTGCAGCAGGACCAGCGGGACGCCGCTGGGCTCGGCGGCGCGGACGAAGTCGACCAGCAGCGCCGGGTCGGCCCGGTGCAGCCGCAGGTCTGGGTCGCCGAAGCCGGTGTGCAGCTGGATCGGCAGGCCCAGCGGGGCGCAGACGTCGACGGCGGTCCACAGCAGCCGGGTGAGCAGGACCGGGTCGGTCAGCCTGGTCCGGGGGCCGCTCAGCCAGGCACCGGCGGCACGGACCACCTCGGCCTCCCCGGGCGGGGCCGGCGGCACCGCCAGCCCGTGCCGGTAGGCCAGCACGGACTTCACCGCCACGGCCCCGGCACAGGCGGTCTCCAGCGCCGACCGCAGGGCCCGGGACCAGCCCGCCGCGGTGGCGGTGACCCGTTCGGCGACGCTCTCCAGCCGGACCACCTCGCGGACCTCCGCGCCGGTGGCGGCGGCCAGTTCGGTGAGCGGGAGCAGGGTGTACCCTGCGGCGGCGGTCAGCCCGGTGTCGACCAGGCAGGTGTCGAGCGCGGCCGCCGCCAGCAGCCGCGCGGTGGCCTCGGCCGGGCCCAGCTCCCGCCGCCGGGCCAGGTAGTCGGCGGCCGGGGCGTGGACGGCCAGCCCGAGCACCGGCGGGCACCAGCGGCGGACGGCCAGGCCGAGCGCGCTGTCGAAGGGGGTGGTCCCGGCGGCGGGCGGGCGGTCGGACTCGGTGAGCAGGGCGGCGAACCGCTCCGGCGCCAGGTCGGCGAGGACCACGCTGTGGCAGTGCTGGTCGACCAGGTCCACGGTCAGTACCGCCAGCGGGTCGCCGCGATCAGCTCCTCCGCGCCCAGGCTGCCGAGGAGTTCGATCTCCGCCCGGCGGACGGCGAGCACCGCCGCGTGCAGCTGGGCGCCGAGCGCCTCGCGCAGCAGGACGGACTTCTCGTACGCGTCCACCGCCACCGCGAGGTCGGCGGGCAGGCGTTCGACGCCGGGCACCCCGGCCGGGTCGCCGTGCACCTCGGGCGGCAGCGACCGGCCGGCGTCCAGCCCGGCGAGCCCGGCGGCCAGCACCGCGCCGACCACCAGGTAGGGATTGGCGGCCGCGTCGAAGCACTTGATCTCGGCGTTGGCCTGCGCACCGGTGGAGCCGGTGATCAGCCGCAGTGCGGCCTCCCGGTTCTCCAGGCCCCAGCAGCGGAACGGCCCCGACCAGCGGGAGGGTTGCAGCCGCAGGTAGCTGGCGACGCTGGGCGCGCCGAGGGCCAGCAGGGCGGGGAGTTCGGCCAGCACCCCGGCGAGGAAGGTCTCCGCGTCGTGGTGCAGGCCGTACGGGCCCGAGCCGCCGTGGCCGAGGTTCTGTTCGCCGCGCCACAGGCTCAGGTGCAGGTGGCCGCCGTTGCCGACGCCGTCCGGCGTGACGGCGGGCGCGAACGAGGCGCGCAACCCGTACCGGTGCGAGACGGCGCGCACGGTGTGCCGCACCAGCAGCGCGGTGTCGGCGGCCTCGATCGGGCCCTCGGCGGCAACCGAGACCTCGAACTGGCCCGGGGCGTACTCGGGGTGGATCTGCAGTACCGTCAACTCCTGTGCGGTCAGGGCCCGCAGCACGTCCCTGAGGTAGTCGGAGAGGTCGATCAGCCGGTTCATCCCGTACGCCGGGCCGTCGCCGGCGGGCCGGCCGTCGGCGTCGGTGACCACCCACTCGACCTCGAATCCGGCGCGCAGCGCGAGGCCGCGCCGCTCCAGGGCGTCCACCATCCGCCGGGCGAACCGCCGCTGGCAGCCGGGGTGCGGGGTGCCGTCCTGGGTGTAGCGGTCGGCGGGCGCCCAGGCCCAGCCGGGCTGGGCGGCCAGCCGGGAGAGCCGGGCCAGGTCGGGGACCAGCCGCAGGTCGCCCTCGGGTCCGGTGGTGAACGGGCTGCTGGTCATCGAGTCGTCCAGCAGGAACACGTCGAAGCACGGCGCGGCTCCGACGCCCCACTCGGCGGCGTGCGCCAGCTGGCGCACCGGGACGGCCTTGACCCGGCTGATCCCGGCGTTGTCCACCCAGCCGAGCACCACGCCGTCGATGGCCTCGTCGGCGAGTCTGGCGGCGGCCAACCGGGCCCGGGCGGCGCGTTCGGCGCGGGGCTGTGTGGTGCTCATACCTCCATGCTGCCGTTCCCGCATCCCGCCGGGGGCCGAACCGGGCGGATCCGTCACCCGTCCGGCCGATCCGGCGGCCCGGCCCGGCCACCGGGGCGCGTCTGCGACCATGGAGGTCCCGGACAGCCGGCCGAGGCGTCCCGCCGCCCGCGGGAAATTCGGTTGAACCGGGCGCCGGTGTCGCGGAGAGTGGTCACTCTGGGCCTCGTCTGCGGCGAAGGGGGCCGAAGGCCGCGCCGAGCGAATTCCGACGCCAGTGAATCCCGAAGTCTGTGACACGGGTCACCTTCGATTCCGAAATATCCGGGGATGAACTCCCCGTTTACTCCTCTGTCCGCACGATCCGGGGACACATTCCCCGGAAGCACACCTGCACGCCGGACTCACCTCGAAGGGAGCCCTCGACCATGACCGTCACCGCCGCCAGGCCGGCCGAACCCCGGCTCAGGGCCGACGCCTCCCGCAACCGGGCACGGATCATCACCGCCGCCCGCGAGGCGTTCGTCGAGCACGGCGCGGACGTGCCGCTGGACGAGATCGCGCGCCGCGCCGGGGTGGGGAACGCGACGCTGTACCGCAACTTCCCGGACCGGCGCGAGCTGATCCACCACGTGACGCTCTCGGTGCTCACCAACGTCGTCGAGCACGCCGAGGCCGCGATGGCCGAGGAGGCGGACACCTTCGAGGCGGTCCGCCGCTTCGCCCTGGCGGCCGCCCGCGAGCGGATCGGTGCCCTGTGCCCCCTGCTCTCCGACCACATCGACCAGGACGACCCCGAACTGGCGGCCAGCCGCCTGCGCCTGGAGCGGACGGTCACCGAACTGGTGGCGCGCGCCCAGCGCAACGGCCGGCTCCGCCCCGACGTCGCCGTCGGCGACTTCGTCGTCGTCCTCACCCAACTCACCCGTCCACTGCCGGGCAGCGGATGCCTGGCCATGGACGGTTTCGTCCAGCGCCATCTCCAGCTCTTCCTGGACGGCCTGGAGGCCCCGGCCCGTTCCGTACTGGACGGCCGCGCCGTGACCCTGGAGGACCTCAAGCCGCACAACTGACCTGCATCCGATCTGCGCTCCGACTCCCCGCACTTCTGCACGCTCTTGTACGTAAGTGGGTACCCCCATGTCTGAAACCGTCCTCCAGCCGGACCCGCGGCGCTGGAAGGCCCTGGTCTTCATCGGCCTCGCCCAGCTGATGGTCGTGCTCGACGCGACCATCGTGAACATCGCCCTCCCGTCCGCTCAGAACGCCCTCGGCTTCTCGGACGCCAACCGCCAGTGGGTCGTCACGGCCTACGCCCTCGCCTTCGGCGGCCTGCTGCTGTTCGGCGGCCGGATCGCCGACATGTGGGGACGCCGGCGCACCTTCATAGTCGGCCTGACCGGCTTCGCGCTCGCCTCCGCGCTCGGCGGTGCGGCCGCCAACACCGCCATGCTGCTCGGCGCCCGCGCCCTGCAGGGCGTGTTCGGCGCGCTGCTCGCCCCGGCCGCGCTCTCGCTGCTCGCGGTGATGTTCACCGAGGCCAAGGAGCGCGCCAAGGCCTTCGGCGTGTTCGGCGCGATCGCCGGCGGTGGCGGTGCCATCGGCCTGATCCTCGGCGGCCTGCTCACCGAGTACCTGAACTGGCGCTGGACCTTCTTCGTCAACATCCCGTTCGCCGCGGTCGCCATCGCCGGTGCCGTACTGGTGATCCGCGAGCCCGCCCAGGGCCGCAACGGCAACCGGCTCGACATCCCCGGCGTGCTGCTGGTCACCACCGGCCTGGTCTCCCTGGTCTACGGCTTCACCCGGGCCGAGTCGGACGGCTGGACCTCGGGCGTCACGCTCGGCCTGTTCGCCGCCGCCGCGGTGCTGCTGATCGCCTTCGTCCTGGTCGAGCGCTCGGTCAAGGCCCCGCTGCTGCCGCTGCGGGTGGTCACCAACCGCAACCGGGCCGGCGTGTACCTCTCGCTGGGCTCGGCCGTGATCGGCATGTTCGGACTGTTCCTGTTCCTGACCTACTACCTGCAGGTCGTGCTGCGCTACAGCCCGGTCGTCACCGGCCTGGCCTTCCTGCCGATGGTGGCGGGCATGATCACCGGTTCCACCCAGATCGGTGCCCGGCTGATGACCAGGGTCGCCCCGCGCTCGCTGATGGTGCCCGGCTTCCTGACCGCCTCGCTCGGCATGCTGATCCTCACCCAGATCAAGGTGGACAGCTCCTACCTGCACATCCTGCCCGGCCTGGTCCTGATGGGCCTCGGCATGGGTACCGCGTTCATGCCGGCGATGAGCCTGGCCACCTACGGCGTCGAGCCGCGGGACGCGGGTGTCGCCTCCGCCATGGTCAACACCTCGCAGCAGGTCGGCGGCGCGATCGGTACCGCACTGCTGAACACCATCGCGACCAGTGCCGGTACCGCGTGGTTCAAGTCGCACCAGGCCCTCGCCCAGACGCCGCTGGGCAAGCTGGAGGGCATGGTGCACAGCTTCTCGACCGCGATCTGGTGGTCCTTCGGCATCCTGGTGCTGTCCGGGGCGATCGCCTTCGTCTTCATCAACGTCGGCCGCCCGAGCACCGAGTCGCAGGGCGCCGCGCAGGAGAACGACGTCCCGGTGCTGGTGCACTGACCTTCCCGTCCTCGGAGCCCCCGCGGCCCACCCCTGTCAAGGGGCGGGCCGCGGGGGCTTCGTCATGCCCGAAGGCCCGTCCCAACTCTTCCTACGCGGCGGTAACTTCGCTACAGTGACCGCACGCACCACCGCCGGGCTTCGGGAGCCGCACCGGCGGGGCCGGCGTCCGACGCGCCATCGCGCGGTCCACGGGCCCGGCACAGGTGCCCGCTTCCCGGCCACGGCCCGACTCGGGCGACGGCCACCTTCTCAGCGTCAGCGTCGCCTCGTTCCATCCAGCGCGCCTGAGCACCACGGCACACCCGCAGCACGGCCGGAGCGGACCGGCCCTGCCGCGCGGTGCCGCAACCGTCATCACCACTCCCCCGCGCCGCCGCGCCCTCCTCCGGCCCGCCCGTGGCACAGCGCTGCCCCGGCGCAGCACCGGAGCGCGACGCGGGGCCCATGACAAGGAGTCAGGACCATGGAGCGTCCCTTCCCCACCGTCGCCGTGGTCGGCCTCGGCACCATGGGTGCCGGCATCGCCGTGGCCGTCGCCCGCAGCGGCCGCCGGGTGATCGGCATCGAGGCCGGTCCGGACGCCGCCGCCCGGGCACTGGCCCGGATCGAGGAGGCCACCGCGCACGCCGTCCAGCGCGAGCGGTTCACCGCCGAGGAGCGGACGGCGCTGCTCGCCCTGATCGAGGTCGGCGACCGGCTCGACGCGGCGGCCGCCGCCGACCTGGTGATCGAGGAGGTCCCCGAGCAGCTGGAGCTCAAGCGGGAGGTCTTCGCCGAACTGGACCGGATCTGCCCGCCGGAGACCGTCCTGGCCACCGGCACCACCGCGCTCTCGGTCACCCGGATCGCCGCCGCCACCGCCCGCCCCGAGCGGGTGCTCGGCCTGCACTTCTTCAACCCGGTGCACAGCATGAAGCTGGTCGAGGTGGTCCGCACCGTCCTGACCGCGCCGCAGACCGCCGCGCAGGCCGCCGAGTTCGCCCGGGAGCTGGGCAAGGAGCCGGTGGCGGCGGGCGACCGGGCCGGGTTCGTGGTCAACGGCCTGCTCTTCGCCTACCTCAACCAGGCCGCCGCGATGTACGAGTCCAAGTACGCCACCAGGGAGGACATCGACGCCGCGATGCGGCTCGGCTGCGGCCTGCCGATGGGCCCGCTGGCGCTGCTGGACCTGATCGGCGTGGACACCGCCCGTACCGTCCTGGAGGCGATGTACGAGCAGTCCAGGGACCGGCTGCACGCGCCCGCGCCGATCCTCGGCCAGCTGGTCGCGGCCGGGCTGCTCGGCCGCAAGTCGGGGCGCGGCTTCTACACCTACGAGGCACCGGGGTCGTCCAAGGTGGTCGCCGAGGCCGCCGCCGGCACCGCGCCCGCGGTGGCCGGCCGGGAGGTGCGCAGCATCGGCGTCTGCGGCTCGGGCACCATGGCGACCGGCATCGCCGAGGTCTTCGCCAAGGCCGGTTACCGGGTGCTGCTCGCCGCCCGCAGCCAGGACAAGGCCGACCGGGCCAAGGCGCAGCTGGCCAGGTCGCTGGAGCGCTCGGTGGCCAAGGGCCGGCTCAGCGAGGCGCAGCGCGAGGCGGCCCTCGCCCTGGTGGCCCCGACCGGTTCGTACGCCGAACTGGCCGAGGTGGACCTGGTGGTGGAGGCGGTGGCCGAGGACCTGGCGGTCAAGCGCGAGCTGTTCGCGACCCTGGACAAGATCTGCAAGCCGGGCGCGGTGCTGGCCACCACCACCTCCAGCCTGCCGGTGATCAGTTGTGCGACCGCCACCTCGCGGCCGCAGGACGTGATCGGCATGCACTTCTTCAACCCGGCCCCGGCGATGAAGCTGGTCGAGGTGGTCTCCACGGTGCTGACCTCGGCGGATGTCACCGCGACCGTGCTGGGGCTGTGCACCGCGGTGCGCAAGCACGCGGTGGAGTGCGGGGACCGGGCCGGTTTCATCGTCAACGCGCTGCTCTTCCCGTACCTGAACGACGCGGTGCGGATGCTCCAGGAGCACTACGCCACGGTGGACGACATCGACACCGCGATGAAGCTGGGCTGCGGCTACCCGATGGGCCCGTTCGAACTGCTGGACGTGGTGGGCCTCGACGTGTCGCTGACCATCGAGAAGGTGCTGCACCAGGAGTTCCGCGAGCCGGGTCTGGCGGCGGCACCGCTGCTGGAGCACCTGGTGGCGGCCGGGTGCCTGGGCCGCAAGACCGGCCGCGGTTTCCGCGACCACGCACGCCGGTGAACGGCCTGCCGGCGCAGGATCCGGCAGCCGGCCGGGGGCGGCCGGGCGGCGCCCGCGCGAGCGGGGGCGACGGGCCCGTACGGCCGGTCTGGGACCCCGGGGCGGTCTCCGCCCGCTGGCCGCGGCCGATCGCGACCGGGCCGGTGGCGGCCGTGCGCCGCCCGAAGGCCCCGGACGTGGCTGCCGGGACGTGTAGCGTTCCTGGCATGGATCGGGATCAGTCATCCGTGGAGCAGTCGGCCCTCGAAGAGGCACTGGCAGTACCGGTGCCGGCAGCGCAGTCGGCGGTGGTCTCGTCCGCCGGCCACCGGCGGGCGGCGGCCCAACGGCAGCAGATGCGCCAGGATCTGGCCACGGCCGCCATGGAGCTGTTCGCCTCCCAGGGGTACGAGGAGACGACGGTCGATCAGATCGCGGCCGAAGCCGGGGTGGCCCGGCGGACCTTCTTCCGGTACTTCCGGTCGAAGGAGGAGGCGATCTTCCCGGACCACGACGACACCCTGGTCCGGGTGGCCGACCTGCTGGCCAGCGCCGAGCCCGAGGAGCATCCGCTGGACGTGGTCTGCCGGGGCATCAAGGAGGTGCTGCGGATGTACGCCTCCACGCCCGGGGTGTCGGTCGCCCGGTACCAGCTGATCCGTCAGGTGCCGGCGCTGCGCGAGCGGGAGATCGCGGTGGTCTCCCGGTACGAGCGGCTGTTCACCCGGTACCTGCTGGGGCGGTTCGACGCCGCCGAGGAGATCCCGCCCGGCTGGCAGCGCGGCGGGGACGACGACTCGATGCTGGCCGAGGTGTCGGCGGCGGCCGTGGTGGCGGCGCACAACCACGTGCTGCGGCGCTGGCTGCGCGCGGGCGGCCACGGTGACGTGGAGGCGCAGCTCGACCACTCCTTCGAGGTCATCCGGGGGACGTTCTGGGCGACCGCGCCGCACCGGATGCGACGGCGCGGCACTGCTGTGGCACCCGGTGCCACAGATGACACGTTCCCCTCCCCCGAGGAGGCGGCAGTGAGCGCACTGAGTGCCAGCCCGGGCGGTGAGGTCCTCATCACAGTGGCCCGCACCAACGCCCCACTGGACCTGGTCGTGGACCGGATCAAGGCCGCTCTCAGCAGTGCGTCGATGAGCTGATTCCCCAGGTCAGATGGGTTTTCAAGGCCCGTTCCGCAACAGCGGGACGGGCCTTCCCGCTGCCCGTTTCGCGGCATTCGAACGGTCGTGACACTCGCCCGAATTGATGACACCCAGTGTCTTTACGAGTGGCACAGGGTGCCACTACGTTGTTACTCACCAGTCGCGGCGCCGCGGCTCCCCACCTCGGCGCGCCCCGTCCGGTGCGACACCACCACCCGTCGCAGGCACCACCCACCCCTCAGACCGACAGCGAAGCCGGTGTCCGCTCCCGGCTCCCCCAGACGCCCTGTGCAGCCCTCACACAGGTACGCCTTCGGAGGCAGCCATGAACGAAATCCTCGACGCGATCCTCAACTCCGACAGCACCTCGGCGGACTTCGCCGCCCTCAAGCTGCCGGAGTCCTACCGAGCGGTGACGCTCCACAAGGACGAGGAGCAGATGTTCGCGGGCCTCGACAGCCGCGACAAGGACCCCCGCAAGTCCCTCCACCTCGACGAGGTGGCACTGCCCGAACTCGGCCCCGGCGAGGCCCTGGTGGCCGTGATGGCCAGCGCGGTGAACTACAACACCGTCTGGAGCTCGATCTTCGAGCCCGTCTCCACCTTCGGCTTCCTGGAGCGGTACGGGAAGCTCTCCCCGCTGACCAAGCGCCACGACCTGCCGTACCACGTGCTCGGCTCCGACCTCGCCGGCGTGGTGCTGCGCACCGGCGCCGGGGTCAACGCCTGGAAGCCCGGCGACGAGGTGGTGGCGCACTGCCTCTCCGTCGAGCTGGAGAGCTCCGACGGCCACAACGACACGATGATGGACCCGGAGCAGCGCATCTGGGGCTTCGAGACCAACTTCGGCGGCCTGGCCCAGCTGGCCCTGGTGAAGACCAACCAGCTGATGCCCAAGCCCGCCCACCTCACCTGGGAGGAGGCCGCCTCCCCCGGCCTGGTCAACTCCACCGCGTACCGCCAGCTGGTCTCGGGCAACGGCGCGGGCATGAAGCAGGGCGACAACGTGCTGATCTGGGGAGCCAGCGGCGGCCTTGGCTCGTACGCCACCCAGTACGCGCTGGCCGGCGGCGCCACCCCGATCTGCGTGGTCTCCAGCCCGCAGAAGGCCGAGATCTGCCGGGCGATGGGCGCCGAGGCGATCATCGACCGCAGCGCCGAGGGCTACCGGTTCTGGAAGGACGAGCACAACCAGGACCCGCGCGAGTGGAAGCGGTTCGGCGGCCGCATCCGCGAGCTGACCGGCGGCGAGGACGTGGACATCGTCTTCGAGCACCCCGGCCGGGAGACCTTCGGCGCGTCGGTCTACGTGACCCGCAAGGGCGGCACCATCGTCACCTGCGCCTCCACCTCCGGCTACATGCACCAGTACGACAACCGCTACCTGTGGATGTCGCTCAAGCGGATCGTCGGCTCGCACTTCGCCAACTACCGCGAGGCGTGGGAGGCCAACCGCCTGGTCGCCAAGGGGAAGATCCACCCGACGGTGTCCAAGGTCTACTCCCTGGAGCAGACCGGGCAGGCCGCGCTCGACGTCCACCAGAACAAGCACCAGGGCAAGGTCGGCGTGCTCTGCCTGGCCCCGGAGGAGGGCCTGGGCGTGCGCGACCACGAGCTGCGGGCCACCCACCTCGACGCGATCAACCGCTTCAGGAACATCTGATGAGCGGCCAGAAGCGCGACCGCCCCTGGCTGATGCGCACCTACGCGGGCCACTCCACCGCCCACGACTCCAACGCGCTCTACCGCCGCAACCTCGCCAAGGGCCAGACCGGCCTCTCGGTCGCCTTCGACCTGCCGACCCAGACGGGGTACGACTCCGACCACGTGCTCGCACGCGGCGAGGTCGGCCGGGTCGGCGTGCCGGTGGGCCACGTCGGCGACATGCGCACGCTGTTCGACGGCATCCCGCTGGAACAGACCAACACCTCGATGACGATCAACGCCACCGCGATGTGGCTGCTGGCGCTCTACCAGGTGGTCGCCGAGGAGCAGGGCGCGGACATCGCCAAGCTCACCGGCACCACCCAGAACGACATCGTCAAGGAGTACCTCTCGCGCGGGACGCACGTCTTCCCGCCCGGCCCGTCCGTGCGCCTGATCACCGACATGATCGCGTACACGGTGGCCAACATCCCCAAGTGGAACCCGATCAACATCTGCAGCTACCACCTCCAGGAGGCGGGGGCCACCCCCGTCCAGGAGATCGCGTACGCCATGTGCACCGCGATCTCCGTCCTGGACGCCGTCCGCGACTCCGGCCAGGTCCCGGCGGAGCGGATGGGCGAGGTGGTCGGCCGGATCTCCTTCTTCGTCAACGCGGGCGTCCGCTTCGTCGAGGAGATGTGCAAGATGCGCGCCTTCGCGGCCCTCTGGGAGAAGGTCACCCGGGAGCGCTACGGCATCGAGGACGCCAAACAGCGCCGCTTCCGCTACGGCGTCCAGGTCAACTCCCTCGGCCTGACCGAGGCCCAGCCGGAGAACAACGTCCAGCGCATCGTGCTGGAGATGCTCGCCGTCACCCTCTCCAGGGACGCCCGCGCCCGCGCCGTCCAACTCCCGGCCTGGAACGAGGCGTTGGGCCTGCCCCGGCCCTGGGACCAGCAGTGGTCGCTGCGCATCCAGCAGGTACTCGCCTACGAGTCCGACCTGCTGGAGTACGGCGACCTGTTCAACGGCTCCGCGGTGGTCGAGGCCAAGACCGCCGAACTGCTCGCCGGCGCCGAGGCCGAGATCGCCAAGGTGCTGGCGATGGGTGCCGAGGACGGCAACCGGGGCATCATCCCGGCCGTCGAGTCCGGCTACCTGAAGTCCAACCTGGTGGCCTCGCACGCCGCCCGGCGGGCCAGGATCGAGTCCGGCGAGGACAAGATCGTCGGGGTCAACTGCTTCGACACCACCGAGGAGAGCCCGCTCACCGCCGACCTGGACACCGCCATCATGGTCGTCGACCCGGCCTCCGAGCAGTCCGTGCTGGCCGCCCTCAAGCAGTGGCGCGAGCAGCGCGACGAGGCCGCCGTCCAGATCGCCCTGGAGGAGCTGAAGGCCACCGCGGCCACCACCGCCAACCTGATGCCCGCCACCCTCGCCTGCGCCCGCGCGGGCGTCACCACCGGCGAGTGGTCCTTCGCCCTGCGCGAGGTCTTCGGCGAGTACCGCGCCCCCACCGGGGTCGGCGGCGCCCCGGTCGCGGTGGCGGCCGAGCCGGGCGGCGAACTCGCCGGCGTCCGCGAGGCAGTGGCCGCCACGGCCGCCGAGCTCGGCGCGGGCAAGCTGCGCCTGCTGGTCGGCAAGCCCGGACTCGACGGCCACTCCAACGGCGCCGAGCAGATCGCCGTCCGCGCCCGCGACGCCGGTTTCGAGGTGGTCTACCAGGGCATCCGTCTGACGCCCGAACAGATCGTCTCCGCCGCCGTCGCCGAGGACGTGCACTGCGTCGGCCTGTCGATCCTCTCCGGCGCCCACCCGGAACTGGTTCCCGACGTTCTGCACCGGCTGCGCCGGGCAGGGGTGGAGGATGTGCCCGTCGTCGTGGGTGGCATCATCCCGGCAGCGGATGCCGAGGCCCTGAAGGCCGCGGGAGTCGCGGCAGTCTTCACCCCGAAGGACTTCGGCATCACCACCATCATCGGCCGGATCGTGGACGAGATCCGGCTGGCCAACAGGCTCCAGCCTTGGGCCGCGACGCTGCACGGCATCGAGCAGCAGGCCGCGACCAGCTGACCGGAAGGAACGAATCCCGCACATGAGCACCGTCAACCGCCTCCGGCCCCGCCGTTCCTGCCTCGCCGTGCCCGGGAGCAACCCGCGCTTCCTGGAGAAGGCCCAGGGCCTCGCCGCCGACCAGGTCTTCCTCGACCTGGAGGACGCCTGCGCCCCGCTGGTCAAGGAGAGCGCCCGCCACAACATCGTGGACGCCCTCAACAACGGTGACTGGGGCAGCAAGACCCGCGTCGTGCGGGTCAACGACTGGACCACCCACTGGACCTACCGGGACGTGATCACGGTCGTCGAGGGCGCCGGACCGAACCTGGACTGCATCATGCTGCCCAAGGTCCAGGACGCCACCCAGGTCAGGGCGCTCGACCTGCTGCTCACCCAGATCGAGAAGACGATGGGCTTCGAGGTCGGCCGGATCGGCATCGAGGCGCAGATCGAGAACGCCAAGGGCCTGGTCAACGTCGACGAGATCGCCGCCGCCTCGCCGCGCCTGGAGACGATCATCTTCGGCCCGGCCGACTTCATGGCCTCGATCAACATGAAGACCCTGGTGGTCGGCCAGCAGCCCCCCGGCTACCCGGCGGACGCCTACCACTACATCCTGATGCGCATCCTGATGGCCGCCCGCACCCACGACCTGCAGGCCATCGACGGCCCCTTCCTGCAGATCCGCAACCCCGACGGCTACCGCGAGGTGGCCGGCCGCGCCGCCGCGCTGGGCTTCGACGGCAAGTGGGTGCTGCACCCGGACCAGGTCGCCATCGCCAACGAGGTCTTCTCCCCCTCCCAGGAGGACTACGACCACGCCGAGCTGATCCTGGACGCCTACGACTGGTGCACCTCGGAGGCCGGCGGCGCCAAGGGCTCGGCGATGCTCGGCGACGAGATGATCGACGAGGCCAGCCGCAAGATGGCCCTGGTCATCGCGGGCAAGGGCCGCGCCGCCGGGTTCGAGCGCACCTCGAAGTTCGAGCCCCCGCAGTCCTGACCCAGCCGAGGAGACCACTGAAATGCAGTTCGGACGCACCTACGAGGAGTTCGAGGTCGGCGCGGTCTACAAGCACTGGCCCGGCAAGACGGTCACCGAGTACGACGACCACCTCTTCTGCCTGCTCACCATGAACCACCACCCCCTCCACATGGACGCCAACTATGCGGAGAACACGACGGACTTCGGCAAGAACGTCGTGGTGGGCAACTACATCTACTCCCTGCTGCTCGGCATGTCCGTCCCGGACGTCTCCGGCAAGGCCATCGCCAACCTGGAGATCGAGTCGCTGCGCCACGTCGCGCCGACCTTCCACGGCGACACGATCTACGGCGAGACGACCGTCCTCGACAAGTGGCCGTCCAAGTCCAAGGACGACCGGGGCATCGTCCACGTCGAGACCAAGGGCTACAAGCAGGACGGCACGGTCGTCTGCATCTTCCGCCGCAAGGTGATGGTGCCGACCGAGACCTACATCAAGGAGCGCGGCGGGGAGCAGCCCGGACGGCCGACCCCGCTCTCCTGAGCCCCTCCCCAGCCCCACTCCCCCGAGACCCCGGACGGGGTGGCCGCCGTCATCGGCCGCCCCTCACCCGGACACGGGGGCCCTGCTGCCGCAGCCACGCCGGCGGGGCCCCCGTCACCCCCACTTCCTCCGCCGCCCGCCACCGCCCTTCGGGGACGCGCCGCGCGCGACACCCCTATACATACGGAGCCGCACGATGGGACGCCTCGCACAGACCGACGGCCTCACCGAGATCCAGCGGGACATCCTCGCCACCGTGCGGGACTTTGTCGACAAGGAGATCATCCCGGTCGCGACCGAGCTGGAGCACAGGGACGAGTACCCGACCGCGATCGTGGAGGGGATGAAGCAGCTCGGCCTGTTCGGCCTGACCATCCCCGAGGAGTTCGGCGGCCTCGGCGAGTCGCTGCTGACCTACGCGCTGGTGGTCGAGGAGATCGCCCGCGGCTGGATGTCGGTCTCCGGCATCGTCAACACGCACTTCATCGTCGCCCACATGATCAACGCCCACGGCACCCAGGAGCAGAAGGAGTACTTCCTGCCCAGGATGGCGGCCGGCGAGATCCGCGGCGCCTTCTCGATGTCCGAGCCGGGCCTCGGCTCCGACGTCGCGGCGATCTCCACCAAGGCTGTCAAGGTCAGTGGGGGCACCTCCCAGCCGGAGGCTGGGGGAGACTTCTACGTCCTCAACGGCCAGAAGATGTGGCTGACCAACGGCGGCACCTCCACCCTGGTCGCGGTGCTGTGCAAGACCGACGAGGGCGGCTCGACCCCGTACAAGAACATGACCACCTTCCTGGTCGAGAAGACGCCCGGTTTCGGCCCCAACCCGACGGTCCCCGGTCTCACCGTGCCCGGGAAGATCGAGAAGATGGGCTACAAGGGCGTCGACACCACCGAGCTGGTGCTCCAGGACGTCCGCATCCCGGCCGACCGGATCCTGGGCGGGGTCCCGGGCCGGGGCTTCTACCAGATGATGGACGGCGTCGAGGTCGGCCGGGTCAACGTCGCGGCCCGGGGCTGCGGTGTCGCCCGGCGCGCCTTCGAGCTGGGCATCTCGTACGCCCAGCAGCGCTCCACCTTCGGCAAGAAGATCGCCGAGCACCAGGCGATCCAGTTCAAGCTGGCCGAGATGGCCACCAAGGTCGAGGCCGCCCACCAGATGATGGTGATGGCCGCCCGCAAGAAGGACAGCGGCGAGCGGAACGACCTGGAGGCCGGGATGGCCAAGTACCTCGCCTCGGAGTACTGCAAGGAGGTCGTCGAGGACGCCTTCCGGATCCACGGCGGCTACGGCTTCTCCAAGGAGTACGAGATCGAGCGCCTCTACCGCGAGGCCCCGATGCTGCTGATCGGTGAAGGTACTGCGGAGATCCAGAAGATGATCGTGGGCCGCCGCCTGCTGGAGGAGTACCGCATCGCGGAGTGAGACACGCCGGTGAGCACCCGGTCCGGATCCCGCCACGCCGGATCCGGACCGCCAGGCCCGGCACGAGAGCCATTCGAAAGCCGGGAGGCGGGCGTGCGGGCCTGCCTCCCGGCCCCGCCGTACCGCGGCAGTCCCCGGGCCTGGTCAGCCGATCGGGGGCGGTACGGCGTTTTGGGGAAGGTCGTAGGGCGCGTACCCGCCGGTGCGCGCCCTACGGCACACCTGCACTCCCCAATCGCCCCAGAACGGCCCACAGGGCCCGCTCAGCGCCCTTTCGACCCCTCCTCCGGGCTGCGGGATCCGGAGCTGACTCCCAGTCAGCCAGGACCCGCCTCGTCGCTCTTGTCCGAATTGAGACATGGGTCACGCGCTTCGTCCAGCCTCTTGGGAACCGCGCCGACCCGAGCTACGGTCGTACACATAGCAGGCACAGATCGGCGCCGCACCGGACTCCTGAACACGCAGGCGGCTTGCCCACCTACCGCCTGGTCCCGATAGCATCCACCGGGACAGCAGCCGTCCCCATCTCACCCGATCCCCGCGGTGGCCCCCGTCCAGCGGCCATGATCCCCCGCGACTAAGGTCTTCGATGCCCATCAGCCCGTCCCCTCACACCTCCGCTCCGGCCGGCGCCCTCGACGCCCCGGCGGGCGGTCGGCGTCCCCGCGTGACCATTGCGCGCGGCGCCACCCCCTGGTTCGTCCCGACCCTGGCCACTGCCGCCCTCACCACCGCCCTCACCAGGCGGAACGGCAAGTGGGCCGTGGCAGCGGTACCGGCCTGCGCGCTCGGCGCGGGCATGCTGTGGTTCTTCCGCGACCCGGAGCGCGAGATCGGCGCCGGCAGAGTGATCTCCCCCGCCGACGGTGTGGTGCAGAGCATCGATGCCTGGCCGGACGGCCGGACCCGTGTCGCGATCTTCATGAGCCCGCTCAATGTGCACGTCAACCGCGCCCCGCTGCCCGGCACGGTGACATCCGTCGAACACGTCGCCGGAGGCTTCGTCCCGGCGTTCAACAAGGACAGCGACCGCAACGAGCGGGTCGTCTGGCACTTCGACACCGAGCTCGGCGACATCGAGATGGTGCAGATCGCGGGGGCCGTGGCCCGCCGCATCGTGCCGTACGTGGACGCCGGCACCAAGGTCGAGCAGGGCGAGCGGGTCGGGCTGATCCGCTTCGGCTCTCGCGTAGACACCTACCTGCCGGCCGGCGTCGACGTCGGCGTCGAGGTCGGCCAGAAGACCACTGCCGGGGTGACACGCCTTGACCGTGACTGATCCTGAGACTCTCGTCGGCCTGAGCGAGGAGGAGGAGACCGGCCTGCACCGCCGCCGCTGGGCACGCGACCGCGAGCTGCGCGCTCCCCGCTCTCCGCAGCACCTCTCCACCGCCGACTTCCTGACCCTGGGCAACGCCGTCTGCGGCTTCATGGCGATCTACTCGATCACCACCGGGGTCCTGATGCCGCACCTGATGGGCGACGCCATGCCGAACAGGCACAGCGCCGCCACCGCCGTGACGCTGCTGCTGATCGGCTCGATGTGCGACCTCTTCGACGGCCTGGTGGCGCGCAAGCTGCGCTCCTCCGCGCTCGGCGCCGAGCTCGACAACCTGGCCGACCTGATCAGCTTCGGCATCGCGCCGGCCTACTTCGTCGCGGTCTGGGGCATCGTCTCGCCGGACAGCAACCAGCAGCTCTCGGCGTTCATCGCGGTGACCGTCCTGCTCGCCGTCGTCCTGCGGCTGGCCAGGTTCTCCGCCGTGAAGATGCGGCCGGGGATCTTCCAGGGCATGCCCTGCCCGATGGGCGCGATGACGGTGATCGCCATCGTGCTGCTCGAACCGCCGCTGATGCTCGGCCTGCTGATGATCCTCGGCGTGGCGTACCTGATGGTGAGCCGCATCGAGTACCCCAAGCCGCAGGGCCTGCTGGCCACGGCGACGCTGTGCTGGATCGTGGTCTCCATCGGCTGCCTGGCGGCCTGGGCCGCCGGCCTGCCGGGCGGCGACACGCTGATGCACATCGGGGCGATCGCGCAGATCACGCTGGCCGCGATGGCGCCGCTGCTGGTCATCCGCCGCAAGGTGGGCCAGAAGGTGGGCGACGTCCGCGCCCGCCGCGCGGAGTCGCGGGGCTGCTGAGCCCGCCGTGAACGCCCGAAGGGGCCCGGATCCGCTACGGGATCCGGGCCCCTTCGGGCGTTCCGGGGGCGGTGGGCCTTTCCGGGCCGTGAGCCCTTCGGGGCACGGGGTGGGGCAACCGTCAGGGGCGCGGGGAACTGCGCGCGGCGGAGGACGACCGCGGTCGGCCGAGCCCGGTGGGCCGGGTTGCGGCAGCCCCCGGCGCGGCGGTGCCGCTTGGTCCCCGGTGGGTGCGTGCGGGCCTGGGCCTTCCGGTTTCGCGCAGTTCCCGCGCCCCTCGGGAGCAGCCCCCCTTGCCCCTTGCCCCTTGCCCCTTGCCCCTGACCGGGCCGGACTAGGCGCCGCCGCGGTGGACGCTGAAGGCGGAGCGGCGGGCGGCACGGGCCACGGCGGGATCCGGGTGGACGCCCGCGACGGCGGTGAGCACGGAGGCCGAGCGGGGGTGGCCGGACTGCCTGGCCCGGTTGAACAGCCGGACCGGCTCGCCCGCCGAGGCACCCTCGACATGGCCCACCAGCAGCTCGGTCTCACCGTGGTCGAGTACGGCGGCGGCCGTGTCCACCCAGAGCCAGGCGGCGTCGTCCGCGCCGAGCACGTCGGCCGGCGAGACCCCCTCGTCCGACTGCTCGGCCAGCCAGAGCAGGGCGTACGGACGCAGTACCGGTTCGTCGACGGCGGCCCGGACGGCCTGCTCGGCGGTGCCACCCGCGACCCGGAGCGCCTCGAAGGCGAGCCCGCGCAGCAGCGCGTCCTCGCCCCGGGCGGCGTCCAGCAGCTCGGCGACCGCACGGTCCACCGGGCGGGCGGCGACCCAGGCCCGGTACTCGGCGCGGGCCGGGCCCGGGGAGTAGTTGGCGCAGGCGTCCAGGAGCTCCAGCGCGCTCTGCTCGATGTGCCCGGCCGCGGTCTGGGCGACCGTGCAGATCTCCTCCAGCTTGGCGCGCACGGCCCAGTGCCCGAGCAGGGAGAGCTCCGCCGCCTCGTCCCGGCGGACCAGGGCGCCGACGGCGGCGAGGCCGTCCAGCATCCAGTCGAGGACGGCGGCGACGTCCGAGGGGGCCGGCGGGTTGTCCACCTGCGGCTCGCGGCAGGTGCCGCGGACCGCGGAGACGGCCGAGGCGGCGTGCGGGACCGGGGAGAGCGTCAGCGTGCCCGTACCGGCGCCGTGGCGGCGCTCGTCCAGGCCGCGCCGGAGCAGTTCGAGCAGTTCGCTGTCGGCGACCGGGCCGTCCACCAGGTGCAGGAAGGAGAGCAGGTGGGGCGCGTGGTCGACGGCCTGCCCGGCGAGGACGGCGAAGACTCCGCGCATCGCGGCGGGCGGAACGGGGGCGACCAGCGTCCAGGAGTCGAACAGCGCGGACCAGCCCCGGATCACCGCCTCGTCGTCGTGCTCCCAGGCGTGCAGCCGCCAGCCCGGTCCGGCACCGCCCTCGCGCGGTTCGACCAGCCCCACCAGCAGGGCCTGGCCCCAGGCCTTGGCCGCGGCGCCGACCGTCATGGCGAGCGCGCGCCCGGCGGCGCGGGCGTCGTCGGGGAGCAGCTCGCCCCGGCGGTCGACCTTGTCGAGTTCACCCGCCCAGCGCGCGATCCGGACCGCGTCCACGAGCATCCGGCGGGCCAGCGGGGCGAGCTCGGCCGGTGCGGGGAAGCCGTCGGGCACCGGGACCCTCCCCCGTCCCGGCTTGGGCGCCGGGGTACGGCGGCGGGCTGCGGCGGGGTGGCCGGGGTGCGCGCCGTCGGCGCGGCGGACCGTACCGGGCAGACGGGTCACCGTCGCACCGGTACCGATCGTCGGCGGGAGCGGGGCATCACGGTCGCGCGGGTTCCGAGACGTCACGCCGTGCAGTCTTCCCCGTGCACCGGCCTTCTGTCACATCGGGTTCGGCGCGTCTTTGGCCGCCCGGTGAGAAGGGGCGGAAGAGATCGGGCAACAGCCCGCAAACCGGGCCTGAACATTCGAATGGTTGGCCTGATTCGAGTGTCGTGTACCCAACAAAATGATCGACACTCCGTCAGGTTCAGGTCACCCGGAGCCCCCTGAATACCCGATCGGCAGTGACCGATCATCCACGGAGAGTGACCGAATGGTCAGAGCAGCGGGGTGAGCCAGCGGCGCAGCGCCTCCGCGTAGTCGTCCGGGTGGGCGTTCCACAGTTGCGTGTGCTCCGCGCCGGGCAGCTCGTGCAGGCTCACCAGGTCGGGGCGGTGGTACGCGAGGCGGCGGGCGGCCCCGATCGGCGCGATGCCGTCGGCCGGACTGCAGAGCAGCAGGGTGGGAACCCGCAGGTCCGCGCCGTCCGCGAGGCGGGCGAAGACGGCCGGGTCCACCTTGGTACGGCCTTCGGCGGCCAGCGCACCCAGCTCGGCGAGGGCCCCCGGGATACCCGCCCGGACGCTCTCCCGGCGCACGCTGGTGGACCAGTCGAGGATCGGGGAGTCAAGCACCAGACCGCCGATCGAGGCCTGCCTGGTGGACCTGGCCGCCGTCAGCAGGCACATCGTGGCGCCGAGCGACCAGCCGTACAGGACGACCCGTCCCGCGCCGCTGTCCAGGGCGAGCCCGATCGCCGACTCGACGTCCTGCCACTCGGTCTCGCCGAAGTGGCCGAGCCCGTCCGGCGGGGGCGGGGCCCCGGCGTCGCCCCGGTAGGTGACGGTCAGGGTCGGCAGTTTCAGCGAGTGCAGCAGCGGGAGCACCGGCAGCGCCTGGGTGCGGTCGGCGCCGGGGCCGTGCACCAGGATCACCCAGGTCCCGCGCATGCCGGGGACGTACCAGGCGGGCAGCAGTCCGAGCTCGCCCTCGACGGCGGTCCCGGTGAAGTCGAGGCCGAGGGCGGTGGCCGGGTCGCCGAGGTGGACCCGGGGGGTCAGTTCGACCTCGGTGCCGACGGCGAGGGTGCCGTGCTCCGCGCGCTCCAGCCGACGGGTGACGGTCTGCACGTCGGTGCCCAGGACCTCGCCGACCACCGCGTGGCCGCCGCCGCGCCACTCCAGTGCGTACCGGCCCGGACGTTCGCTCTCCGGCGCCCGGGTGAGGGAGACCCTCCCGGCGGCGAGGTCGTGCACGCGGAGGGTGGCGGCCGCGCCCGGCCCGGCCGGCGGGCGGACCGAGCGCTCGGACACCCTGCGGCCGATCAGGATCACGGCTGCTCCGGCTCCGACGGCGGCGGCTGCCACGGCGGCGGCGGTTCCCCAACGCATAGCGCTCCCCGGTGTGCTGGACGGGACGGTGCCTCCCAGTCCACTCTCCGGGCCGCGCACGTGCCACCGGGGCGAGTCCGTCCGTGCGGGCCGGCTCCCGCCTGCCGGGTGCGGCCGCGCGGATCCCCGCCGCCCGCTACACGGGGATCTCGGTGGGGTAGCGGGAGAGCAGCTCCCAGAAGCGCCGGGCGAGCGGCTGCTGCGGCGCGCGATCGGCCGGGGCGGGGGTGGAGGAGCCCCAGTGCGTCGGGACCAGGTACTCGTTCTGCAGGTCCGAGAGCGCCGAGGAGAGGATGTCCGGCGCGACCGGGAGCAGTCGGCCGATCGCCTTCAGCTGCCCCTGCCAGCGGCCGTCGACGCACTGGCGCAGCCGCCGGTCGAGGTCGTCCTCACGGTGCGTCACCGCCAGCAGGGTGCGCAGGCCCAGGCCGAGGACGTGGGCGAGGGCGCGTGACTGCTCCTCGTCGCCGGTCCACCTGCCGGTCGACTCGGCCCGTTCGTACGCGGGCAGCGGCATCCCGATCCGGCGGGCCGCCTGTTCCCGGCCGAGCTCCCGGGCGAGGCGGAAGTCCCGCAGCGTGCCGGGAGGGGCACCCATCAGCTGGACCGGAGGGCACCACAGGACGCGCGCGAGGGCGATGAACTCCTCCTCGGACGGCCGGATCCCACCGCTCTCCCAGCCGGTCACATGGGCGGGCAGCAGTCGGATGCCGTGGGCGGCCATGCCCTCGGCCACCTGCTCGGGGGTCAGGCCGAGCCCGGTCCGGTGGGACCGCGCGGCCGTCGGGGAGAACGGCACCGGGGGCGGAGGGGGCGGCTGTCTGCGTCGCATGGCACCCGACCGTAGGGGGCCGCACATTTCGTCCACACCCCGCCGATTGCACGAAGCGCCAGTGTCCGCCCCGAGCCCGCGTCGGACGTTCCTCCAGCCCGTCCCGGGTGAATCGGTCCGCTACTCGGAGGTAGTGACGGTTCCTCGGCGGACGCGAGGAGCACGCGGGTGGCCGTCCGGGCGGCACCGCACACCCGCCGGGAGCCTGCCGAGGCGTCAGGCCGGTCCGGTCGCTTCAGCGGCCGGTCACTTCAGGCCCGGCTTGCCGAACGGCTGCCCGAGGTGGTCCTCGGTGGGCAGGCCGCAGGGCGGGCCAAGAGCCGGTCGCGGCGGGCCGGGGAGGCTGCCGCAGGGCTGTGACCAAGCCCTCCGCCGGGTTTGTTGACTCCCGGTCGCGGCCCGTGGTGGGATCTTTCAGCCAAACGGAGGCATGCAGAGGAAGCCGGTGCGAGTCCGGCGCGGTCCCGCCACTGTCACCGGGGAGCACACTCGACGTTTGGTCACGGCGGTCCGTTCGCACGGCTGCCGGCGGACCGGGGGTGTGTCCGCCCCGGAAGCCAGGAGACTCTCGCCTCCGGTACGTCGATCCAGGGCGCGGACCCTGAGTGAGGACACGCACGCCATGCAGGCTGCCCCGGCCCGAGTACGGCCGCCGCTCGACCTCGGGTCCGTCCCCCGGTCCGCCTCCGTCGCCCTGCCCGCGCCGTGCCTCGACTGAACCGCAGCGCCGCCTTCGCCCTGGGCAGCATCGCCGGGTACCTCGCCGACGCCGCCCTCGCCGACCCCCGGCGCGGGCACCCCGTCGCCGCCTTCGGCACCGCCGCCGGACGTCTGGAGCGTGCGCTCTGGCGCAACCGGCGGGCGGCGGGCGCCGTGTACACCGCCGCCTGCGTCGGTGCGGTCGCGGCCGGGGCGGTGCTCGCCGAACGCGCGCTCGGGCGCAGCAGATGCGGACAGGCGGCGCTGGCCGCCGCCGCGACCTGGACGGTGCTCGGCGGCACCTCGCTCACCCGGGAGGCCAGGACCATCGGCCGTTCGCTCCAGGCCGGCGATCTGACCGCCGCCCGCGCGCGGCTGCCGCACCTGTGCGGCCGCGACCCGAGCGCACTGGACGAGCAGCAGATCGCCCGCGCCGTGGTCGAGTCGGTGGCGGAGAACACCGCCGACGCCGTGGTCAACGCGCTGACCTGGGGTGCGCTGGCCGGTACGCCCGGGCTGCTCGCCTTTCGGGCCGTCAACACGCTGGACGCGATGGTCGGACACCGCTCCCCGCGCCATCTGCGCTTCGGCTGGGCCTCGGCCCGGCTGGACGACGTGGCCGGCTGGCCCGGCGCCCGGCTGACCGCCCTGCTCACGGTGGCCGCCGCGCCCGAACGCGGTACCGCCTGGCGGGTCTGGCGGCGGGACGGCTCCGCTCACCCGAGCCCCAACGCCGGGCAGGCCGAGTCCGCCTTCGCCGGGGCGCTGGGCGTGCGGCTGGGCGGCACCCTGCACTACGGCGAGCGGGTGGAGCACCGGCCGGTGCTCGGCGCGGAGCTGCGGCCGGTGGCGGTCGGGGACATCGAGCGGGCGTGCCGGCTGTCCCGGCGGGTGGGTGTGCTGGCGCTGGCGGCCACCGTGGCCGGGCGGACGCTGTGGACCTGGCGGCGGAGGCGGACGTGAGTGCACGTCACGGAGCGGTGCCGCGCTGCGCCGGTCCGGCCGCCCTCCGGGCCGGGCACAACCGGGCAGGGCACAACCGGGCAGGGCAAGGCCGGGCAGAGCGGAGCTGGGCAGGGCACAGCCGGGTGGGGCAACGCCGGGTAGAGCACGGCCGGGTGGGGCATGGCCGGGGAAGAACGACGACCGTGAAGCGGAGCGGAGAAGCATGAGCGGGGCACTGCTGGTCGCCGGGACGACCTCGGACGCGGGCAAGAGCGTGGTCACGGCGGGCATCTGCCGCTGGCTGGCCCGACAGGGCGTCAGGGTCGCGCCGTTCAAGGCGCAGAACATGTCGCTGAACTCCTTCGTGACCGCCGACGGCGCCGAGATCGGCCGGGCGCAGGCGATGCAGGCGCAGGCCGCCCGGGTCGAGCCGGAGGCGGCGATGAACCCGGTGCTGCTCAAGCCGGGTGCGGACGGCCGCAGTCAGGTGGTGCTGCTCGGCAGGCCGGTCGCCGAGGTCGGTGCGCTGGACTACCGCGAGCGCAAGCCCGTCCTGCTGGAGCGGGCGCTGGAGTGCCTGGCCGATCTGCGCAGCCGGTTCGAGGTGGTGGTCTGCGAGGGCGCGGGCTCGCCGGCCGAGATCAATCTGCGCGACCGGGACATCGCCAACATGGGGCTGGCCACGGCCGCCGGGCTGCCGGTGGTGGTGGTCGGCGACATCGACCGGGGCGGGGTCTTCGCCGCGATGTACGGGACGCTGGCGCTGCTCTCGGCGGAGGACCAGCGGCATGTGGCCGGCTGGTTCGTCAACAAGTTCCGGGGCGATGCCCGGCTGCTGGCGCCCGGCCTCGACATGCTGCACCAGCTGACCGGGCGTCCGGTACTGGGCACCCTGCCGATGCTCTCCGGCCTCTGGCTGGACGCCGAGGACTCGCTCGACCTGACCACCGTGGTGGACCACGCGGCGAGCAGCGGACCGGTCGGCGCGGACGTCCTGCGGGTGGCCGTGGTGCGCTTCCCGAGGCTGTCCAACTTCACCGACCTGGACGCGCTGGCGCAGGAGCCCGGCGTACTGGTGCGCTGGGCGACCCGCCCGGAGGAGCTGGCCGACGCCGACCTCGTCGTACTGCCCGGCAGCCGGGCCACCGTCGCCGACCTGGCCTGGCTGCGCGAGCGCGGCCTCGAACCCGCGCTGAAGGCGCGGGCGGCCGCCGGACTGCCGGTGCTCGGGGTCTGCGGCGGCTACCAGATGCTGGGCCGGAGCATCCTGGACGAGGTCGAGTCCGGGGCCGGCGAGGTCGCCGGGCTCGGTCTGCTGCCCACCCGGGTGGTCTTCGGACGCGAGAAGGTGCTGGCCAGGCCGGTCGGTGAGGCGTACGGCGAGCGGGTCGAGGGCTACGAGATCCACCACGGGGTGGTGTCCGTCGAGGGCGGCGAACCGTTCCTGGACGGCTGCCGGGTGGGCTCGGTCTGGGGCACCACCTGGCACGGCGCGCTGGAGAACGACGGCTTCCGGCGGCAACTGCTGCGCGAGGTGGCCGCGTCGGCCGGGCGGGCGTTCGTCCCCGCCTCCGACGTCTCGTTCGCGGCGGCCAGGGAGGCCCGTCTCGACCGGCTCGGCGACCTGATCGAGGAGCACGCCGACACCGACGCGCTCTGGAAGCTGATCGAGGGCGGGGCACCCGGTGGCCTGCCCTTCGTCCCGCCAGGGGCACCCCGAACGATGGAGAGCTGATGAGTGACGTCCGATACCCGTTCACCGCGATCGTCGGCATGGCCGACCTGCGGCTCGGGCTGCTGCTCAACGCGGTCTCCCCAGCCGTGGGCGGGGTGCTGGTGCGCGGTGAGAAGGGGACCGCCAAGTCGACCATGGTGCGTGCGCTGGCCGGGCTACTGCCCTCCATCGCGACCGTGCCCGGCTGCCGGTTCGCCTGCGACCCGGCGGCGGCCGACCCGCAGTGCCCGGACGGTCCGCACGCCCCGGAACCGGCCGAGCGGCGCCCGGCGCACCTGGTGGAGCTGCCCGTCGGCGTCTCCGAGGACCGGATCGTCGGCTCGCTCGACCTGGAGCGGGCGCTGGCCGAGGGCGTCAAGGCGTACGAACCCGGGCTGCTGGCCAAGGCTCACCGGGGCGTGCTCTACATCGACGAGGTCAACCTGCTGCAGGACCACGTGGTCGACCTGCTGCTGGACGCCGCCGCGATGGGCCGCTCCTACGTGGAGCGCGAGGGCGTCTCGGTGCGGCACGCGGCCCGGTTCCTGCTGGTCGGGACGATGAACCCGGAGGAGGGCGAGCTGCGCCCGCAGCTGCTCGACCGCTTCGGACTGACGGTCGAGATCGCCGCCACCCGCGACCCGGGCGAGCGCGCCGACGTGGTCCGGCGGCGGCTCGCCTACGACGCCGACCCGGCGGGCTTCGCCGCCCGCTACGCGGCGGACGAGCGGGCACTGGCCGAACGGATCACTGCAGCAAGGGAATTGCTGCCCGAGGTGGTACTGACCGATCTGGCACTGCGTCAGATCACCGCCGTGTGTGCGGCGTTCGAGGTGGACGGGCTGCGGGCGGACATCGTGATGGCCCGGACCGCGGTCGCGCTGGCGGCCTGGGACGGACGCACCGAGGTGCTGGAGGAGGACGTCCGCAAGGCCGCGCAGCTGGCACTGCCGCACCGGCGGCGCCGGAACCCGTTCGACGCACCCGGGCTGGACGAGGAGCAGCTGGACCGGACGCTGGCGGAGCACTCCCAGCCTGAGGAGCCCACCGACCCGGAGGGCGGTCCCGAGGGCGACGGTCCCGAGGGCGGCGGCCCTGACGGCGGCGGCCCCGACGGCGGCGGGGCTCCCGCGCCCGGTGACGCCCCGGACGGCAGTGCCGCCTCGGAGCCCGAGCCGCCGGCCGACGCGGGCGTCCCCCCGCAGGGCACGGGCGGTGCGGGCAAGGCGCCGGTGGCCTCCGCCGGGGACCCGTACCGCACCCGGCTGTTCAAGGTGCCCGGCACCGGAAAGGGCGCCCAGGGGCGCCGCTCCCCCGCCGAGACCGACGGCGGGCACACCGTCCGGGCCCGCCGCCCGCAGGGGACGCTGAGCCGGCTGCACCTGAGCGCCACGCTGCGCGCCGCCGCCCCGCACCAGGTGGCGCGGGGCCGCGACTCGCGCGCGCTGGTGCTGCGCCGGGACGACTTCCGTGAGCAGGTGCGCCAGGGCCGGGAGTCCAACCTGGTGCTGTTCGTGGTGGACGCCTCCGGGTCGATGGCGGCGCGGCAGCGGATGACCGCGGTCAAGGGCGCCGTGATGTCGCTGCTGATGGACGCGTACCAGCGCCGCGACAAGATCGGCATGATCACCTTCCGGGGCTCCTCGGCCGAACTGGCCCTGCCGCCCACTTCCTCGGTGGAGGTCGGCGCCGCCCGGCTGGAGCAGCTGCCCACCGGCGGCCGGACCCCGCTGGCGGCCGGGCTGCTGCGCGCGCACGAGGTGCTGCGGGTGGAGCGGATGCGCGACCCGCACCGCCGTCCGCTGCTGATGGTGGTCACCGACGGCCGCGCCACCGGCGGCCGGGACGCACTGGCCCAGGCCGGGCGGGCGGCCGGGCTGCTGGCCGGGCAGGGCCTGGCGAGCGTCGTACTGGACTGCGAGTCGGGACCGGTGCGGCTCGGCCTGGCCCGTACGCTGGCCGGCCAGCTGAACGCCCCCGCAGTAACGCTGGACGAACTGCGGGCCGAAGGTGTCACCGCACTGGTCCATGCGCACCGAACCGTTGGCCACGACCGAAAGGCAGCCTGAGCCATGCCGAAGGGTATTCCCGAGTCCGTCCCCGATGACGGCCTGACCACGCGTCAGCGCCGCACCCTGCCGATCACCGCCGTGCACACCGGCCCCGGCAAGGGCAAGTCCACCGCCGCCTTCGGGATGGCGCTGCGGGCCTGGAACCAGGGCTGGTCCGTCGGGGTGTTCCAGTTCGTGAAGTCCGCCAAGTGGAAGGTCGGCGAGGAGAACGCGCTGCGCGTGCTCGGCGCCTCCGGCGAGGGCGGCACGGTGGACTGGCACAAGATGGGCGAGGGCTGGTCCTGGGTGCAGCGCTCCGCCGAGATGGTCGAGTCCAGCGAGGAGGCGGCGAAGGAGGGCTGGGCGCAGATCAAGCGCGACCTGGCCGCCGAGCGCTACCGCTTCTACGTGCTGGACGAGTTCACCTACCCCATGCACTGGGGGTGGATCGACGTCGAGGAGGTGCTGACGGTGCTGCGCGAGCGCCCCGGCAGCCAGCACGTGGTCATCACCGGCCGCTACGCGCCCGAGGCGCTGACCGGGTTCGCCGACCTGGTCACCGAGATGACCAAGGTGAAGCACCCCATGGACGCGGGCCGCAAGGGCCAGCGCGGGATCGAGTGGTGACCGTACTGCCGTGAACAGCCCCCGTACCGACGCCCCCCGCGCCGACACCGCCCACACCGCCACCGCCCGTACCGACATCCCGCGTCTGGTCATCGCCGCACCGTCCTCGGGCGCGGGGAAGACCACCATCGCCACCGGGCTGATGGCCGCACTCTCCGCCCGGGGCCTGGCGGTCTCCCCGCACAAGGTCGGCCCGGACTACATCGACCCCGGCTACCACGGCCTCGCCGCCGGACGTCCGGGGCGCAACCTGGACGCCTTCATGTGCGGCCCCGCGCGGATCGCGCCGCTCTTCCTGCACGGCGCGGCCGGGGCGGACATCGCGGTGGTCGAGGGCGTGATGGGGCTGTTCGACGGGGCTGCCGGGCGGGGGGAGCTGGCGTCCACCGCGCACGTGGCGAAGCTGCTGCGGGCGCCGGTGGTACTGGTGGTGGACGCCTCCTCCCAGTCGCGGTCGGTGGCGGCGCTGGTGCACGGCTTCGCCTCCTGGGACCCGGAGGTCCGCCTCGCCGGGGTGATCCTCAACCGGGTCGCCTCCGACCGGCACGAGCAGCTGCTGCGCGAGGCCCTGGAGGAGGGGTCGGGCGTTCCGGTGCTGGGCTCGGTACGGCGGACGGCCTCGGTCGCGACACCGTCGCGGCACCTGGGTCTGATCCCGGCGGTCGAGCGCTCGACGGAGGCCCTGCGGGCGGTCCGCGACATGGGTGAGCTGGTCGCCGCCTCGGTCGACCTGGACGCCCTGGTGGAGCTGGCCCGCAGCGCACCGCCGCTGGACGCCGAGCCGTGGTCGGCGGCCGAGGAGGTCACGGCGGTCGACGGCCGGCCGAGGATCGCGCTGGCCTCGGGGGCGGCGTTCTCCTTCTCGTACGCGGAGAACGCGGAGCTGCTGGCGGCGGCCGGGGCCGAGGTCGTCCCGTTCGACCCGCTGCACGACGGTGAACTGCCGCCCGGGGCCGCGGGGTTGGTGATCGGCGGCGGCTTCCCGGAGATGTACGTCACGGAGTTGAGCGAGAACGCCTCGCTGCGTGCCTCGATCGCCGCGCTCGCGGCCTCGGGCGCGCCGGTCGCCGCCGAGTGCGCCGGACTGCTCTATCTGGGGCGGGAGCTGGACGGCAGGCCGATGTGCGGCGTGCTCGACACCACCGCCCGGATGACCGAGCGGCTCACCCTCGGCTACCGCGAGGCGGTGGCCATCGGGGACAGCCCGCTCGCCCCGGCGGGCAGTCGGGTGCGCGGGCACGAGTTCCACCGCACCGTCTGCGAACCGGGTGCGGGGCCGCAGCCCGCCTGGGGGTGGCGCGGCCCCGACGGGCCGCGCACGGAGGGCTTCGCGGCCGGGTCCGTGCACGCCTCCTACCTGCACCTGCACTGGGCGGGCGCACCAGAGCTGGCCGAGCGGTTGGTCCGCGCGGCGGCCGAGCACCAGCAGGCCTGAGCCGACCGGGTGGGCCGACGCGCAGCGGCGCGGCGGCCCGGCGGCGGCCGACGTCAGAGGAGGCCGGGGTTCGGCGAGCGGCCGGGGTCAGTGGCCGTTCCCGTCGGCCGGCACGGTGCCGTGGATGTTCCGCTCGATCTCCTCGGCGGACAGCGCCACCCGCAGCGCCCAGTAGTAGACGGCCAGCGAGAAGAGCACGACCACCACGATGTCCCACCACAGCGGCAGGTTGCCCTCGGCGCCCGCCCCGAAAGTGCCCTGCCAGGAGATCAGGCCCATCCCGACCAGGTAGACCGGCAGCCACCGGCCCGCCCTGAAGTCCATCCGGGGGGCGTCCGGCAGGCCCTTGGCATTGGCATGGGCGGCGTACGAGCCCATCAGGAGGTAGCCGATCAGGATCGCCACGCCCAGCCGCCACAGGGTGTCCCAGCCGGCCCAGTAGATGACCAGGCCGGAGACCGCGAAGGAGGCCGGCGCGACGACCCGGCCGCCCGGCAGGCGGTACGGGCGCTCGAGTCCCGGCAGGCGCCTGCGCAGCACCCCGAAGGCCAGCGGCGCGCCCGCGTACATCAGCACCACCGCCGAGGTGATGAAGCTGACCAGCCGCTGCCAGCTGGGGAACGGCAGGAAGCACAGCACGCCCGCCACGAAGGCCACGACCAGGCCGACCCACGGGACCGAGCGCCGGTCCGTCCACTGGAGCGCCCGGGGGGCGTAGCCGTTGCGGCTCAGCCCGTACGAGACCCGGGAGCTGGAGGTGATGTAGATCAGACCAGTGCCGCCCGGGGAGATGATCGCGTCGGCGTAGAGCAGGCTGGCCAGCCAGCCGAGGCCGAGCAGGGTGGCCAGACCGGCGAACGGGCCCGCGATGCCCGGGTAGTCGAGCGCGGCCCAGCCACCGGCGAAGGTCCTGGGCGGCAGCGAGGTGATGAAGACGAGCTGGAGCAGGACGTAGACGAAAGTCCCGATGGTGACCGACCCCAGGACCGCGCGCGGAATGTCCCGCCGGGGGTTCAGGCTCTCACCGGCCCACTGGATCGCCTGCTCGAAGCCGAGCAGCGCGAAGATCACCCCGCTGGTGCTGATCGCCGCCAGCACGCCCTTGGCCCCGTACGGCGCGAACCCGTGCGCGGTGAAGTTGCCGCCGTGGAACTCCGTCAGCGCCAGCACCAGGATGGTGAGCAGCGGAATCGCCACCTTCCACCAGGTGGCCGCGCTGTTGGTGTGGGCGAGGATCCTCACACCGAGGAAGTTAACCACCACCAGGACCGCCAGCAGGCCCGCCGCCACCGCGAAGCCCGAGCCGGTGAGGGTGTGGTCGGCGTGCAGGAAGCCGCGCGCCCAGGACCAGTGCCCGGCATAGTTGATCATGGCCTGGACCTCGATCGGCGCGATCGTCGCGGCCTGCAGCCAGGAGAACCAGCCGAAGGACATCCCGGCGAACCCGCCGAAGACGTAGTGCGGGTAGCGGGCGGTGCCGCCCGCCACCGGGAACAGCCCGCCGAGTTCGGCGTGCACCAGCGCGAGCAGCACCACGGCCACCCCGCCGATGCCCCAGGAGAGCATGGCTGCCGGTCCTGCGGTCACCACGGCGTTCTTCGCCCCGAACAGCCAGCCCGAGCCGATGATCGCGCCTACCGAGGCCCACAGCAGCCCGATCAACCCCACCTCACGGCGCAGCCTGCCGTTCCCCTGCGCGCCGGACGGGGTGATCTGACCGGTCGATGCCATGCGTTCGGCCTCTCGGGACTCGACCGGCGCGCGGGATCCGGCCGCTCGGGCGGTGGTGCCGCGGCAGCGGGGCTTCGGCGGTGCCGCCGCCGTAGTGGTGGTGCCGTGGTGACGGCAGTGCCGTGGTGACGGTGGGCGGTGGCGGTGCTGCCGCGGCGGTGTGCTGACGCCGACGGTGCCGCAGATCCGGCGCGGAGTCGGCCGGGCGCCCCGGACACGCGCGGGCAGAGCCGCCCCTCGGCCGAGTTGTCGGATGGTATGCGCCACCGGCGGGCCGGGAGCCGGCGGCCGGCGCCCCCGTCCGAGCGGGACGCCGAGGCGGCCGGCGGCTCCGGCGCGCAGCTCGGCGGGGGCCTGGAGCAGGCGGCCGGGCGGGCCCGTGGCCTGCGCCCGGCGGCTGGGAGCCGTCCGGCAGTTCGCGCCCGGCGGGGACTGCCGGACGGGCCTCAGGCCCGGTCCGAGGGGTCCTGTTCGGTCAGCGACTTGAACAGATGGACGTCCTCGTGGCCGCCGGGGATGCCCAGCGTCCGGCCCGTCTCGACGTAACCGTGGCGCTGGTAGAAGCCGGGTGCCTGGAAGGTGAACGAGGAGACGACCATCCGGTCGCAGCCGCGTCGCCGCGCCTCCTCCTCGGCGGCCCGCACGAGCCTGCTGCCCCAGCCGTCCTTGCGGCTGTCCTCGCGCACCCACAGCAACTCGATGCCGCACAGCCCGCCCCAGGTCCAGGCGGCCAGCCCGCCGATCAGTCCGCCCGCCTCGTCGGTGACCTTGACCGACAGCGTGCCGCGGTCGTCGGCACCCGTGGCCGCGGTGTTGAAGGCGGTCAGCTCCTCGATCAGCCGCTCGTTGAGCCGGGGGTCCCGTTCGCCCACCGCCAGGACCGGGCTGGTTTCTTGATCGCTCGTCATGGCGCGGAGTATGGCACTCAGCGCGCTCCGGGCGCCGTGATTTACGGCCCCGCCGGGAGCGAACCCGAAGGCCGGGGCGGGGGCAGGAGCGAGGGCGGCAGCCGGGCGGTCCGGCGCGGGCGGCCTACTGCTCGCCCAGCGCCATCCACTTGTCCGCCGTCGCCAGCGGCACGAACCCCACCTTGGCGTAGACCTCGTGGGCGTCCGCAGTGGCCAGCAGGATGCGGCGCAGGCCGTACGGGGCGAGGCCGTCGCGCACGGCGGCGGCCAGCGCGGTGCCCAGCCCCTTGCCGCGGGCGGCCGGGGCGACGTAGACGTCGCAGAGCCAGGCGAACGTGGACCGGTCGGTGACCACCCGGGCGTAGCCGAGCTGGGCGCCGGAAGCACGCTCGTAGAGGCCGAAGTTGAGGGAGCCGGCGATGGCCGAGTCCTGCTTCTCCCGGGAGCGGCCGAGCGCCCAGTAGGCGTCCTGCGACAGCCACCGGTGGATCAACTCGGCATCGAGGCGGGCGGGGTCGGTGGAAATCTCGTAACCGTCGGGCAGATCGATGTCCATGCGCGTATCGAAGCAGTCCCACCGACCGGCGGACCACCGGATATCCCGCCCCCTCTCCGCGGCCCCGGGGCCGACTCGGCCAAGACGGTGCGGGGCGGGGCGGCGGACGCGACCGACCGCTGCGGGCCCGGTGCCCACCGCGGCTCCGCCCGCCACCTGCCGGACGGCTCACAACGGCTCACGACCCGGCGATTGACCTGCTCATCGGGCCCGTGGTGGGATTTCCGGACCGGTGGGCCGATGGGCCCGTGAGTGCGGCGGGAGAACGGAGCGGCGGACGTGGTCGAGGGGGGTGTGCCGGCGCGGGACCTCGTGGTGGGAGTCGGGGCGAGCCGGGGTGTGCCGAGTGCCGAGGTGCTCGGCCTGATCGACGCCGCCCTGGCCGACACCGGGCTCGGCCGCCACCGGATCGCGCAGCTGGCCACCGTCCTGGGCAAGGCCGGGGAGCCCGGCCTGCGGGAGGCGGCGCGGGAGCTCGGCGTACCGCTGGTCGGCCACCGCGCCGAGGCGCTGGCAGCCGTCCCCGTTCCGCACCCGTCCGCCTCGGTCCTGGCCGTGGCCGGGACGCCCAGCGTCGCGGAGGCGTCCGCCCTGCTCTCCGCGCCCGGCGGCGAGCTGCTCGTACCCAAGCGCAGGTCCGCCCGGGCCACCGTGGCGATCACCCGGCGGCCCTTGCGGCAGGCCGCCCCTCTCCCCCCTCACCCTGGAGCCCCCGACGTGACCACCGAGCCCGACCTCCGCACAACGGGCAAGCCCGGCCCCCGCACGACGGACGAGCCCGACCTCCGCCACCACGGTGACGCCGAGGTGCGTGCCGCCGGACTGGTCGACCTCGCCGTCAACGTCCGCACCGGCACGCCGCCGGTCTGGCTCCGCGAGCGCCTCGCCGCGACCCTGGCCGACCTCGCGGCCTATCCCGAGCAGACCGCCGCCCGGCGGGCCGTCGCCGCCCGGCACGACCGGCCGGTGGACGAGGTGCTGCTGACCTCCGGCGCCGCCGAGGCCTTCGTCCTGCTCGCCCGCACGCTGGCGCCGCGTCATGCCGTGGTCGTGCACCCGCAGTTCACCGAGCCGGAGGCGGCCCTGCGCGACGCCGGGATCACCGTCCACCGGGTGGTCCTGCCGCCCGCCGAGGGGTTCCGGCTCACGCCGGGCCCGGTGCCCGAGGAGGCCGACCTGGTCGTCCTCGGCAACCCGACCAATCCGACGTCCGTGCTCCACCCGGCCGCCGGGGTGGCCGCGCTCGCCCGGCCGGGGCGGACACTGGTCGTCGACGAGGCGTTCATGGACGCCGTCCCGGGCGAGCGCGAGTCCCTGGCCGGGCCCGGGTACCGCGCGCTGCCCGGCCGGGTGGTGGTGCTGCGCAGCCTGACCAAGACCTGGGGCCTGGCCGGCCTGCGGATCGGCTACGTCCTCGGCCCGGCCGGTCTGATCGCCCGGCTCGCCGCGGCCCAGCCGCTCTGGCCGGTCTCCACCCCCGCCCTGGTCGCCGCCGAGGCGTGCAGCGCCCCCGCCGCGCTCGCCGAGGCCGAGCAGGCCGCGCACACCATCGCCGACCAGCGGGACCACCTGCTCAAGGGCCTGTCCGCGGTCACCGGTGTCCGGGTGCACGGGGAGCCGGCCGCGTCCTTCGTCCTGATCGAACTGCCCGGTGCGGCAGCCGTCCGCGAGCGGCTGCGCGCGGCCGGGTTCGCGGTGCGGCGCGGCGACACGTTCCCGGGCCTCGGAGCCGACTGGCTGCGGATCGCCGTCCGGGACGAGGCCACCACCGACCGCTTCCTCGCCGCGCTCGCCGACGCCGTCGACGGCTGATCCGCCCACCCCGGCGCCGGGCCGGTGCGGTCTGCCGAGCGGGCACCGGCGCCGGTCACAGCAGGCTGACGGGGTCCGCGAGGCGCACCCGGCCCGGCCGCAGCACCTGCGCGTACACCCCGGCACACGGCAGCAGGCCCAGACCCGGCAGCGGCTCCACCCGATTGTGCCGGGCCGGGACGCGCAACGCCTCGGTGTTGCCGGGCAGTTCACCGTGGGCGAGGGTCGGCACGGCGCAGCGCGGCGTCGGCACGACGATCCGCAGCAGCAGGTCCTCGCCGATCAGCAGCTCGCGTCCGGTCCAGGCGTTCTCCGCAAACGGTCCGCCCTCCTCGGTACGGATCACCAGGTTCGGCCGGTAGCGCTCCGCCTCGCCCTCGACCGGACCGCCGAGCCTCGCGATCCCGGCGAGGGTGCCGGTGGCCAGCAGGTGCAGCGGCGCGAAGTCGAAGAACGTCCCGGCGGGCGCGGCCCTGCCGAACTCGCTCTCGGTGTAGCGGACGTCCGCCTCGACACCGCCGCTCAGCACCTCCTCGGGGACGGAACGCCGCAGTGTCGCTCCGGCCGGCGGGGTGTCGATCAGTGAGACCCGGCGGCCGAGCCGCCCGGAGACCGCCTCGTCGACGTCGATGTCGCCGCTCCACAGCGGCGTGCCGTCGGGGCAGGTGATCCATGCGCCCGCCTCGGCACCGGCCGCCCGGAAGCCGAGCAGCCCCCGCCACCAGCGCGGGTTCTTGGCACTCGCCACCTGCCCGGTCTCCCGGTCGAGCAGCGCCAGCACCCGGTCCCCCGCCACCCCCCGTTCCCCCACCTCGCACTCGGAAAGCCCCTCCCCCAGCATCGACTTCACCGGATAGCGCCGCAGCGCCTCCACCACCCCGATCAGCACCATGCCGACAGCCTGTCAGAGGGCCGGGGGCTCCGACTTCCCACGCCGCCTGCGGCACTCCGGGTGATCGTGGTGTTACATTCGGTCACCGGGCGGTGGGAACACTGCTCCGGCACTGCCGGAACCGCGGCAACTCCTGTGCACTTCCCGCCCGCCCCCCACACGGACCCGGTGCGCACCGCAACGGCAGGTCCACGAGAAGCACCCGAGCAGAGGCGGTATTCATGGCACAGGAAGCCAGGATCGACGTCGAGTTGACGGCGAAGCAGGGCGAGAAGAAGCCCTCGGCCGAGGAGCTGGCAAAGCTCGCCGGTTCGGTGGAGCCGGGGGTCTGGTTCGCGACCCCGTCGCGAGGGGGCCGCGCCGCCGAGAGCCGGAAGCAGGAGACCTGGGAGCTGCGGTCCGCCCGGCCGTACCGCCGAGAGGTGGCGACCGGCACGGCCGAGGTCTACTACGCCAAGGGCCACAAGCGGTTGGTGCGGCCGTTCATCTTCGCCGACGGGTTCAACTACGGCCCGAGCGACCTGCCGGGCCTGTGGGAGCACTTCAACACGATCTACGCGAAGGGCAAGACCGGCTTCCTCGACCAGCTGCTCAACGCGGGCATCGACGTCATCCTGGTCGGTTTCGAACAGCGGCACACCTACATCCAGGCCAACGCCGGCGTGGTGATCAGCGCCATCCAGCGGGCCATCGCGGAGCGCGACGGCAACGCCCCGCTGATCGTCGGCGGGGTGAGCATGGGCGGCCTCATCACCCGTTACGCGCTCGCCGAGATGGAGCACAAGAACCAGGACCACCAGACCGAGACCTACCTCTCCTGGGACTCCCCGCACAACGGCGCGTGGATCCCGCTGGTGCTCCAGCAGATGGCCTACTTCTTCGAGAGCATCCCGACCGGCACGCCCGACGCACCGAAGCAGGCCGAGCTGATCAGGAGCCCCGCCGCGCAGCAGCTGCTGTGGGCCTGGGTCGACAGCGCGAAGTACGAAGGGCCGGTCGCCACCTCCAGCGAGCTGCGCAAGCAGTTCCTGGCCGAGCTGGAGGAGTACGGCCAGTTCCCCGCGCGGCCCCGCAAGCTGGGCGTGGCCAACGGTGCCGGGAACGGCATCGGCCTCGACCTGCCGGCCGGCGAGGTGGTGTTCGACGTCCGGAACCCGCTGCTCACCCTCACCGCCACGGCCCGCTTCCAGCCCGACGAGGGCGAGCACCAGCCGATCGGCGAGATGAAGCTCCTGGGCCAGGTCCGGCGGGGCAACACCTCGTACGTCCCGGCCCTCGACGGCGTGCCCGGCGGCACCCTCGACTCCTTCGACCTGGTCGCGAAGGCGCTCAAGGCGAAGATCCCGGAGGAGTACCGCAACAGCTGCTTCGTCCCCGCGGTGAGCGCGGTCGCGCTGGACTACGACCCGGTCACGTGGAACATCGACCCGAACGAGCCCGTCGAGTCGCTGGCCGAGAAGAGCCTGCTCGACGAGTTCAAGTGCAACACCAGGAACAGCGTGCACAGCCAGGTGACCGAGCCCCTGGTCGATTGGGTCGTGGAGCAGCTCACCCGCTGACGCCGACGCCCCTGGCACCGCGGCCACTTCGGCGGACCACCGTCCCCGAAGTGGCCGCGGCGCGTCCGGGGGTCAACCGGCGGCCGGGCGCCAGGCGCGGGCGGCGGCGATCCGGCGCGTCGCGCTGGGGTGGGTGGCGAAGAGGAGCTCCAGCAGCCGGGGCGGGTCCACGTCGGAGACGTTGGTGACCGCGAGGCGGCGCTGCATGGCGATGAACTGCTCTGGGTCGGAGGTGAGTTCGAGGGCGTGCAGGTCGGCCCTGACCTCGATGCGGCGGCTCACCGCGCACTGGAGCGGTCCGGTGGCGGCACCGATCAGTGCGGCGCAGGCGGCCAGCAGCGGCAGCGACCGGGGGTCGGCGGCGTCCGTGGCGCCGGCCGCCGACAGCAGGACCGGCCGGCCGGCGAGCAGCCCCAGCAGGCAGACGGCCACGGCCGCGCCGACCGCGCCGAGGACGGTCCCGGTCAGGACGTCCCGGTGCTTGACGTGCCCCAGCTCGTGGGCCACCACCAGTTCCACCTCGCGCGGTTCGGCGGTGGAGAGCAGGGTGTCGTAGGCGACGATCCGGCGGGTGGCGCCGAAGCCGGAGACGTACGCGTTGAGGGCGGTGGTCCGGCGCGAGGCGTCGGCGACCAGCACGTCGCGCACCCGGATCCCGTCGCGCTGCGCCAAGTCCAGCAGCGCGGTGCGGAGTTCGCCGGCGGGCAGCGGGGCGAAGCGGTTGAACACCGGCTCGATCAGGAGCGGGTGGAGGAAGGAGAGGGCGACGGTGAGCAGCGCGGCGAACCCCGCTGCGGGCAGCCACCAGCCGTGCGGTGAGCGCCCGGTGAGCGCGTACAGCCCGTACACCACCGGGAGGGCGATCAGCAGGCCGAGCGCCAGACCGCGCAGGACGTCCACGGCCCAGCCGCGCCAGCCCTGGGTGACCAGGCCGTAGCGGCGGCGGACGACCCGGACCCCTGCGCTGAACGGGAGTTGCAGCAGCCGGCCGATCAGCAGCAGGGCGGCCGCGCCGGCCAGCACCTGCGCCGTGCGCGAGCCGCCGAGCAGTCCGCCGACCGCCGCGACCAGCCCGGCTCCGGCGGGGGTGAGGCCGAGGGCGAGCGTGCAGAGCAGCCCGGCGATCCGGCCGCCGAGGGCCCACGGCAGCTGGGCGCGGCGCAGCGCCCGGCCGCGGGCCACCTGTTCCGGGGTGAAGTCGTCCATGGCCGCAAGCGTATGCGTCAGGGGCGCGGGCTGCGGCGCCCGGCCGGACCCGCCGGGCAGGGCCCGCCGTGCGGGGGTCCGCGCCGGGAGGACCCCGGAAACGGGCGGTGCCCGCCGGGCGCCTCCCTCGCGAGGGGCGTCCGGCGGGCACCGGGGGTTCGGTCCCGGCCGGGATCAGACCTGGCCGGCCTTCTCCAGGGCGGCGCAGCAGGTGTTGACCAGCAGACGGGTCACCACGTACGGGTCGACGTTGGCGTTCGGGCGGCGGTCCTCGATGTAGCCCTTCTGCTCCACCTCGACCTGCCACGGGATGCGGACCGAGGCACCGCGGTCGGAGACGCCGTAGCTGTAGACGTTCCACGGGGCGGTCTCGTGCTTGCCGGTGAGGCGAGCCTCGATGTCGGCACCGTACTGGGTGACGTGCTCCAGCACCTTCTCCTGGGAGGCGCCGAGCGACTCGCAGGCGGTGATGATCGCGTCGTAGCCCTCGCGCATCGCCTTGGTGGAGAAGTTGGTGTGCGCACCGGCGCCGTTCCAGTCACCGCGGACCGGCTTGGCGTCCAGGGTGGCGTCGATGCCGAACTCCTCGGCGGTGCGGTAGAGCAGGTAGCGGGCGACCCACATGTGGTCGGAGACGGTCACCGCGTCGACCGGGCCGATCTGGAACTCCCACTGGCCGGGCATGACCTCGGCGTTGATGCCGCAGATGGCCAGGCCGGCCGCGATGCAGCGGTCCAGGTGCAGCTCGACGATCTCGCGGCCGAAGACCTCCTCGGCGCCGACACCGCAGTAGTAACCGCCCTGCGGGGCCGGGAAGCCGCCCTCGGGGAAGCCCAGCGGACGGGAGCCCTTGAAGAAGGTGTACTCCTGCTCGATGCCGAAGATCGACTCCTGCGCGGCGTACTGCTCGGCGATCGGACGCAGCAGCGCACGGGTGTTGGACTCGTGCGGGGTGCCGTCGGTCTCGTTGACCTCGCACAGGACCAGGATGTTGTCGCCGCCGCGGATCGGGTCCGGGAAGGTGGCGACCGGCGCCAGCACGCGGTCCGAGGCGTGGCCCTCGGCCTGGTTGGTCGAGGATCCGTCGAAGCCCCAGGTGGGGATCTTGTCAGCGTTGGCCAGAACACGAGTCTTGGAGCGGAGCTTGGCGGTCGGCTTGGTGCCGTCGATCCAGATGTACTCGGCCTTGATTGCCATCGCTGGGTACCTCACTGCGTTGGGTGGTGGGTGCCCGCGTAGCGTCGCAAGCCGCCGTTTCCCGGTTGTTCCTCCTATGTAACGCCCATGTGAACCAACCGTCCGCAGTGGCACGGTCACGTTCCGGTGGTGCCGGAGCCGGCTTTCCGGCCCTCAGCTGACGTTGTCGCAGGCCGGTGGAGTCAGCGGTGGCGCGCACGGGTATTGCGGCGGCGGCGCGAAACCAGCCAGAGAGCGCCGGTTCCGGCGGCGATCAGCGCCCCCGCGGTGGCCACCAGCCGACCGGTGCCGCTGCTGCCGGTGGAGGCGAGTTCCCGGCCGGCCGCGGTGGTGGTGTCGGCGGCCGGCACGGCGCGCGCGGTGGTGACCGCCGCCGAGCCGGCCGGGGTGGACGGCGTGGCCGGCGTGACGGGGGTCGCGGGAGCGCCGGCGGGCACCGGCTTCTCACAGCTGACCGAGGCGACCGTGATGGTACCGGTCACCTTGGCCACGTTGAGGTTGAGCGGGTTGACCGCCACGTCCACCTTCAGCGCGGAGGCGGCGGCCGTGCTGGAGGTGGTGGTCCGCCGGGAGAACTCGATGTCCACGCTGCCGACCCCCGGCACGTCCACGTGGGTCGGCCCGTTCAGCCCGAGCGCGACCGACCTGCCGAGCACCGTGACCCGGGCGGGTGCGGTGACCTTCGCGGTCGGCTGACCGTCCACCGGGCAGCTGGCCTCGGCGCTGAGCGCCTCCAGGCCTATCAGGGTGGAGGCCAGACCGGGCGCGTGGAGGTCCGCGCCGACCAGGCTGACGGAGGCGGCGGTGCCGTTCCGGTCGGCCGTGGTGGTCGACCTGCCGACCTCCGCCTTGACCAGGGTGACCGGCCGGCCCCGGTCCACGCCGTCCACTGCGGCGGTGAGCACCGCCTGGTCGCGCCGGGCCGGGGACTCCACCTTGTTCAGGGCGATGTCCACCGGCACGTCCACCTTGTCGTCCAACAGGCTGACGTCGAGCGCGAGTTCCGCCGTCACCGCACGCGCCTTCCCCGGCGAGGGGGCCGGCCCGGCGGCGTGGGCGGTGCCGCCGGAGAGGGTCAGGGCACCCGCCACCAGTCCGGTGGCGGCGGCGGAGCGGAGAACGGAGTTCAGCACGGGCATGGCGGAGGACCCCCACGGGTGACGGATGGAGAGAGCGCCGCCGTGGTCACCCCGCGCGCAGGCTGGTACCGCGCCGGTCCGGGGGCAGGGGCTTGTGCTCTCGACTTCCGTCAGTCTCTTCCGGAGCATCCGTCACATGGGCAACACCATGCGTCGGTTCACTCCTTCGAGTGAGGTTGGCGCCGGGTACCCCTGATCGGGGCGCACGTCACCACAGCACCCGTCAGCACAGCACCCGTCACCACGGGCTGCTACGGCAGGCGCCAGTCCACCGGCTGCGCACCCTGACGGGACAGCAGCTCGTTCGCCCGGCTGAACGGGCGGGAGCCGAAGAAGCCCCGGTCCGCCGACATCGGGCTCGGGTGCGCCGACTCCACCGCAGGCACCTGCCCCAGCAGGGGGCGCAGATTACGGGCATCACGCCCCCAGAGGATCGCCACCAGCGGGCCCCCGCGCGCCACCAGCGCCCGGATCGCCTGTTCGGTGACCTCCTCCCAGCCCTTGCCCCGGTGTGCGGCCGGCTTGCCCGGCGCAGTGGTCAGAGCGCGGTTGAGCAGCAGCACGCCCTGCTCCGTCCACGGGGTGAGGTCACCGTTGGCGGGCGGTGGGAACCCGAGGTCGCGGCCGTACTCCTGGAAGATGTTGATCAGGCTGCCCGGGATCGGCCGGACCTGCGGTGCGACCGAGAAGCTCAGCCCGACCGCGTGCCCGGGCGTCGGGTACGGGTCCTGGCCGACGATCAGCACCCGGACCGAGTCGAAGGGTTGCTGGAACGCCCGCAGCACGTTCGGCCCGGCCGGGAGATAGGTGCGGCCGGCGGCCAGCTCGCCGCGCAGGAAGTCACCCATGGCGGCGACCCGCCCGGCCACCGGCTCCAGGGCGCTGGCCCAGCCGGGTTCGACGATCTCGTTCAGTGGACGCGGTGCCATACCGCCACCCTATCGGCCCAACGGACCGCAGAACTCCGCCCGGCCGGTCCGTTCTCCTCTTCCTGCCCGCCGTCCCTGGGCGCGGGCCCCGGCGGCCCCGGGTGTCAGCCGACGACCCGGCCGCGCAGGACGACCAGTTGCGGATCGGCCAGCACCCGGACGTCCGCGCGCGGGTCCTGCGCGTACACCACCAGGTCGGCCGACGCGCCCTCGGTGAGCCCGCCCTGGCCCAGCCACTCGCGCGCCCCCCAACTCGCCGCCGACAGCGCGGCGGAAGCCGGGAGCCCGGCCCTGACCAGTTCGGCGACCTCGTCCGCGACCAGCCCGTGCGCCAGCGAACCGCCCGCGTCCGTGCCGACGAAGACCGGGACGCCCGCGTCGTACGCCGCACCCACCGTGTCGTACCGGCGCTCGTGCAGCCGCCGCATGTGGGCGGCCCAGGCCGGGAACTTCGCCTCTCCGTCGTCCGCGAGCCCGGGGAAGGTCGCGATGTTCACCAGCGTCGGGACGATCGCCACCTGCCGTTCGGCGAAGACCGGGATCAGCTCCTCGGTCAGACCGGTCGCGTGCTCGATGCAGTCGATCCCGGCGGCGACCAGGTCGGGCAGCGACTCGGCGGCGAAGCAGTGCGCGGTGACCCGGGCACCCTCGGCGTGCGCGGCGGCGATCGCCTCGCGCAGCGCGTCCCCGGGCCAGCAGGCGGCCAGGTCGCCGCGCTCGCGGTCGATCCAGTCGCCGACCAGCTTCACCCAGCCGTCGCCGCGCCGGGCCTCGGCCACGACGTAGGCCGCCAGGTCGCCGGGCTCGATCTCGTGCGCGTAGTTGCGGATGTAGCGGCGGGTGCGGGCGATGTGGCGGCCGGCCCTGATGATCCGGGGCAGGTCCTCGCGGTCGTCGATCCAGCGTGTGTCGGCGGCGGAGCCGGCGTCCCGGATCAGCAGCGTGCCGGCGTCCCGGTCGGTGCGGGCCTGCTTCTCGCTGGTGGCCTCGTCCACCGCGCCGTGCGCGTCCAGACCGACGTGGCAGTGTGCGTCCACCAACCCCGGCATGGCCCAGCCGGAGACCGTGCGGACGTCGTCCGCACGGACCGGACGGGTGAAGCTCACCCGGCCGTCCACGACCCACAGCTCGTCCCGGACGTCCTCGGGCCCGACCAGCACCCGCCCCTTGATGTGCAGCACCGCGCCTTCGCTCATGCCGGAACTCTACCGACGTGCCCACCACCGGCGGGAGGAGCCGACGGCGGCGGAGCCGGCCACCCGGGACACCGCGTCCCGGGCGGCCGGCCGGGGCCGTCAGCCGGTCAGGTTGGCCCAGCAGTCGGCGTCCGCCACGTGCGCGGGGTCCAGGGCGTGCCGGACCTCGTGCAGGACGACCGGGTCGACGGCCATCAGCACATGGCCCGGGATGTTGGTCGGGCAGAGGTCCTGGACCAGGACGTCGTGCACGTCGGGCCCGCTCAGGAACTGCGACCGGTAGGGCGTGACCACCTCGTCGTACCGGGTCGCGATCACCCAGTACGTCACCCCCGGCACGGTGTCGCCGCCCGCGTTGAGCCGGCTCAGCGTGTCCGAGCCGGTGACCTGGTCGGCGCAGGCCGGGCAGGCCGACCGGACCAGGTCGAGCGCGCCGGGGAAGGACTTCGCCAGGGTGGCCAAGCCGTCCAGGGTGGTGCCGTGGTTGCTCGGGGCGATCCCGACCAGGGTGTGCACCTTGGCCGCGCCGCCGTCGAACTTCAGGTAGTAGCGCGGCATCATCCCGCCCTGGCTGTGGCCGACCACGTCGACCTGTCCGGCGCCGGTCGCCGCGAGCACGCCGTCGACGAAGACCGACAGCTGCTGCGCGGAGTCCGCCACCGGCGCGATCGCCCGCAGCACGGGGACGTTCGGCACCGCTCCGTAGGTGAGCGCGAAGACGCAGTAGCCGTCCTGGGCCAGCGCGGGCGCGACGGTGTCCCAGTTCACCGAGCCGTTGGCGAAGGTCCCGTGGACCAGCACCACCGGCCTCGGGTGCGCCGGACTCGGCCTGCACGACCAGTTGTTGGCACCGGGCACGCCCGGCGCGGCGAGCGCCTCGGCGGCGCCCACCGGATCGGTCCGCGGCGTCGTCGCGGTCTTCGCGTCCGCCGCCCCGGCCGGACCGGTGGTGCCGGCCAGCGCCGCGAACAGCAGGGCGCAGCCGGTCGCCAGCGACGCGAGTCGACGGCCACCGGGCCGTCGCCGGCTTCCGGGCAGGGGTGAGTGCGTGGGGGTTTCGGGCATGACTTCCTCCGGGGTGGGGGTGGAGGTGCAGGCCCGGTCCGGCCGGTCTCGACGACCGGTCCGGGCCTGAGCCGGCGCGAGTGGGGGCTCACGCCGTGAACTGGCTGACTGGCCGGTAAGTTACTGCTGCGTCAAGGCCTTGCCCAGACACCTCGCACGAAGTGACACCCACTCGGCTCCCCGGTGCCGCGACCCGCGCAGCCCCGGACACCCGACGCTCCCGGCAGTTCAGGCAGTCGCAACGGCCGTCGCCGGGACAGCCGGTCACCGCGAGCACCCGTCGCTGCCGCGATCCGCAGCGCCCGACCGCCGGCCGCGGAGGGCGGGTGATGCGGCAGACTGGGCGGACCCCAGCCGTACGCGCCCGTCCGAAAGGCCAGCCCCGTGAGCCCCTTCCTCGACCTCCCGCCGCTGAGTGCCGCGCAGTTCGCCGCGATCGAGGACCGGGTCGCCGCGCTGCTGCACACCTCGGCCGACGTGATCGTCACCCAGGGCGAGGCGCTGCTTCCGCTGGAGGCGGCGATCCGGGGGGCCGCGCACCCGGGCAGCACCGCGCTCAACATCGTCACCGGACCGTACGGCCAGACCTTCGGCAACTGGCTGCGCAGCTGTGGTGCGGAGGTCGTGGACCTGGCCGTGCCGTTCGACGGCGCCGTCTCCGCCGGGCAGGTCGCCCGGGCGCTCGCCGCGGACCCCGGGATCGACTTCGTCTCGCTGGTCCACGCCGAGGCCGCCACCGGCAACACCAACCCGGTCGCCGAGATCGCCGCCGTGGTGCGGGCACACGGTGCACTGCTGATGCTGGACGCCGTCGCCTCGGTCGCCGCCGAGCCGCTGCTCACCGACGAGTGGGGGGTGGACCTGTGCGTGATCGGCGGGCAGAAGGCGATGGGCGGCCCGGCCGGGGTCTCCGCCGTCTCGGTCAGTGAGCGCGCCTGGGAGCGGATCGCCGCCAACCCGGCCGCGCCGCGCCGCTCGTACCTCTCGCTGCTGGACTGGAAGGAGCGCTGGACGGACGCCGGACGGACCGTCCTCCCGCACGCCCCGGCCCAGTTGGAGATGCTCGCGCTCGATGCCTGCCTGGACCGCATCGAGGCCGACACCCTGGCCTCGACCATCGCCCGGCACCGCGCCGCCGCCGCCGCGACCCGTGCGGGCGTCCGCGCCCTGGGCACCCTCGCCCCGTACGTCCACCGGGACGAGCACGCCGCCCCGGTCGCCACCACCGTGCGCACCCCGTCCGGGCTGCACGCCGCCGAGCTCGTCGGCCGCCTGGACCCGGCCCTCCCCGTCCAGCCCGGCGGCGGCCCGCTCGCCGCCGGGATGCTGCGCGTCAACCACTACGGCACGGCCGCCTCGCTGGAGACCGTCCGGTCCGTCCTCACCGCTCTCGCCGACGCCCTGCCCGGCACCGACTCCGCACGGGCCACTGCCGCCGCGGCCGAGGCCTGGGACGCCACGGTCGCCGCCGTCTGAGCCACCGGTCCGAGCCGCCGGTCCGAGCCGCCGGGCGCGGGCACGTGGGCGGCGGTGCGGTCCCGCCCACCGGTCCGAGCCACCGGTCGCCGGCCCGTACCCCGAGCGCGTCCGGCCGGGCGGTTCCTCCGTCCGGTGGTCGCCGACGCGCGGGGGGAGCGGGGCGACGATACCGTGGCCGAAGGTGCCACAGAGCGCCTGCCGGACCAACTGACCTGGTGGGAACGGGCGTTGCGGCAGGCTCGCGCCGACCGGCCCTACCGACTCCGAGCGGGGTGAGCACCATGAGCACCAGTGCCACCCCGCGTACCCGGATCGACCCGCCGCCGACCGCCGGTGCGGCCCTGCGGCCCACCGCCCTGGTCGTCGTCCTCGGCGCGTTCATGAGCGTGCTGGACACCACCGCGGTCAACACCGCGATGCACGACCTCGGACGGAGCTTCGACGCGCCGCTCACCACCATCCAGTGGGTCGCCACCGGCTACACCCTGGCCCTGGCCACCGTCATCCCGATCACCGCCTGGGCGGTCGGCCGGCTCGGCGCCAAACGGCTGTACCTGACCGCCCTCACCCTCTTCGGCGCCGGTTCCGCCCTGGCCGGGCTGGCCTGGAACACCGAGACCCTGATCGTCTTCCGGGTGCTCCAGGGGCTGGGCGGCGGAATGCTGACACCCGTGGGGATGACCCTGGTGCTCAGGGCCGCCGGACCCGAGCGGACCGGCCGGGCCATGAGCGTGCTCGGTCTGCCCGTGCTGATCGGCCCGCTGGCCGGACCCATCCTGGGCGGGGCGCTGCTGGACGCCGCCTCCTGGCGCTGGATCTTCTTCATCAACCCGCCGGTCGCGGCCGTCGCCATCCTGCTCGCGGCCCGGATCCTGCCCCGGGAGACCCCGCGGCCGGGCCGCCGCCTGGACCTGCTGGGCCTGCTGCTGCTCTCCCCCGGGCTGGCCGTGCTGATCTACGGGCTCACCAGCGGCGGGGCCGCCCTCCCGATGCTCATCGGTGCCACCATGGTGCTGGGCTTCATCGCCCGTGCACTGACCACGACCCACCCGCTGCTCGACCTCAGGCTGCTCGCCCGGCGCCCGTTCGCCGCCGCGGCCGGGGCCCAGCTGCTCTTCGTCTGCGCCTACTTCGGCTCGCTGATCCTGCTGCCGCTGTACTACCAGGGACTGCGCGGCCAGAACGCCGCCCACTCCGGCCTGCTGGGCATCCCGCAGGCGGTGGCCACCGGGGTGACCATGCAGTTCGCCGGACGGCTGATCGACCGCCACCCGCCGGGCCGCATCGTGCTGACCGGCGTGACCGTCGCCACCACCGGTTTCCTCTGCTTCAGCGTCCAGGTCACCGGGGACGTGCCCTTCTGGCACCTGCAGGCCGCCCTGACGGTGATGGGCGTCGGCGTCGGGCTGACCATGATGCCCACCATCGCCGCCGCCACCCGGAGCGTCGCCCCCGAGGAGGTGCCGCTGGCCACCACGGCGGTCACCATCCTGCAGCAGGTCGCCGCCTCCACCGGCACCGCACTGATGTCCGTCCTGCTGACCGATGCGCTGAGGACCGCGCCGCACCCGGCCGACGCGTTCCGCCACACCTACGGCTGGGCGGTCGGGCTGATGGCGCTCGCCCTGCTGCCCGCCCTGCTGCTGCCCCGCCGCCGCACCGCGTGAGCACCTCGCGAAACCCGGGGCCCGTCATCACGGCGCGGGTGCGCCGGTACGGCCACCCGGGGGGCGGCCGATCGGGCGGCCCCGAAGCTCCGGACGGGACCGGGGTCAGGCCGTGTCCGGCGAGCGGAGCCAGCCGCCCGCGCGGGCCGTGTCGGAGGCGACCCGGAGCAGCCGTGCGAGGGCGGGCCGGCCGGGCCGGCCCCGGGTGAGCAGGTGGATCTCGATGGTGGCGACGGGTGCCAGCGGCCGCCACACCAGCCCGGCCGGCAGGCCGTGCACGGCGGACTGCCCGACGACCGAGACCGCCTCGCCGCGCGCCACCGGGGTGTGCGCGGCGTCGAACGAGAGCTGCCGCAGCAGCAGTCCCGGGGTCCGCTCCAGCCGGGCGAAGAGGCCCATGACCGCGTCGTAGTGACCGGGGTTGGCCTCCCGGCGGTGGACGAGCAGGGTCTCACCGGCCAGCGCGGCGACGTCGACGACACGACCGTCCGCGAGCGGGTGGCCCTCGCGCATCACGACGCCCTGCGGCTCCAGCCGGAGCAGCGTTCGCACCAGTTCGGGCGCGGGCGGCGGACAGCGCACCAGCCCCGCGTCGAGGGTGCCGTCGGCGACACCCGCCACGATCTCGGCCGTCGGCAGCAGACGGGTGGTCACGGCGATGCCGGGGTACCGCTCGGCCAGCGCCGCCAGCAGGGCGGGGGCGGTCTCGTACCCGGTACTGGTGCTGTAGCCGACGGACAGCGCGCCCTGCTCGCCCCCGGCGAAGCCCCGGACGTCGCGCCAGAGCCGGTCCGCCTCGTCGCACAGGGCGGCCCCACGCTCCATCAGCATCCGTCCCACCTCGGTCGGTTCGACCGCGTGGGTGCTGCGCTCCAGCAGGCGGACGCCCAACTCCGCCTCCAGTTGCCGGATCTGACGGCTCAGCGCGGGCTGGGCGACGTGCAGCCGCTCGGCCGCCCTGGTGAAGTTCCGCTCCCCGGCGACGGCCAGGAAGTACCGCAGGCGGCGCAGTTCAGACATGCCCAGCAGTCTACGACCCGGCCTGAGCTGCCGTGATGCCGTTTCGTTCTGATCCGGTCCGGAACGGGTCTTTCCCTCCGGCGGACTGCTCTTCCTAGGCTTCCAGTACCGGAACAGCAGACCACGAGAAGGGCCGAAGACATGACCACCGAAGACCTCACCGCAGCCAGCAAGGCCGTTGTCCTGGCGTACATGAACACCCTGACCGCGGGCGACCTCACCGCACTGCGCGGCTTCTTCGCACCGGACGTGACCTGGCGGCTCGCGGGCGACCTGCCGCTGTCGCGGACCTGGACCGGGCCCGACGAGATCCTCGACGAGTTCATCCCCTCGATGCTCTCCCGGCTGGTGCCGGAGTCGATGGAGTTCGAGTTCGAGGGCCTGATCGGCGACGGCGACCAGGTGCTGGCGGAGTGGAACACCCGGGGCCTGGCAAAGTCCGGCGCCCGGTACGACCAGCACTGCATGGCCGTCTTCACCGTTCGCGACGGGCGGATCACCGCCGTCCGCGAGTACTTCGACACCCTGCACGCCAAGAACGTCGTCTTCGTCTGAGCCGGCGTCCCGACAGGGGAGAGGAGGAGGGCGATGAAGGCCGTACTGCCCGGGTCCGGGCCCGACGGCGAGCCGGTGCTGTTCGGTGAGGCCGCCGAACCCGTACCCGCCGAGGACGAGTTGGTGGTCGCCGTGGAGGCGTACTCCGTCAACCGGGGCGAGACGCTCCAGCTCGACGGGCTGCTGGGCCGGCCCCGGCCCGACTGGCGGCCCGGGAAGGACGTGGCCGGCCGGGTCGTCCGGGCCGCCGCCGACGGCGGCGGGCCCGCCGTCGGCACCCGTGTGGTGGCCCACCCGCCCGCGTACGGGTGGGCCGAACGGGTCGCCGTCCCCACCCGGAGCGTCGCCGAACTGCCGGACAGCATCGACTCGGTGACCGCCGCCGCGCTCCCGCTCGCCGGGATCACCGCACTGCGGCTGCTCCGCGCGGCCGGCCCGGTCGCCGCGCGGCGGGTGCTGCTCACGGGGGCGAGCGGCGGTGTCGGCCACTACCTGACCGAGCTGGCGGCCGCCTCGGGGGCTGCGGTCACGGCGGTCAGCGCGAACCCCGGACGCGGCGCCCGGCTGCTGGAACTGGGCGCGGTCGAGGTGGTGACCTCGGCGGAGCGGGCCCGTGGGCCGTTCGAGATCGTGCTGGAGTCGGTCGGCGGCCCGTCGCTGGCGGCCGCTCTCGCCCGGACCGCGCCCGGCGGACTGCTGGTCTGGTTCGGCCAGGCCGGCGGCGCGCCCGTGACCCTCGACTTCTTCGACTTCTTCAAGGGCCCGGCCCAGGCCAGGATCGCGCACTTCGACTACACGGCGTCCGGTGCGGACTACGGCGACGATCTCGCCGCCCTGGTCCGGCTGGTGGCCGCAGGTCGGCTGCACCCGGAGATCGGCTCGGTCCGCGACTGGTCCAGGACCGCCGACGTCATCGCCGATCTGCGCGGCCGCCGGGTGCGGGGCAAGGCGGTGCTGACCGTGGGGTGACGGCGGGTCGGCGCCGGCTGCGGCGCCCACGGGTCCGCTGCTGTTCGCGTGGCGGCCATCCGGCCGTCGCCCGGTCCTCACCCCGGCTCGACAGGGTCGTGCGCGACGCCAAGTTGGCTATACAACTTGACGCGCCCCGAGGAGGAGGTCCCGATGCCGCTTTCCGCGTACTGGCTGCGCGACAACTGCCCCTGCACCGAGTGCCGCGATCCGCGCAACGGGCAGAAGCTGTTCCAGATCACCGACCTGCCTGCGGACCTGGCCATCGCCGAGCAGGTGACGGAGGCCGGCGTGCTGGCGGTGCGCTGGTCGGACGGGCACCGGTCGGCCTACCCGGTGGAGTGGCTGACGCAGGCCGGTGCGGGGGACGGCCGGACCGAGCAGGACAAGCGCCTCTGGAGCGCCGAGGACTTCGCCGCCGGGCCGCCCGAAGCCGACTGGGGCAGCTACCTGGCCGACCCGGCGGAGCGGGCGGCCGTGCTGGCGGCGGTGCGGCGGTCCGGGTTCGCGGTGCTGCGCGGGGTGCCGGTGGCGGATCGGCAGGTGCTGGCGGTGGCACGCAGCTTCGGGTACGTGCGGGAGACCAACTACGGCGAGCTGTTCGACGTCCGGGTCGAGCCCGACCCGAACAACCTGGCGTTCACCAGCGCGGCCATCGCGCCGCACACCGACAACCCGTACCGCGACCCGGTGCCCACCCTCCAGCTGCTGCACTGCCTGCGCAACGACTCCGCCGGCGGCGACTCCGGCCTGGTGGACGGCTTCAGGGCGGCGGCCGTCCTGCGTGCGGAGGCCCCCGAGGACTTCGCCGTGCTGACCCGCACGCCGGTGCCCTTCGTCTTCCGCGACCGCGCCGCCGAACTGCGGGCCGAGCGGCCGCTGATCGAGGTGGACGGGCTGGGACGGGTCCGCGAGGTGCGGTTCAACAACCGGTCGATCGGGACGCTGCGGCTTCCCACCGAGCAGCTGGACGCCTTCTACGCCGCGTACCGGCGCTTCGCGGAGATCACGCTGCGGCCGGAGCTGCAGCTGACCTTCCGGCTGGAGCCCGGCGACTGCCTGGTCTTCGACAACGTGCGGCTGCTGCACGCCCGTACGGCCTTCGAGCAGGACGGCCACCGCCACCTGCAGGGCTGCTACGCCGACCTGGACTCGCTCACCTCCACGCTCGCCGTGCTCGACCGGCGGGCGGCCGGGCTGGAGACGCTGGAGCAGCTGTTCGCGGGCGAGGGGCTGGGCGACTACCTGGGCGAGGACGTGACGATGGCCGAACACATGCTGCAGGCAGGCGCGCTGGCCGAGGCGGCGGGGGCGCCCGCGCACCTGGTGGCGGCGGCACTGCTGCACGACGTGGGCCACTTCGGTGGCTCCGGGCTGGAGTTGATGCAGGGGCAGGACAACCGGCACAGCCACACCGGTGCCGACTGGCTGGCGCAGTGGTTCGGGCCCGAGGTGACCGAGCCGATCCGGCTGCACGTGGCGGCGAAGCGCTACCTGTGCGCGGTGGAGCCCGACTACCGGGCGGGGCTGTCGGAGGCCTCCGAGTACACCCTCCGGGTGCAGGGCGGCCCGATGGACGCCGAGGAGGCCGCCGCCTTCGCCGCTCTTGCGGGTGCCGCGGACGCGGTGGCCGTCCGCCGCTGGGACGACCGGGCCAAGGTCGCGGACGCCCGGACCCCGTCCTTCGCCCACTTCCGCCCGCTGCTCGAACTCCTCATGGCCGGGTAGACCGCCGAAGGCGCGGGCGCCCACCCTGCGGGCCCGCGTGAAGGGGCGATCGGGTCCACCCGCAGGGGCGCGGGGAACTGCGAAACGGAGGGCACGGCGCCGCACCACTCCTGCGGAGAGCAGGGCACACAGCCCCGCCCACGGGCAACCGGCGGCGACCGGCCCGGCGGGCCCGGCTGGAGGCGGTCACCTTCCGCGGCGCGCAGTTCCCCGCGCCCCCGGGGCTCACCCCTGTCCCGGGTTCAGTCGTTGTCGCGGGCGTGCCGGGAGAGCGCCGAGGCGGCAAGGGAGTTGTGGACGCTGAAGGCGACCGTGCCGGGGAGGTAGCGGTCCTGGGACCACTCGACGGGGGTGCCGGTGGGGTCGGTGGTGCGGCGGCGTTCGCGCAGCAGCGGGCTGCCCCGGCGGCAGCCGAGCAGGCGGGCGTCGTCCGCGTTGGCGGCCACCACGTCGATGGTGTGGTCCGCGTCGCTGAACAGGATGCCGTGCTCGCGCAGCGGTTCGGTGTGCGAGACCACGTCGGCCGGCAGTTGGGCCACCAGCTCGCCGACCAGCGGCGGGTAGACGGTGCGCTCCACCATCACGGGGGTGCCGGACAGGGTGCGCACCCGGAGCGTGACGTACACCTCGGTGCCGGGTGCGAGGCGCAGCTGCTCGCGTTCGGCGGCGTCGGCCGGGCGGCGGGTCAGCGACTCCAGCCGGCCGCCGGGCTCCTCACCCATCGAACGGGCCCAGTGGGTGAAGCTGAGCAGTTCGGAGAAGCTCTGCACACGGGCTCCTCCGAGCACCACCCGGCGGGTGCCGCGCCGCGAGGTGACCAGTCCGTCCGCGCGCAGCAGGGCGAGCGCCTGCCGGACGGTGCCCCGGGAGACGCCGTACTGCTCGGCGAGCGCGCCCTCGGCGGGCAGGCGCCCGGACTGGCCGTACGAGCCCGAGGTGATCGCCTCGCGCAGGTCGGAGGCCACCTGGCGGTAGAGCGCTCCGGCGGCCCGGTCGGCGGCCACGGCGTGCACGGGGTCCTGAGCCAGGCCGCCCGGTGCCACCTCGTCGTGTGCCGCGTCGTCCTGGGCCACGTCGTCCTGTGCCACGTGTGTCAATGTCCCTCCTGGGGCAGCGTCCAGCGCACGGGTACCGCGCGGACGCCACCGACTGTAGCCGCTGCTGATCACTTCGCGGCCGTCCGGATTCCACCGTTCCTGTAGCCGCCCCCTGAGCTGGGCCGTCCGTTCACCTTCCCGTCACCGGACTCCGGCGTACTTACCGACGTCGGCGAAGAGTTGCCTAGCCAACTTGGCCTTGAGTCCTCCGACACCTCCCCAACGCTCGTCCCCCCCAGCTTGCCTCTCCCCTCCCTGTCAGGAGAACTTTCCGTGACGTTGCACCGTGCCCGTGCCGCCGCCTTCGCGGCTGTGCTGACCGCCGCCGCGCTCTCCCTCACCGCCTGTGGGTCGGCCGGTTCGACCGCCGCGAAGTCCGGCGAGGCCGCGCAGCCGGGTGGCAAGGCCGCCAAGGAGGCCACCTCCGCCGCCGACTTCGGCGGGATGGACGCCCTGGTCGCCGCCGCCAAGAAGGAGGGCAAGCTGCACGTCATCACGCTGCCCAAGGACTGGGCGAACTACGGCAAGCTGATGGACGGCTTCAAGGCCAAGTACGGGATCGACATCGAGGACGAGAACCCGGACGGCTCCAGCCAGGACGAGATCAACGCGATCACCTCCCGCAAGGGCCAGGACCGCGCCCCCGACGTGGTGGACCTCGGTACCGCCTTCGCCCTGAGCGCCGGCAGCCAGGGCCTGCTCGCCCCGTACAAGGTCGCCGACTTCGACAAGATCCCGGCCTCCATGAAGGACGCCAACGGCCTGTCCTACAACGACTACGGCGGCTACGTCTCGATCGGCTGCGACGCCAAGAAGGTCTCGGCCTGCCCGCAGACCTTCGCCGACCTGCTGAAGCCCGACTACAAGGGCATGGTCGCGCTGAACGGCAACCCGACCAAGGCCGCCGCCGCGCTCAGCGGCGTCTGGGCCGCCTCGCTCGCCAACGGCGGCTCGCTGGACGACATCCAGCCGGGCATCGACTTCTTCGGCAAGCTGAAGCAGACCGGCAACTTCAACCCGGTCGAGGTGACCCCGGCGACGATCGAGAAGGGCGAGACCCCGATCACCGTCGACTGGTCCTACCTGAACGCCGGTTACACCGACAAGTTCAAGGACAAGGGCATCGACTGGAAGGTCGTCGTCCCCGCGGACGGCTCCTACGCCCAGTACTACAACCAGGCGATCAACAAGTGGGCGCCGCACCCGGCCGCCGCCCGGCTGTGGGAGGAGTACCTCTACAGCGCCGAGGGCCAGAACGGCTTCCTGGGCGGCTACGCCAGCCCGGTCCTGTTCGACGCCATGAAGACCGCCGGCACCCTGGACGCCGCGGCCGCCGCCAAGCTGCCGCCGGTCACCAAGCCGTTCACCACCTTCCCGACCCAGGCGCAGACCGACGCGGCCAAGAAGACCGTGACCGAGAACTGGTCCAAGGCGATCGCGGGCTGACCTGACGATGACTACGGCTCCCACCCCGGTGCCGACCCCCGCCGCCGCCGATCTCGGCGGCGGCGCGGGGGCCCCCGGCACCGCTACCCCCGAATCCCGGGCCGCCCGCCCGGCCCCCCGCCCGGCCCGCCGCAGGCGCGGCGGCAGCCGTGCCTGGCTGGCCGCCCTCCCGCTGCTGCTGTTCTTCGTGGTCGGCTTCGGTCTGCCGACGGTCGCGATCGCCATCGGCGCGTTCACCACCTCGACCGACTCGCCCGACGGCGGCGGCACGTTCACCACCGCCAACCTGACCGACTCGCTCCAGGGCGCGTACTGGACGGCGCTGTTCGGCAGCATCAAGCTCTCGCTGCTGACCGCGCTGATCGGCACCGTGGTCGGTCTGCCACTGGCACAGGCGGTGCTCACCTCCCGGTTCCGGATGTTCCGCGAGGCGGTGCTCTCCGGCTCCGGCGTGCTGGCCAACTTCGGCGGTGTGCCGCTGGCCTTCATGTTCGTCGCCACGCTCGGCAACTCCGGTGAGGTGACCCAGAAGCTCGGCCTCACCAAGCACGGCTGGAACCTCTACACCTTCTCCGGCCTCTCGGTGGTCTACCTGTACTTCCTGGTGCCGCTGATGATCCTCACCATCACCCCGGCCCTGGAGGGCCTGCGGGTGCAGTGGCGCGAGGCCGCCGCCAACAACGGCGCGACCGTGCTGCAGTACTGGCGGCACGTCGCACTGCCGGTCCTGCTGCCCTCGCTGCTCGGCGGGTTCGTGCTGCTCTTCGGCGCCTCCTTCGCCGCCTACGCCACCGCCGAGGCCATGGTGGGCAGTTCGGTACCGCTGATCTCGATGCAGATCGGCGACGCGCTCTCCGGCAACGTGCTGGTCGGCCAGGGCAATCTGGCGCTCGCGCTCGGCCTCGACATGATCGTGGTCGCCTGCCTGGTGATGGCGATCTACCTGCCCCTTCAGCGCCGGAGTGCCAAGTGGCTAGCCTGATCTCGAAAATCCGCTTCGGACGCGGCCTGGTCCTGCTCGTCTGCGGGGTCTACTTCGCGGTGCCGATGGCCGCCTCGGTGATCTTCAGCATCGACGACTCCAAGGGCGGCACCACCTTCCGGGCGTACACCGACCTGCTGAACGCCCCCGGCTTCACGGACAGCCTCACCCTGAGCCTGGAACTCGCCGGGGTCACCGTGGCGATCCTGCTGCTCCTGCTGGTGCCCGCGCTGCTCGCCGCCCGGCTCGGCGCGCCGAAGCTGCGCCCGGTGATCGAGGTGGTCTGCTCGCTGCCGCTGGTCGTCCCGGTGGTCGCGCTCACCACCGGCATCGTCGGCGTCCTGCGCTGGGGCCCTGACCACCTGTCCGACACCCCGCTGTTCCAGACCATCGTGGCCATCCAGGACCCGGGCTTCCCGATCGTCCTGGTGATCGCCTACGTGCTGATGGCGCTGCCCTTCGCCTACCGGGCACTGGATGCCGGACTGCGCGGCGTGGACGTCGTCACCCTGGTCGAGGCCGCCCGCAACTGCGGCGCCGGCTGGGCGCGCGCGGTGTTCACCGTGGTGCTGCCCAACCTGCGCAGCGCGCTGCTGAACGCCGCCGTGCTCACCGTCGCCCTGGTGCTCGGCGAGTTCACCACCGCCTCGATCCTCGGCTTCGCCCCCTTCTCGGTGTGGATCAGCTCCAACGGCAAGAGCGACGGCCAGATGTCGGTCGCGGTCTCGATCCTGAGCCTGCTGATCGTCTGGGTCGTGCTGCTGCTGATGTCCGCCGTCGGCCGCGGCCGCAAGTCCGCGCGTTCCTGACCCGCCCCACGTCCTTCCAGGAGTCACCCCCCATGAGCACGGTTACCGCCCCCGCCCCCGGTGCGTCCCTCGCCACCGGCGGCGCGACCGTCGAATTCCGTTCGCTGCGCCGCCGGTTCGGGGCCACCACCGCCCTGGACGGCCTCGACCTGACCGTCCGCCCCGGCGAACTGCTCGCCCTGCTCGGACCGTCCGGCTGCGGCAAGACCACCGCGCTGCGGATCCTGGCCGGGTTCGAGACCCACGACTCGGGCGAGGTGCTGGTCGACGGCGAGGACATCACCCGGATCCCCGCGCACAAGCGCGACGCGGGCATGGTGTTCCAGTCCTACAGCCTCTTCCCGCACCTGACCGCGCTCGACAACGTCGCCTTCGGCATGCGGATGCGCGGCACCTCCAAGACCGAGCGCCGCAACCGCGCCCAGGAACTGCTGGAGCTGGTCGGCCTGCCGCAGCGCGCCGGGCACTACCCGCACCAGATGTCCGGCGGCCAGCAGCAGCGGGTCGCGCTCGCCCGCGCCCTGGCGCTGAAGCCGCGCGTCCTGCTGCTGGACGAGCCGCTCTCGGCGCTGGACGCCAAGGTCCGGCTCAGCCTGCGCGAGGAGATCCGCCGCCTGCAGCAGGAACTCGGGATCACCACCCTGTTCGTCACCCACGACCAGGAGGAGGCGCTGTCGATGGCCGACCGCGTCGCCGTCCTGCGCGGGGGCCGCCTGGAGCAGTGCAGCACTCCCTCCGAGCTCTACGCCCGTCCGGCCACCGCCTTCGTCGCCGAGTTCGTCGGCACCATGAGCCGCATCCCGTGCGAGCGCTCCGAAGACGGCGTCGAGGTGCTCGGCCGCCGCCACGCGGTGGACGGCGTGCTCCCCGCCGACGGCGCGCTGGACGTCCTGGTCCGGCCGGAGAACGTCGGCCTGGTCCCGACCGCGAACGGACGGGCGCTGGTGGTGTCCGCGTCCTTCCTCGGCAGTGTCACCCGGCTCACCGTACGGCTCGCCGACGGCACCGAGATCAAGTCCGACCTGCCCACCGAGGCGGCGGCCGCGCTGCCGGTCGGCAGCAGCGCGGAGGTCACGCTGCCGGAGCGCCCGGTCCTGGTCGACCGGCGGGTTGCCACCACCTGACATCTCGTCAACCGTTACGTCCCATGAACACCGAAGGTACCGCCATGCCTGACTCCCCCGTCCCGCCCGGCCCCGCCGCCGTCCTGTTCGACATGGACGGCACCCTGGTCGACACCGAGCACCTCTGGTGGCAGGCCGCCGCCGAGCTCGCCGCCGAGCTGGAGGTCACGCTCACCGACGACGACCTGCCCGAGGTGCTCGGCCGCCCGGTCGAGCACACCGCCGCCCACCTGCACCGCACCAGCGGCACCGACCGGGCCGAGGCCGAACTCGCCGCCCGGCTCAACGAGTCCTTCAGCAGCAAGGTCGCCGCCGAGGTCGTCCCGCGGCCGGGCGCACTGGCCCTGTTGACCGAGCTGCGGGACGCGGCCGTGCCCACCGCTCTGGTCTCCGCCTCGCCGCGCCGGGTGGTCGACCTGGTGCTCTCCTCGCTCGGCAGCCAGTGGTTCACCATCACCCTGGCCGCCGAGGACACCGAGCGCACCAAGCCCGACCCGGCCCCCTACCTCGCCGCCGCCGACCGGCTCGGCCTCGACCCGGCCGCCTGCGTCGCGGTCGAGGACACCCCGACCGGCGTCGCCTCCGCGCACGCGGCGGGCTGCAACGTCCTGGCGGTACCGTCCGCCGTGCCGATCGCGGCCGCCGAGCGGATCACCCTGCTGGAGAGCCTGGAGCAGGCCGACCTCGCCCTGCTCGGCCGACTCGCCGCCGGGCCGGCCGCCGCGCCCGCCGAGCGGCACCCGGCCTGATGCCGTACCTGCTGCTCGCCCTCGCCATCACCAGTGAGGTCTGCGCCACCAGCTGCCTCAAACTCACCGAGGGCTTCACCAGGCTCTGGCCCAGCATCGCCGTCGGCATCGGCTACGCGCTGTCCTTCCTGCTGCTGGGCCGGGCCCTGAAGCACATCCCGGTCTCCATCGCATACGCGGTCTGGTCCGGTGCGGGCACCGCCGCGGTGGCGGCGATCGGCATCGTCGCCTTCGGCGAACAGCTGGGCCGCGCCCAGTGGTTGGGCATCGCCCTGATCATCGTCGGTGTCGTGGTGCTCAACCTGCGCGGGAGCCACTGAGCGGGCCCGCCGGCCGGCGGAGCGTCGGCCACCACCCGAGGGGCGCGGGGATCCGCGCGCCGGATCCGCGGCTCGACGGCGGACCCGACGCCCGGTTCCCCGCGCCCCTTTCCGGCTTCTCCCGGAATCGCTCCGCATAAGGAGTAGTCGCGCGATAACGTCTGGTAGCCGACCGGACTTCTCCTGGCGTCCCCTTGATGAACGGAGTCCCCATGCGTCATCGCGCCATCCGCCTCGCCGTCGTGGCCGCCACCGCCTCAGGGCTTGCGGCGACCACCGCACCCGCCACCCATGCCGACACCGGCCGGGCGCCGGAGCAGTGCAGGAAGGGCTACTTCTGCCTGTGGGAGGGGCCGCACCAGACCGGCCGGCTGCTCTTCGCCGAGGACGCGCACGTGACGAAGGAGGGCTTCCGGCTCGCCGAACAGGACGACATCGAGCCGTCCGTCCACCCGCGGTCGGCCCGCAACCCGCTCCCCGACGACTTCGGCTGCATCGTCCGCCTCAACGACCGGCCGGACTTCGGGGGCGACGAGCAGGAGGTCGCCGGCTTCGGCGACCACGAGCTGGACGGCCGCCGCGTGGGTTCGCTCACCTCCGACTGCGGCTGACCCCCGGCTGCGGACCGGCCGCCGGGCGGGCGAAAGAGCGTCCCGCCCGCCCGGCGGCCGTGAGCCGGTGTCAGCAGTCCTTGAACGACGAGCAGAGCGGGGACTCCAGCGCCTTGAGGACCACGGCGTCCGCGGGCGCCGACCACGGGTGCGCCGGGTGGTCCGACCAGAGGGCCAGCTCGGTCACCGTACGGCCGGTCAGGGACAGGTACTGGTGCAGGGTGTAGGTACCGCCGCTGGTCTCCGGGACGGTGACGGTCGCGGCGAGGTTGCTGTTCCCGTTGTCGCCGCCGGTGCTGGTCACCTTCACCTTCGCGCCCTTCGTGCTCCGGCCGCAGGCGTTCAGCTCGTCCGCCAGCCCCTGGAAGAGCGCGTTCGCCATCTGCGCTCCGCCGCTGCTGGTCCCGGGGAAGTGCACGACCGTCTGCTGGACCTGCCAGTCCGCGTAGTCCTGGCCGGGGGCGGCGAGGTGCGACTGCGCCGCGGGTCCCTTCCAGTCGGCGAGGTCGTTCGAGGGGTCTCGGGTCGACATGCAGAGCTGCTCGAACTCGAACTTCGGGTTGTTCACGGCCTGCGCCGCCCCGGCCAGGGCGCCCCAGTGGTACTGGGCGGCCATCGGGATGCCGTTCGAGGCCGTCCACGCCGAAGCCGGCACGCCGCCGGCCGGGTTGGCACCGGCGTTCGCGGGCACGGACGCTGCGGGCTTGGCGGCCCCGGACGGCGCCGCCGCCGGGGAGTCGGCCGCGCTCTTGGCCGGTGCCGGTGCCGCGGCGGCCGAACCGGTCGAACCGGACGCCGGGGTCGGGTCGTCGGTCGGCCCGCAGGCGGTCAGCGAACCGAGGGCGGCGAGCAGCAGGGCGGCCGTGGTGAGGGTGGTGGAGCGGGACACGGGGATGACTCTTCCTCAGGTGTGTGTCGGAGAACTCGGGAGGGTGCGGCAGCGCCGGCCCCGGTGCCGGGCGGCGGCGCTGCCGCGCGGGACCGTCAGTAGCCCGCCGACGGCCGGTTGGGGTCGGCCTGCTGGACCTTGGCGGCGAGGTTCGAGCCGTCGGGCGACACGTGGTACCTGCCCATGATGTAGTTCATGGACGCGGCGCAGTTGGCGACCGGGTCGTAGATGTCGGTCGACGTCCCGGGCTGGTGGTACGCGGCGAAGGTGCTCGGTATGCACTGCCAGGCACCGCGGGAGCACTCGGCTGGCGCACCGTCCGCCATCCTCGCTCCGTGGGCGTTGGTGTCCCAGGTATTGACCTGCGAGTGCGGCGCGTTGTAGGTGGACTCGCGCGAGGCGATGGTGAGCATGCCGCGCATCCAGTTGGCCCGCGCCTGCGGATCGGTGATGCCCATCTTGTCCAGCGCCTGGTTGATGTAGTCCTCGGTGGCTTCCTTGCCGCTCTTGAACGTTCCGGCGCCGCCGTAGGTCACGTCCGAGACCGGGATCTTGCTCGCGGTGCTCACGTGGCCGTCCGCGGTTCCGTGGCCGCCACCGCCACCGCCGTCACCGCCGCCCGGGCCGCCGTCGTGACCGCCGGAGCCGCCACCGTGGCCGCCGTCGTGACCGCCCGAGCCGCCACCGTGGCCACCGGTGCCCCCGGGAGACGGCTGCGGCTGCGGCTTCGGGCTCGCGGGCGGCGGAGTCGGGGGCTGCTGCCGCTTGAGGTCCTCCTCGATCTTCTTCTCGGCCGCCTCGTACTCGGCCTTGACCGCCTTCATCCGCTCCGCGCCGTCGGCGATCTGCTTGGTCAGCTGCTCCTTGTCGGCCTGCAGCCGCTTGGTCGCGGTCTCGATCTGCTTCACGTCGTCGAGCACCTGGAAGGCGATCCCGAAGCCCGGGATTCCGGCGAAGGCGCTCGACGCGAGGTCGACCGCCGTCGCTCTGGCCAGCGTCTGCGTGATCTGGCCGAGCTGCTGGTTCAGCTGCTCCATCCGCTCGCTGACCGAGCGCCAGTCCTGCTCGATCTTGGCGAGTTCCTGCATCTGATAGCCGAACTGGTCATTTGCCATGTCGGGCCGATACCCCCGTAGATTCTTCTGTGCGGTGCTGGAGAGAGTCCGCGGACTCAGTAGGCGTTCGCCAGGCGGTCGACCGACGTGCCCAACGAGGCCAGGTCGTCGGCGACCGTGTTCATCTCGCCCACCCGTGCCCGCGCGTAGCCGGCGAAGGCGTCGGACGCCGGACCGTGCCAGGTGAGCTGGCCCAGTGCCCCGCTGATCTCCTTGGACAGTCCGTCCATCTGCTTGCTCAGCGCGGACAGTTCGTCGGCTATCTTGTGCAGGTCCGCCTCGCCGCCGCCGAACATCTGGGTCAGCGCCCAGTGCGCGATCTCCGCCGGCGCCATGACGATGTCCTCACCGACCTTGACGACGTCACCGGCCAGGCCCTTGGCGTCGTTCCAGGCGTCTCCGAGGAAACTCATCCCAACTCCCCCATACTTTGTTCGCTGATACCGCGTCAAGAGGCTAGCGGACCGAAAACCACCTGGGGAGACCCCCCTCGCGCCGGGGAGCGCACCACCGGCGGCCGAGTTCCGCATTCTCCCGACCGGCCGTCATGCCCTGTTCACGTGAAGTCCGCCGCACCTAGAGTGAATGGGGTCAGTTGTACAGCCAACTCGACCCAGCTGCGCCGGTGTTGGCGCGGCGGACAGGATCTCCGTGGCGACTGGATCCACCCTCGTCCTCAGCACGCCGGCAAGCCCGACCGAAGGCGACAAGCTCACCTTCCACTGGACCACCGGCGCTCCCGACCCCAAGAACTGGGTCGGGATCTACGACGGCACCCGGCAGCCCGGCACCGGCTCCTCGCTGCTGTGGAAGTACACGGCCGGGGGATCCGGTGACGTCCAGCTGGACACCTCGGCGCTGACCGGCGGCCCCTACACCGCGTACCTGCTGGCCAAGGACGGGTACCAAGTCCTGGCGCAGACCGCTCCGTTCAGCTTCCGGCCGAAGCCGGCGCCGATCCGCGCGCACCTGGCGGTGGACGCCCTGACGGCCGGCCGGGTGGCACCGGGCGCGGCGGTCGACGTGAAGCTGAGCGGCCTGTGGATGCACGGCACGGGTGCGGTCGGCTACCGCCGCACCGGCGGGGACTCCTGGCTGACCGTCGGCGCGGACGGGACCGTCACCGGCACCGCGCCGAGCACCGCCCCCGCCCACCCCGGCATCGTCACGGTCGAGGTGAAGGACGCCTCCGGCGCGGTGGACACCATCACCGTGCAGGTGCCGGTCCGGGCCGCCGCCGACCCGCTGCGGCTCAAGGTGGCCAGCTGGAACCTGTGGGACGCGGGCACGCACGTCACCGACGGCGTGGAGAAGCAGCTGCGCACGGTCCTCACCCAGGGCCTGGACGTGCTGGCGCTCCAGGAGACCGCGGGCACGGCGGCGCAGGCGCTGGCCACCGCGCTCGGCTGGTACGCCTACCAGAGCGCGGGCAGCCTCGGCGTCCTCAGCCGCTACCCGCTGACCGCCGTCACCGGCACCACCGCCACGCTGCCCGCCGCCGCCGTCACCGTCCAGCTCCCGGGGGCGCGCACCGTACGGCTGTGGGCCGCACACCTGGACGAGGCGGACTACGGCCCGTACGCGCTGCAGGACGGCACGAGCGCCGCCCAGGTCGAGACGGCGGAGGCGGCCTCCACCCGGGGGCGGCAGGCGAAGGCACTGGCCGCGGCGGTCAAGGCGGACGTCGCGGGCGGCGTCCCGGTGATCCTGGCCGCCGGGCTCTCCTCCCCCTCGCACCTGGACTGGACGGCGGCGACCGCCGCCTCGCACGGCGGGGTCGGCCCGCTCAACTGGCCGGTCACGGTGGCACTCCAGGCCGCCGGGCTGACCGACGCCCACCGCGCCGCCCACCCCGACCCGGCGGCCTCGCCCGGCACCACCTGGTCGCCGACCCGCAAGGTGCGCGGCAGCAAGCCGGAACCGCAGGACCGGATCGACCAGATCCAGTACGCGGGCCGGCTCACCCTGGTCGAGGCGCACGCCCTGGCCGTCGGCTGGCCGCAGGCCGACCCGGTCACCGCCGCCAACGAGTGGCCGTCCGACACCGCCGCCGCCGTCGCCACCTTCACCCTCTGAGAGGCCAGCCATGACCCAGCTCAGCCGCCGCACCTTCGTCGGCGCCACCGCGGCCGCGGGCGCAGCCGCCCTGGCCGGCCTTCCGTCGGCAGCCTCCGCCGCCACCGCCGCGGGCACCTCGGCCGCCACGGCCACCTCGGGCAGCGTCGAGGACGTGAAGCACGTGGTGATCCTGATGCAGGAGAACCGCAGCTTCGACCACTACTTCGGCACGCTGAACGGTGTCCGGGGCTTCGGCGACCGGCAGGCGCTGCAGTTCCCGGACGGCGGCAACGTGTTCCGCCAGCCCGACGCGGGGCGCAGCGACGGCGGGGTGATGCTGCCGTACCGGATGGACACCACCAAGTACAACGCGCAGAACGCCGCCGGGCTGGCCCACGACTGGGCGACCGGCCACCAGGCGATCAACAACGGCGCGATGAACAAGTGGGTCGCCGCCAAGGGCGAGCGCACCATGGGGTACTTCACCCGCGCCGACATCCCCTACCAGTACGCCCTGGCCGACGCCTTCACGCTCTGCGACGGGTACTTCTGCTCGCTCGCCGGGCCGACCGACCCCAACCGGCTCTACCTCTGGACCGGCACCGCGGGCCCCGGCCGCGACGGCACGACCGGCCCGTGGATCGACAACACCCCGGTCACCAACAACCCGGTGGCGGACTGGACCACGTACGCCGAGCGGCTCCAGTCCGCCGGCGTGAGCTGGCGGGTCTACCACAACCCGAGCGAGGACGAGCGGACCGGCGACTACGACGACAACGCGCTGTCGTACTTCAAGCAGTTCCACGACTTCCCCGCCACCGACCCGCGTTACGTCAACGCGATGACCAAGTGGGACCTCACCGCCTTCGACCAGCACTGCAAGGACGGCTCGCTGCCGACCGTCTCCTGGCTGGTGGCGCCGTACCTGTTCTGCGAACACCCCAACGCCAGCCCGGACTACGGCGCGCACTGGGTCGACACCGCGCTCCGGTCGCTGATGTCCAACCCGGACGTGTGGCAGCACACGGTGTTCCTGGTGATGTACGACGAGAACGACGGCTACTTCGACCACGTCGTGCCGCCGACCCCCGAGCCGGGCACCCCGGAGGAGTACACCCAGGGGCGGGCGATCGGGCTCGGCAACCGGGTGCCGCTGTGGGTGGTGTCGCCGTGGTCGCGCGGCGGGTGGGTCAACTCGCAGGTGTTCGACCACACCTCGGTGCTGCGCTTCCTGGAGGTGGTGACCGGCGTCCAGGAGCCCAACATCTCCGCCTGGCGCCGGGCCGTCTGCGGCGACCTGACCAGCTGCTTCGACTTCGGCAAGCCCGACTACTCGATCCCGGTGCTGCCGGACACCGTCGCGCTGATGGCCAAGGCGGACGCGGGGGCCTCGCTCCCGGCGGTCGCGCTGCCCGCGACCGGCACCCAGGCGCTGCCCGCCCAGGAGCCGGGCAGCCGTCCGCACCGCAGGCTGCCGTACCGGCCGTCCGCCGACGTGGTGGTCGACCGCTCGGCCGGGACCGTCACCTGCACCTTCGCCAACTCCGGCACGGTGGCGTTCCCCTACACCGTCTACCCCAACATCGTGTACGCCTTCGCGGGTACGCCGTACACGGTCGCCCCCGGCGCGACCGGCAGTTACACCTGGGACGCGACGGCCACCGACGGCCGCTACGACTTCACCGTGCACGGCCCGGACGGCTTCGTCCGCCGCTTCGCGGGCAGCGTCGTCCGGGCGGACCAGGACGACACGGCCGTCCCCTCGGTCAAGGCCACCCTGCGCGGCTCGGGCCTCGCGCTCCAGCTCGTCAACGACGGCTGCACGGAGGTCTCCTTCACCGCCGCCCCGAACGACTTCGCGGGCACCGCCCGGACCGTCTGGGTCGCCGCCAAGTCCAGCACCACCGTCAACTGGCCACTGGACGGCGGACGTTACGACGTCACGGTGACCGCCGCCACCGGCACCCGCTTCACCCGCCGCTACGCCGGCACCCTGCACTGACCGCGTGCCTCCGGCGGGGCGGGCCCGCCTCCGCCCCCCGGAGGAGCCGGAGGCGGGACCGGCCCCCGCGGACGGTGAGCCGTCCGCTCACCGGTTCGGCCCCGTCGACCGGCGCCGTCCTTGACGGACTCGATAGGTTCGGATCATGGGTGGACGGAGAGCGGACGGCAGCGCGGGCGACGCGGACTACGGCACGATCGGCACCGGCTACGCCGACTACCGGCAACCGGACCGGCGCATCGCGGCGATCATCGCCGAGGCCCTGGGCGACGCCCGGACGGTGGTCAACGTCGGCGCCGGCGCCGGGTCGTACGAGTCCACCACGCTGCGGGTGACAGCCGTGGAGCCGTCGGCGTCCATGCGCGACCAGCGGCCGGCCCACCTGCCGCCCGCCGTGGACGCCGTGGCCGAGCACCTGCCGTTCGCCGACGACGAGTTCGATGCCGCGATGACCACCTTCAGCGTGCACCAGTGGAGCGACGTCCGGGCCGGCCTGCGGGAGATGCGGCGGGTGGCCCGCGGTCCCGTCGTCGTCCTCACCTGCGACCCGGCGCTCGTACGCGACTTCTGGCTCCACGAGTACGCCCCGCTCGTCCTCGACACCGAGGCGCGGCGCTATCCGGCGGTCCAGGACATCACCGAGGCCCTCGGGGGCCACGTCACGGTCCGGCCCGTCCCGATCCCGGCCGACTGCACCGACGGCTTCAACGAGGCGTACTACGCCCGCCCCGAGCGCCTGCTCGACCCGGGCGCCCGCCAGGCGTGCTCGGCGTGGAGCTTCGTCGACCCGGTGCTGGGCGAGCAGTACACCGACCTGCTCCGCCGCGACCTGCTCAGCGGCGCCTGGGACGAACGGCACGGCCACCTGCGCCGGCAGCCCCACCTCGACGGTTCGCTCGTCCTCATCCGCGCGGTCCCGGCGTAACGGCCCGCCGCCTCGGGAGCGGCGAGCGGGCCGCGCGCCCGGCCACCGCCCGGGTTCCGGGCTGCCGATCCGCCGGTCCTGCCGCGCCGATGGGCGGGAGGGCCCCGGTGCGCCCCCGTGACCGGACGTGTCAGACACCTTGTCGGTGACGGCTCCGTGTGCCGGGGCCGGTCCGAAGGAATACTGGGCGTATGAGCGAAGGCCAGCAGCGAACCAGGTCGGTGGCATTCAAGATGCCGTGCCCGTACTGCGCCGACGGGGTGCGGTACCGGGTACGCGTCGGCGTGCGCGGCACCACCACCGGGAGCGGGACGGTGCCGGAGACCTGCCAGTGGTGCATCGGGCGCGGCTGGCTGCCGATGAACGGCAGGGTCTGGCGGGACTGGCCGCAGAACGGCTGACCGCTCCGCCCGACCGGAACGGCCGACCCCGGAACTCCCGCCCCCCGGAGCGGCCGGCGGCGGAGCGGTCGATGGGACAGTCGGCGGGAACCGTCCGGCCCGCCGTGCGCGGGCGCGGCGGGCCGGACGGTTCGAACGGCTCCGGGGGCTGCGGGCGCCCGGGAAGGCCGCCGTCCTCAGTCCGCCAGCAGTGCGGGCAGCTCCGCGATCGAGCCGAGCACATGGGTGGCACCGTCGGCGCGCAGGCGGTCCTCGCGGTGGGCTCCGGTCAGCACACCGGCCACCACGCTCGCGCCCGCCCGCACACCGGTCAGCATGTCGTACCCGGTGTCGCCGACCACCGCGAGCTGCCGGACGGAGTCGGTCCGGGTGCGCAGCAGCGCGGTGAGCGCCAGGTCGGGGTACGGGCGTCCGCGTCCGGCCTCGGCGGGGCAGAGGGTCAGGTCGGCGATGTCCTGCCAGCCGAGGGCGCTGAGGATGCGGTCCTGGGTGGCCCGGGAGAAGCCGGTGGTGAGCACGACCGAGCGCCCGCCGGAACGGAGTTGTCCGATCGCCTCGGCGGCACCGGGGAGCGCGGCGCAGTGCCCGGCGTCGATCAGGTCGTGGTAGGCGGCCTCGAAGGCGACGTTGGCCCGCTGTGCGCGCTCCTCGTCCTCGAACAGGTGGCGGAACACCGAGATCTTGGACTCGCCCATGGTGGCCCGGACGTAGTCGAGCATCTGCCGGTGGCGCTCGCTGCCGGCCTCGACGCCGAGCTCGTCGGCGGCGTCCAGGAACGCCTGCTCGACCAGGCCGTCGTCGGCGACGGTGGTGCCGGCCATGTCCAGGACGACGAGCCGAATGTCAGTAGTGGTCATCTCACGTGCCTTCACAGGTTGCAGAGTTGGGCGGTGGTCTCGGCGATCGCCGGGGAACAGGTCATGCCGCGGCCACCCGGTCCGGTGACCAGCCAGACGCCGTCCCTGACCTGCTCGCGGTGGACGACCCTGGTGGTGTCGACGGTCTGCGCGTACACCCCGGCCCAGCGGCGGCGGATGCGCGGCAGCGGCCGGCCGAGCAACTCCTCGGCCACGGCGGACAGGTGCTCGTACGGGTCCTCGACCACGTCGAAGCCGAACGGCTGGTCGTACTCGTGGGTGTCGCCGATGGTCAGGCCGCCGTCCTCGCGCTGGACCATCAGCAGCTGCATCCGGTGCTCGGCGGCGACCGGCGGCTGCGGCTGGACGGCCCTGAGCCGGTCGAGGGCGCTGCCCGCGAAGGCCGGGTAGTAGCGGAAGCTGTCACCGTCGGCCACGGAGGTGGTGAGCGGTTCGTCCAGCGGGTCGGTCTGCATCATCTGCAGTCGCACCCGGCGGACGGGCAGTTCGGGCGCCAGCTCCCGCACCAGGCCGCCGAGCCAGGCGCCGGTGCAGAGGATGACCAGGTCGCCCCGGTGCACCTGGCCGTGGTCGTCGCGCACCGCGTTCTCACCGATCACCTCGCGGACCTCGCGTCCGGGCAGGAAGGTGTAGCGGCCGGTCGACTCCAGCGCCGCGCGCAGCGCGGGCTGGGCCAGGCGGGGTTCGACGGCGGCGTCCCTGGGACACCACAGGGCGCCGAGGTACTTGCCGCGCAGCGCGGGGTTCACCGCCCGGGCCTCGGCCGCGTCGAGCAGGCGGTAGCCGCGCTCCTCGGCGTCCGGCAGCGCCGATGCCTGCTCCGCGACGGCCAGTTCGGCCTCGGTGCGGACCACGGTGAGCGAGCCGTTGGGGCGGAAGTGCAGGCCGGGCACCCGCTCCCCGATCCCGGCCCACAGGTCGCGGGCGCGCTGGGCGACCGCCAGCTCCTCGCCGGCGGCCCGGCCGCTGACCCAGACCAGGCCGAAGTTGCGCACCGAGGCGCCGCGCGCCTCGCTCTCGCGCTCCAGGTGGACGACCTCGTGGCCGCGCTCCACGGCCTGCCAGGCGTGCATGGTGCCGAGCACGCCTGCTCCTACGACGACGATTCTCATGCGGACAGGCTGGGGCGCCGAAGTGTCGGCGAGGTGTTCCCCCGACTGCGGAGAGATGAACCGATCGCAAGAGTTGTACATACAACGAAGCCTAAGTTGTACAGCCAGCTTTTCGCCAGAGGCCGCTGGAGAAACCTCCACCGCAGCCGGCGGGACGTCAACCGCGGGCCGGCCGGACCTCAGCCGCGCAGCACCGCCGCCCGCAGGTAGTTGCGCCGGCCGAAGTGCGGTTCGTCCACGGCCGTCAGCTCCTCCACCTGGAACCGGTACAGCGCCGCCACCCCGGCGCCGGTGAGGAACTGGTGCCGCACCTCCGGGTCCTGGGCGAACGCCGGGTACCGCCGCCGGTACGCCGCCAGGGCCGCTGCGGCCCGCCGCCCCCGCGCCTCGCCCGCACTGCCGGTCAGCTGGACGCCGCGCAGCTGCTCGCCGAAGACCGGCGGGGGCAGGAACACGGTGGCCGCGGCGCGCGCCTCCGCCGCCAGGTACCGGCTGTGCCGGGTGGAGCGCTCGCTGACGAAGTACAGCACCAGGTCCTCGTCGTGGGCGAAGAACGCGAGGTTGGCGTGCGGGCCGGACTCCGGGGCCGCGGTGGCGAGGGTGAGGACCATGCTCTCGGCCAGGAGCCCCTCGACCCCCTTGGCGAACTCCTCGGCGGGCCAGTCGCCCTGGGTGATCTCGAGTCGGTATGCCATCGGACGTCCCCCTCCGCCGGGCCGCTCGCCACCCACCACCGAGGGGGCGGGAACGACTGAGCCGGGCAGGGGTTCTCCCCTGCCCGGCTCACCATGCTGTCCCTGCGCGACACCCGGCACAAGGGTCCTGCGGAGCCCGACCGAGCGGTGCCGGACCCACCCGGGCGGCCCCGCTCCCGGCGGTACGCGGGCGCCCGGCCGGCCGGGCAACGGCAGGGGCGCGGGACACCGCGCGAGCAGCCCGCGCCCGCGCGCACGGCCGGTCGCGCGGTTCCCCGCGCCCCTCGGTGACCGGCCGGCCGTCGAGGGCCGGCCGCCCGGTCAGTAGCGGTGCTGCCAGTCCACTGCCGCAACCGCCCGTCCGGCACCCAGGACGGGGGCCAGCGGGCCGCTGCGCAGCCGGTCCACCAGCGGCGCCAGCCGGCCCGCCAGCAGCGCGAGCGGAATGCCGACCACGACGCCGACCAGCGCGCCCACCGCGACGTCGTGCGGGTAGTGCACGCCGACCCAGACCCGCGAGGCGGCCATCAGGGCGGCGAAGACCATGGCGACCCAGCCGAGCCGGCGGTAGGCGAAGACGAGCGCGGTGGCGGCGGCGAAGGCGATCACCGAGTGGTTGCTCGGGAAGGACCAGTCACCGGCGACCGGGCAGGTCTCCAGCGTGACGCTGGTGGGCATCTGCTGACAGGGGCGGTTCTCCTGGACCAGGCTCTTCAGCCCGGAGTTCACCACGTAGGCCGCGATCACGATCAGCGGCGAGGCCAGCACCCTGGCCATCACCACGGAGCCGTCGGAGCGCGCCTTCCACCAGCCGTAGGCCATGAAGACCGCGAACAGGCCGAGCCCGACCGCCGACCAGACCTTGACCAGCTGGTCGAACCAGCTGGGCGACGAGTGCGCCCACCCGATCACGTCGGTGTACAGGCCGCCGTCGATGCCGCTGCCGTCGTAGGCCAGAAAGAAGGACGGACTCACTGTGCAGCACCACCGGTTCGTCGAGCACGCAGGATTTCAAGAACAACTGGGATCACGGAGACAACTACTACCAGACCGATGATCGGCAGCAGATAACGGTCGATACCGCTCACGGAGGAGCCGAGCCCGTACCCGGCCAGCACCACGCCGACCGCCCAGAGGGCGCCGCCGAGCACCTGCCAGCGGACGAAGACCCCGGCGGGCACGTCGAGCACCCCGCAGAGCGGGTTGAGCACCGTGCGGACCACGGGGATGAAGCGGGCCAGCACGATCGCCTTGCCGTGGCCGTACTTGGCGAGCAGTTCCTCGGCCCGCTCGGCGCCCTGCCGCAGGCTCCTGCGGTTGCTGCGGGCGAGCAGGGCCCGCCCGCCCCGGCGGCCGATGACGTAGCCCGCCTGGGCGCCGACCAGCGCTCCGGCGAGCGCGGCGGGGATCACCTGGACGAGGTGCAGCTGCGGCCCCGAGGTGGCACCGGGCACGCACAGCAGCCCGGCCGTGAAGAGCAGCGAGTCGCCGGGCAGGAAGAAGCCGACCAGCAGACCGGTCTCGGCGAACAGGATGACGGCGATGCCCAGGGCGCCGAAGGCGGAGAGGAGCGACGAGGCGTCGAGCACATTCACCGCGAGATGGGCGGACAACTGGACCAAGGCTGGCGGACCTCCCGTACGTTGGGATGCGGCCCCGCGCGGGGCGTTCGACTGTCTACAATGACGTAGACGGTCGACAGGACTGTAGACGATAACTCGGAGGGTGTGCGACATGACGGACGGAACGCAGTCGCGTCGCAGCGCCGGAGAACTGGAAGCCCAGGTGCTCGCCGCGCTCTGGTCCGCCGGGCGGCCGCTGACCCCGCAGGACGTCCAGACCGCCCTCGGCGACGGGCTGGCCAGAACCACCATCGCCACCATCCTCGGCAGGCTCCACGACAAGGGCACCGTCGACCGCACCAAGGCCGGACGGGCCTTCGCCTACACCCCCACCGTCGCGGACCAGGCCGGGCTGGCCGCCCGCCGGATGCGCAGCGAGCTCGACCGCGGCGACCGCACCACCGTGCTCGCCCGGTTCGTCTCCGACCTCTCCGCCGAGGACGAGCGCCTGCTCCGCGAGCTCCTCGGGGAGACCTCGTGATCGTCGCCGTGTGGGCGCCCCTGCTGCTGCCCTTCCTCGCCGTCCCGCTCGCCCGCCGGGTCGCCGAGGCGCTCAGCCCGCGTCCGGCCGCCTGGGTCCTGGCCGGCACCGCCGTCACCACCGCCGGGGCCACCGCCGTCTCGCTCGGCCTGCTCGCCTTCACCGGGCTGCTGCGCCTGCCGGCCGTCGCCGCCCTCGGCCACCTCGCGCCGCACCGGCTGGCCGACGCCTCCGCCTACCCGGCGGTCGCGGCCGCCCTGCTGCTGGTGGCCGCCTCCGCCCTGCTGCTGCGCACCGGCCACCACCAGCTCACGGACCTGCGCCGCGCGCGCAGCGCCGCGGACGCCGGGCACACCCGCAGCGCCACCGGCCGCCTCGCCGCCACCGGCCGCACCAGCCCCGCGGATCTCTCAGGTCTCGCAGATCTCTCGGACCGGGCGGAGCACGCCACCGCCGAGACCACCCACGCCGGGGCGCTCACCGTGCTGGACGACGACCGGGCCGACGCCTTCGCCCTGCCCGGACCGCTCGCCCGTCCCGCCGACCCCGGCCGCATCGTGGTCACCACCGGGATGCTCCGCGCCCTCACCGGCCCCGAACGCGCCGTGCTGCTGGCCCACGAACAGGCCCATCTCGGGGCCCGGCACCACCTCTTCCTCGCCGCCACCGAGTACGCCACCGTGCTGCACCCCGCCCTGCGGCCGCTCCGCGCCCCGCTCGGCTTCCAGCTCGAACGGTGGGCCGACGAGGTCGCCGCCCGGGTCACCGGCGACCGCACGCTCACCGCACGCGCGGTCGGGCGCGCCGCCCTCGCCGCCGCCGGGGCACCCCGGCCCGACCGGCCCCGGCTCGCCCCCGCCGCCCACTCGGGCCCGGTCCCCCGCCGGGTCGCCGCCCTGCTCACCCCGCCCCGCCCACTGCACCGCACCGCGGGCCGCACCGCCGCCGCCCTCGCCCTCGCCGCCTGCCTGGCCCTCACCGCCTCGGCCTCCCTCGAAGCCGCCGCCGACCTGCACGACAACGTCGAAGCCGCCCAGGCCCACTGACCGGCACGGCCCACGCCGGGGCCCGCGTGAACGGTGCACCGAGCCCTGCGCCGAACACCCTGTACCGGACGCCCCGCGCCGCGGGCCGGGTGCCCCGCGCCAGGTGCCCCGGCGGGGCGCACCTCCCGGCCGGAAGGTGGGGGAGCATGGCCTACCGAGTGCACCGCGAAGCAGCAGCACACCGCGAAGCAGCAGCAAGGGAGATCGCCAGCATGCCCGTCCAGCCGATCACCGTCCTCGGCGAGTGCGTTGCCGATGCCTTCGTCCAGTCTCCCGACACCGGCCGCCCCACCAGATCCGGTGCCGAGCCCGGCACCGGAGCCGGCACCGGACCGGGCGGCGCCGCCCGGTCGGCCGCCCCCGGTGAGCTGACCCTGCAGGTGCACGCCGGCGGCGGCCCCGCCAACACCGCCGTCGGCCTGTCCCGGCTCGG
>NZ_JBHJVK010000013.1:0-139197 GCF_042264695.1 Kitasatospora sp. NPDC056138 | reverse complement strand
GCCGTCGACTCCGACGCCGCCACCACCGCCGACGTCATCACCGAGATCGCCGCCAGCCGCCTGACCGAACGCGGCGCCACGAGGGCCGACGACAAGCTCTCCGAGGCCGCCATGGAAGACCGCAAGCGCGAGGGGTACTTCTAGACATGACCACCACTCAGGCCACCGAGGCGCTCGGCGCCACCTCGCTGCTGCGCTTCGCCACCGCCGGCTCCGTGGACGACGGCAAGTCGACCCTGGTCGGCCGGTTGCTGCACGACTCCAAGTCGGTGCTGGCAGACCAGCTGGAGGCCGTCGAGCACGCCTCCCGCAACCGGGGCCAGGAGGCCCCCGACCTCGCCCTGCTCACCGACGGCCTGCGCGCCGAGCGCGAGCAGGGCATCACCATCGACGTCGCCTACCGCTACTTCGCCACCCCCCGGCGGCGGTTCATCCTCGCCGACACCCCGGGCCACGTGCAGTACACCCGCAACATGGTCACCGGCGCCTCCACCGCCGAGCTGGCCGTCGTCCTGGTCGACGCCCGCAACGGCGTGGTCGAGCAGACCCGCCGGCACGCCGCCGTGGCGGCCCTGCTGCGGGTGCCGCACGTGGTGCTGGCCGTCAACAAGATGGACCTGGTCGAGTACGCCGAGCCCGTCTTCGCCCGGATCGCCGAGGAGTTCACCGCCTACGCCGCCTCGCTCGGCGTCCGCGACATCGTCTCCGTCCCGATCTCCGCACTGGCCGGGGACAACGTGGTGGAGCCCTCCGCCCACATGGACTGGTACGGCGGCCCGACCCTGCTGGAGCACCTGGAGACCGTCCCGGTCGGCAGCGACCCGAGCCGGCAGCCCGCCCGCTTCCCGGTCCAGTACGTGATCCGCCCGCAGACCGAGGAGCACCCGGACTACCGCGGCTACGCGGGCCAGCTGGCCTCCGGCGTGCTGCGCGTCGGAGACCCGGTCACCGTCCTGCCGTCCGGCCACACCACCACCGTCGCGGGCATCGACGCCCTCGGCCGGGAGACGGACACCGCCTGGGCCCCCCAGTCCGTCACCGTCCGCCTCGCCGAGGACATCGACGTCTCCCGCGGCGACCTGATCGCGGCCGGCGCGGTGCCCGTCCCCACCAAGGACATCGAGGCCACCGTCTGCCACCTGGCCGAGCGCCCGCTGCGGACCGGCGACAAGGTGCTGCTCAAGCACACCACCCGCACGGTGCGCGCACTGGTCCGGGAGATCTCCTACCGCATCGACGTCGAGACCCTCGAACAGCGCGGCGAGGCGACGGAGTTGAACGTCAACGACATCGGCCACGTGGTGCTGCGCACCGCCGAGCCGCTGGCGCTGGACGACTACACGGACAACCGCCGCACCGGATCGTTCCTCCTGATCGACCCGGCCGACGGCGCCACCCTCACCGCCGGCATGGCGGGCGAGGCCTTCGACACCGTACGCACCGCCGAGCCGGACGAGGAGGACTGGGTCTGATGCCCTGCGAGGCGTTCTCGGGCATGGACAAGGAAGGCGGCCGCATCGGCAGCGGCGTCCTCGGCAGCGGCGAGGGCGGACTGGCGCGATGTGCAGGCGGACAGGGGCGCTGAGCCCCTGTCACCGGGCCGTCCCTCCCCTGACCGCCCGGCCTGCCCGGCATCCGAGATGCCGTCAGCACCACGATCCGCCCCTCCTCCCATGACAGGACGACTCCCATGGCACCGAACCCGGCGATCCCGCATACCCGCAAGCAGCCCGGCTTCGGCCGGACCAGACGGTCGGCCGCAGCCGCCGCGGCCGCCCTGACCGCCGTCGGCCTGCTCTCCGCCTGCGGCTACGGCTCCAAGAGCAGCGACAGGACGGACGCCGCCCCGGCGGCCGCCACCGCCTCGGGGACGAAGCTCTCCGCCGACACCGTGAAGATCGGCTACTTCCCGAACCTGACCCACGGCACCGCCCTGGTCGGGATCAAGGACGGCATCTTCCAGAAGGAACTGGGCGCCACCCGGATCAAGACCCAGACCTTCAACGCGGGTCCGGCCGAGATCGAGGCGCTCAACGCCGGCTCCATCGACATCGGCTGGATCGGCCCCTCCCCGGCGATCAACGGTTACACCAAGTCCAACGGGCAGTCCCTGAAGATCATCGGCGGTTCGGCCTCCGGCGGCGTCAAGCTGGTGGTCAACCCCGACCGGATCAAGTCGCTGGACGACCTCAAGGGCAAGAAGATCGCCACCCCGCAGCTCGGCAACACCCAGGACGTCGCGCTGCTCAACTACCTGGCGGGCAAGGGCTACAAGGTCGACGCCCAGTCCGGTGCGGGCGACGTGAGCGTGGTCCGCACCGACAACAAGGTCACCCCCGACGCCTACAAGTCCGGCTCCATCGACGGCGCCTGGGTGCCCGAGCCGACCGCCTCCAAGCTGGTCACCCTCGGCGCCAAGGAACTCCTCAACGAGAAGTCCCTGTGGCCCGACGGCAAGTTCGTGATCACCAACATCATCGTCTCGCAGAAGTTCCTCAAGGAGCACCCGGACGTGGTCGAGGCCGTGCTGCGCGGCTCGGTGAACACCAACGCCTTCATCAAGGCCGACCCGGCGCGGGCCAAGGCCGACGCCAACGCCCAGCTCAAGATCGACGCGGGCAGCTCGCTGGATCCGGCGGTCCTCGACCCGGCCTGGCAGGACATCGAGTTCCTCGACGACCCGCTGGCCGGCACCCTGCAGGCCGAGGCCGACCACGCGGTCACCGCCGGGCTGCTCAAGAAGCCCGGCCTGAACGGGATCTACGACCTGACCCTGCTCGACAAGGTGCTGGGACAGCAGGGCCGCCCCGCCGTGGCGGACGCCGGGCTCGGCACCAAGTAGGCCGCCCCGCACAGCTCCGGGGCCCGTCCCCACTCCGTCCCGGTCGATGCCCAGCACGGGACGGCGCGGGGCCGGGCCCCGGCTCCAGCTTCCCGCCAGACGCCAGACCACTCACGCAGGAGGTGCCCGGATGACCCCGGCACTGACCACCTCGGAGACCGCCCCCGGCAGCGAGGCCGCAGGCGGCGCCCCCGCCGTCCGGCTCTCGCACGTCCACAAGAGCTTCGGCCGCCCCGGCGCGGCCACCCCGGTGCTGGACGACATCTCGCTCGACGTCGCCCCCGGCGAGTTCGTCACCCTGCTCGGCGCCTCGGGCTGCGGCAAGTCCACCCTGCTCAACCTGGTCGCCGGACTCGACAAGCCCACCGCCGGCAGCATCGAGGTCCCCGGCGGCCGCCCCGCGCTGATGTTCCAGGAGCACGCGCTCTTCCCCTGGCTCACGGCGGGCCGCAACATCGAACTCGCCCTCCGGCTGGCCGACGTCCCGCGCGCCGAACGCCGCCCGGAGGCCGAGCGCCTGCTCGACCTGGTCCGGCTCGGCGGCTCCTACGGCAAGCGGGTGCACGAACTGTCCGGCGGCATGCGCCAGCGCGTCGCGATGGCCAGGGCACTCGCCCAGGGCAGCCGGGTCCTGCTGATGGACGAGCCGTTCGCGGCCCTGGACGCCATCACCAGGGACGTGCTGCACGACGAGATCACCCGGATCTGGGCCGAGCGGCAGCTCGCCGTGCTGTTCGTCACCCACAACGTCCGCGAGGCCGTCCGGCTCGCCCAGCGCGTCGTCCTGCTCTCCTCCCGCCCCGGCCGGGTCGCCCGGGAGTGGCGGATCGACCTGCCCCAGCCGCGCCGCATCGAGGACACCGGCGTCGCGGACCTGTCCATCGAGATCACCGAAGAACTGCGTGGGGAGATCCGCCGCCATGGCAAGCACTGACACCGCACCCGTGCCGGTCCGGAAGGCGCCCACCGAGGACACCCCGGTCGGCACCCGGCCTGCCGAGGACGCCCCGGTCAGCACCGAGGACCTCGGCGCGGGCCTGGACGCGCTGGACAGCGTCGTCGTCCAGCGCACCCCGCTCACCCGGACCCTGCGGGAGAAGGTCCTCCCCCCGGCACTCGCCGTCGTGCTGGTGCTCGGCCTCTGGCAGCTGGCCTTCATCCTCGAACTCACCGACACCTACAAGCTGCCCAGCCCCGCCATGGTCTGGCAGAGCCTGGCCGACCTGTGGACCCAGGGCACGCTGTTCTCCATCATCTGGACCAGCATCTGGCGCGGCGTCTCCGGCTTCCTCGCGGCCGTCGTCATCGGCACGCCGATCGGGCTGCTGGTCGCCCGGGTCAAGCCCGTCCGGGCCGCGATCGGGCCGATCCTCTCCGGCCTGCAGTCGCTGCCCTCGGTCGCCTGGGTGCCCGCCGCCGTCATCTGGCTCGGCATCAACGACTCCGCGATGTACGCCGTCATCCTGCTCGGCGCCGTCCCGTCCATCGCCAACGGCCTGGTCTCCGGCGTCGACCAGGTCCCGCCGCTGTTCCTGCGGGCCGGCCGGACGATGGGCGCCACCGGCCTCGCCGGCGCTCGCCACGTCCTGCTGCCCGCCGCCCTCCCCGGCTACCTGGCCGGACTCAAGCAGGGCTGGGCCTTCTCCTGGCGCTCCCTGATGGCCGCCGAGCTCATCGCGTCCTCCCCCGACCTCGGCCTCGGCCTCGGCCGCTACCTGGAGAACAGCCGCGAGGCCTCCGACATGTCCGGTGTGCTGCTCGGCATCGTCCTGATCCTCTTCGTCGGCATCGCCATCGACCTGCTGATCTTCTCCCCGTTGGAGCGCCGCGTGCTGCGCAGCCGGGGCCTGCTGGTCGCCAACCGCTGACACCCCACCGCTCCGAAGGGCCGCCCATGTCCACGAGCAGACTGTCCGCCGCCGCCCCGAACCGCCTCGCCACAGGCCCCGGAGCGGCGGCGGCAGCCTGCCCGGACACGCCCCGGCGCCCCGACGGCCCGCACCCGCTCACCGCCCGGCCCACCGCACCCGCCGGAGCCCCGGCCACGCGCACGGCCGGCACCACCGCGGAGCCCGCCCTCCCCTTCGCGGACCGGGCCCTGCCCCCGGCCAGGCCCCGGACCCGGCCGCCGGTCCGTCCCGAGCCCGCCGGGGCACCGGGCCCCCGCCCCGGCCCGTCGGCCGGCGCTCCGGCACTGCTGCTGATCGCCCACGGCAGCCGCGACCCCCGGCACGCCGCCACCGTGGACGCCCTGGTCCGGCGACTCCGCTCGCTGCGTCCCGCCCTGGAGGTCGCCACCGCCTACCTGGACCACTGCGCCCCGCGCATCCCCCAGGTCCTCGGCCGCCTCGACGGCGCCCCTGCGGTGGCCGTCCCGCTGCTCCTCAACCGGGCCTTCCACGCCAAGAGCGACGTCCCGGCCGCACTCCGCGAGGCCGGAGCCGACCTACCGGTCGCGGACGTCCTCGGCCCGTCCCCGCTGCTCCTCGACGCCCTGGACCGCCGCCTGGCCGAGTCCGGCCTCGACCTGGGCTCCGCCGCCGTCCGCGCCGGCACCGGCGTGGTCCTGACCGCCGCCGGCTCCTCGGACCCGGCCGCCGACGCCGCCACCCGGGCACTCGCCGCCGACTGGCAGCGCACCCGGGGCTGGGCCGGCGTCGAGGTCGCCTACGCCTCGGCCACCGGACCGCGCGTCCCGGACGCCGTCGCCGCGCTGCGCGCCACCGGGGTCCGCCAAGTGGCCGTCGCACCCTACCTGTTGGCGCCGGGACTGCTCCCCGACCGGATCGCCTCCGCCGCCACCGACGCCGCCGCCGATCTGATCTCCCCGGTCCTCGGCGCCGCTCCGGAGATCGCCCGGCTCCTGCTACGCCGCTACGACCTGGCCGGCCGCACCGCCCGGATCACCAGCCTGACGGCCTGAGCCCGTACGGCGCCCCTGCTGCGGTACGCCTTCTGCACGCGTCGATCCACCCCGCGGGACCGTCCGGAGCGGGAAGTCCGGGGCGGCCCCACGGCCCCGTCCACCCGGCTCAGCCGGCCGCGCGTCCGGCCAGTTGCCCGCGCGCCCAGCCGTCCCGGCAGGCCGCCCGCGCCGCCCGCAGCGCGCTCAGGTAGCGCTCCCGGACGTCCGCCAGCGCCTCCCGTGCCGCGAGGCCGGCGGGCGTCGGCCGTCCGGCCCGCAGGTCCTGCTCGCTCGCGTGGGCAAGCGGCGCCTGCACCCACGTCCAGGCTCCCGCCGCACAGACCTGCTGGTACGGGTCGCCCGCCTCGACCGCCTGCACCAGGCTCTCCTGCACCCGCCGCCGCCCGACGGCCGCCACCAGGACGGCGGCGAGCCAGCGCGGCGAACTCGGATCGTCGTCGCTCACCAGCGCCCGGAGCACCGACGTGTAGTGCCGCTCGACCAGCGGCCGGTTCCCGGTCAGCGCCTGTACGGCCGACTGCCGCTTGTGGCCCACCCGGTGGTACTGCGGATAGTGCGGCTCCCGCTCGGCGAACGCGGCGACGCGTGGGTCCGCCGGGTCGGTCCAGACCACACCGAGCGCCTCCAGGAGCTCGTCCAGGCAGCCCTCCTGCCGAGCCAGCCGTGCGCCGATGTCCATCCGTCCCCGTCCGCCGAAGTTCCGGGCTCCACCTTACGCAGCCCGATGGTGCCGCCCGGCCGGCCCCGGACGATCAGCTCCGGACCGCCGTGGAACCGGACAAAGAGCGGCAGGCCGGGCCCTCGAAGGGACGGCCCGGCCCCGACCGTGGGACGGGAGGACCACCACCGGCCGGCAGCGCCGCGGCGACCCGGGGCGCAGCACTCCACGAACCGACTGGGCTCCCGTCCGGCCCGCCACGGAAACCTGACGCACCGTCAACTAGCCATCTGCGCAACCGGTTCCAGCGCACCCGAGGGGATTCCGAACCGGTTCCGGACTCCGGCGGGCGCGGGCGCGGCCCGGCCGCGACAGCACCCCGGCCCGCCAGGGCGTGCCTGGCGGGCCGGAGGAGAGCAGCCGGAGACCGGCGGACGGTCAGTCGGACTTGCGGCGCTGACGGCCGGTGCCGTAGTTGGAGCCGCTCTTGGAACCGGAGCCGGGCTTGGTGCGGCCGGAGGTCTTGCCGATGAAGCCGGCTGCCATCCGGCGGCCGCCGCCCTCGCCCGAACCCGAGCCCGCGGCCGAGCCGGCGGTACCGGCGGCACCGAAGCGCTGCTTGGGACGCGGCCGCTTGGCGTTGCCGTTGATGTCCACGTCGGCGGGCAGGCCGGAGCGCTTGGGCGCCCGGCGACGGGCCGGGGCCGTACCGGCGGCCGGGGCGGCGGGCGCGGGCTGGGCCGGGGCCGCGATCGGGAGGACGGCGACGCCGCTGGGCGTGCGCGCGCCGGTGATCCGGGCCAGCTCGGAGTCGGTGGGGCGGACCTTGGTGACGGTGGGCCGGATGCCGGCGGTGGACATCAGCCGGTTGACCTCGCGGCGCTGCTCGGGCAGCACCAGGGTGACCACGGTGCCGGACTCGCCGGCCCGTGCGGTGCGGCCGCCGCGGTGCAGGTAGTCCTTGTGGTCGATCGGCGGGTCGACGTTGACGACCAGGTCCAGGCCGTCGATGTGGATGCCGCGGGCGGCGACGTTGGTGGCGATCAGCGCGCTGACCTGGCCGTCGCGGAACTGGTCCAGGGTGCGGTTGCGCTGCGGCTGGGACTTCCCGCCGTGCAGCGCGGCGGCCTGCACACCGCTGGCCCGCAGCTGCTTGGCCAGCCGGTCGGCGCCGTGCTTGGTGTGCACGAACATGATCACGCGGCCCTCACGGGCGGCGATCCGCGCGGTGGCCTCGGCCTTGTCCGCCGCCTCCAGCTGGAGCAGGTGGTGGTCCATGGTGGTCACCGCGCCGGCCGAGGGATCCACCGAATGGGTGACCGGGTCGGTCAGGAAGCGGCGCACCAGGCGGTCGACGTTGCGGTCCAGGGTTGCCGAGAACAGCATCCGCTGTCCTCCCTCGGCGACCTGCTCCAGGAGCTTGGTGACCTGCGGCAGGAAGCCCATGTCGGCCATCTGGTCGGCCTCGTCGAGGACGGTGATCCGCACCTCGTCGAGCTGGACGTCCTGCCGGTTGATCAGGTCGTCCAGTCGGCCGGGGGTGGCGACCAGGACCTCGGTGCCGCGCCGGACCGCGTTGGACTGCTTGTTGATCGACATGCCGCCGACCACGGTGGTGATCCGCAGGTTGACGGCGCTCGCGTACGGGGTGAGGGCGTCGGTGACCTGCTGGGCCAGCTCGCGGGTGGGCACCAGCACGAGGGCCAGCGGGCGGCGGGCCGAGGCGCGCTGTCCGGCGGTGCGGGCCAGCAGCGGCAGGCCGAAGGCGAGGGTCTTGCCGGAGCCGGTACGGCCCCGGCCGAGCACGTCACGACCGGCGATCGAGTCGGGCAGCGTGGCGGCCTGGATCGGGAAGGGCTCGGTGACGCCCTCCTTGGCGAGCGCGGAGAACAGTGCCTTGGGCATCTCCAGCTCGGCGAAGCTCTGCGCGGCCGGACGGGCGGGGGTGCCCTCGACCACGGTGAAGTCCTCGGCCACCTGGGGCGCGGCAGCCGCGCGGGAGCGCGGGGCGCGGCGCGGCGCGGCGGAGGTGCGGGCGCGGTCGGCGCCGCGGGTGCGGTCCGCCGTACGGGCGCGGTCGGTGGCGCGCGGGCGGTCCGTGGTGCGGTTGCGCGGCGGGCGGGCAGGGGTGGTCATGGGCTCTCCAGTCCTGGGTCGGCCGATGGCCGCGGCTACCGCGTGATGATCGCAGAGGATCGCGGGTGCCGTGGCAATGGTCCATGGGTGCCCCCAGCCGGAGGCTGGGGGAAGGTCGGCCGTCAGGGGTGAAGTGCGCCGCCCCGGCCGTTCGGCGGCATGGGCGAGGGCCCGCACCGTGCGGTGCGGGCCCTCGCTTCGCGACAAGCTGTCGGCGTGAGCCGATGGTCAGCCGATGACGCGGATGTTCTCGGCCTGCGGGCCCTTCTGGCCCTGGGTGACGTCGAACTCGACGTGCTGACCCTCGAGCAGCTCACGGAAGCCCTGGGCGGCGATGTTCGAGTAGTGGGCGAAGACGTCCGGGCCGCCACCCTCCTGCTCGATGAAGCCGAAGCCCTTCTCGCTGTTGAACCACTTCACGGTGCCGGTAGCCATAACCGTCTCCTCTTTCTGGGGCATCAGGACCTACACCTCGTAGGCCCCAAGTAGCCGCGATCCCCATCCGGAGACAAAACACCGGACAAAACAAATGCGCCTGTTGGGTTGGTAACCAGCAGGCGCACACATACGTTCATGGGAACCAAAACTGCAACTGCCTCGACTGTAGCACGGGAGGGCGGTCAAATGATCGGAAAAGTTTCCCTCGCCACAGTGCGTCGTCACCGGGTTTACCTGCACGGATGAGGGGGCATGCGGTGTGCTCACCGCATGCCCCCCGCCCTGTGACTACGGGCTACCGCTCACCGTCACACACGGCCGGCGGGCTCCCGGTCGTCCTCGTAGGGGACGGCGGCCAGCGGGGCCGGAGCCCCGTGCCCGGCCAGCTCGCCGTGGCCGGGCCACCAGGCGGCCCGGCCGAGCAGCGCGGTGATGGCCGGGGTGAAGAAGAGCGCCATCACGAACGCCGCCACGATGATGCCGAAGGCGATCGAGAAGCCGATCTCGCTGAACAGGACGTTGCCCGCCAGCATGAAGGTCGCGAAGGACGCGGCCAGGATGGAGCCGGCCGCACCGACGGTCGGACCGGCGTGGCGGACCGCCTCGGCCGCCGCCTCACGCGGCGAGCGCCCCTCGGCGGCCTCCTCGCGCAGTCGGGCGACCATCAGGATGTTGTAGTCGGTGCCGATCGCCACCACGAAGAGGTAGATGAAGATCGGCAGCATGAACATCAGGCCCGGCTGGTTCGCGACGTGCTGGAAGATCAGGCTGGTGGCACCGAGCGTGGCGCCGAAGCCGAGACCCACCGAGGCCATCAGGTACCAGGGGGCGACGACGCTGCGCAGCAGCAGGCCCAGGATCAGCATGATCAGCAGGCCGGCGATCGGGAAGACCAGCTTGTAGTCGTGCGCCATCGCCGTGTTGATGTCCTTGTTCACCGAGGTGCTACCGGAGACAAAGGCCTTGGTCCCGTCCGGGGCGTCCGCGTGGGCGGTGTTCCGGAGCTTGGTCACGGTGTCGATGGCCGCGTTGCTGGCAGGGGCGTCCTTGAGCATGACGGTGAAGTCCGCCGTGGCGCCGTCCTTGCTGAGCTGCGGCTCGGGCAGCACCTGGGCGACGCCCGGGACCTCGGCGAGCTTGCCCGCATAGGTCTTCAGCGCCCCCTGGTCGAGCTTGGCGCCGTCGGTGGCGCTGGTCACGAGGACGTGGCTCGGGTCGGCCGCGCCCGCCGAGAAGGCGTCCATCATCTTGGTCTGGACGACCATGGACTCCTTGCTCTTCGGCATCGAGCCGCCGCTGAGGTCGAAGGTGCCCTTGTAGCCGAGCGCGGCCAGGGTGAGGGCGATCAGCACACCACCGGAGGCCAGGGCGACCATGGCGGGACGGCGCTGCACCATCCGGCCCAGAGCGGCGAAGCGGGCGCCCTCGCGCTCCTCCATCCACTTCTTGCCGGGCCAGAACAGGGCCTTGGCGGGGAGCACCGAGAGCACGGCGGGCACCAAGGTGACCGAGGCAATGGCGGTGGTGACGACGGCGATGGCGAGCGCCGGGCCGATCGCCTTGAACATGCCGAGGCTGGAGAGCACCAGCACCGCGAAGGCGGCGGCGACGGCACCGGCGGCGGAGGTGATCGCCTCGCCGACCCGGCCGACCGCGTTGGCCACGGCCGTCTTGCGGTCCTCACCGGCCCGCAGCCGCTCGCGGTAGCGGAACATCAGGAAGAGGAAGTAGTCGGTACCGACACCGAGCAGCACCACGAGCAGCATCGCCGACATGGTGTTGTCGGCCTTCAGGTCGAAGAGCTTGGTGGCGTAGTTGATCAGACCCTCGGCGGCCGGCTTGACCACCGCCATGATCATCAGCAGCGGCGCCAGCGCGATCAGGACGCTGCGGAAGATGATCGCGAGGATCAGCAGGATCAGCACGAAGGAGCCCATCCCGATCAGGGCATTGGCGAGCCCTGAGGAGTCCTGCATGTCGAGCGCGGACGCCGCCGGGCCACCGACCCGGAACTTCAGCGCCGAACCGTCCGCAAGCTTGCCGCCGTCCGTGCGCAGGTCCTTGGCGACGTCGAGGTAGTCCTGCCCCTGCGCGGTCTTGCCGATCGCGACCATGGACAGCGCGTACTTGCCGTCCTTGGACATGCCCTGCGGGCCGACCGGGAGGATCTGGTCGACGTTCTTGATGTGCTCGTCGGTCAGGCCCTGGACCACCTTCTTCATGGTGGCCTGGTCGGCCGCATCCAGCTTGCCGCCGTCAGCGCGCTCGAACAGCAGCAGGGCGCCGGGCGAGAAGTTGGCAGGGAAGGCCTTCGCCTGCAGCTGGGCGGCCTGGATGGACTCGTAGCTCTTGGGCAGGAAGGCGCTCTCGTCGTTCTGTGCCGCGATGGTCGGCGCGGTCACCGCGACCGCGATCGCACCGACGACCCAGACTGCGATCACCCACCACGCCCGCCTGGCGACGAATTGTCCTATTCGGTGGAACATGCTCGTAATGCCTCCTGGGCATGGTTCACCGCAGCCCTGGGGGGACTGGACATCGGGCGACGGCAGGACCTGGGCAGAGCAGAGCTCTAGCCGGTCGGCAAGTAAGTGACTGAGTGCATCCTACGGGTTCTTACTTGCCGCCCGGCAAGTGGCCCCCGCTGGATCGTGCCCCCCTCGGGGCCCGGAATCCGGCCCCGGTCCATCCTCGCCTCTTGACCAGCCCCGACGCCTCGTGCTCGGGGTGGAGATCCCTCCCCCTCAGGATGGATTCACCCTCTACCCCAAGAAGGAGAACCCGCCCCTGAGGAGTAGGGGGAACCCCGCATCTCCCCTGCCCCACCGCTTGAATCCACCCCTGACCTGGGCCGGGGAGCCCCGAGACGGACCCTCAACCCCTGTACGCCATGATTCACTCCATGACCGCCTTCGACGGGCCGCGCGCCCAGGCCCTGCTCACCACCGCCTGCGCCGCCGCCGGACTGCCCGCTCCGGTGGACGCCCGGCTGCTGGCCCTCGGCGAGAACGCCGTCTTCGACCTCGGCGATCCGGCCGTGGTCGCCAAGGTCGGACGCGGCCCCGAGCTCACCGGGCGCGCCCGCCGCGAACTGGCCGTCGCCGACTGGCTCGCCGGACACGACGTGCCCGTGGTCCGCCCCTACCTGGCCGAGCCCTTGGTCGCAGACGGACACCCCGTCACCTTCTGGCACCGGCTCAGCCCCGCCGTCGGGACGGCGGCGCCCGCCGACCTCGCGCCACTGCTGCGCACCCTGCACCGGCTACCGGCACCGCCGTTCGCGCTCGGCCGCCGCGATCTGCTCGCCCCCGTCGAGCGCTGGCTGGCGAGCGCCGAGGGTCACATCGACCCGGCGGACGCCGACTTCCTGCGCCGGCGCAAGGCCGACTTCGCCGCCGCGATCGGGGGCCTCACCCCGCAGCTGCCGCCCGGTGTGATCCACGGCGACGCCCTGCCGCGCAACGTCCACCTCACCGCCGACGGACCGGTCCTCCTCGACCTGGAGAACGTCTCCCACGACCTGCGCGAACACGACCTGGTGGTCCTCGCGCTCAGCCACGACCGCTACGGCGTCCCCGCCGAGGACTACCTCGCCTTCACCACCGCCTACGGCTGGGACGTCCGCGACTGGCCGGGGTTCGCCGTGCTGCGCGGCGCCCGGGAGACCGCCAGCGCGTCCTGGGTCGCCCAGCAGGTCCCCGGCAACCCAGCCGCGCTCGCCGAGTTCCGCCGCCGGGTCGACTCGCTCCGCGAGGGCGCGACCGCAGTGCGCTGGTACCCCTTCTGACCCCCGCCGCCGCCGGTGATCCTGCGCCGGCAGCCCTTCGACGGCCCTTCGATATACCCCTGGTTCCCCTCCCATCCCTTCTGACCCAAGGGTCGTCTCCATACGCACCTACGGAACCACGCCCTGACGGCGGACGTCGTACCGGGTGCGGCCCGCACTCTCCCGGGCCGCCGGTACGACGTCAGGAGCCGTAGCCATGCGGATACCCAGCCCCCGGTCAGGCCTCGCCCGCACCCTCGGGTACGGTCTGGCCGCGCTGCTCGCGCCCGCCCTGATCGCAGGTTGCGGACCCGCCGAACCCGGCGCCGCCGGCTCGGCGGCGCCCGGCACCCCCACCGTTTCGTCCTCGTCGTCCTCGCCGTCCCGGTCCTCCGCGTCCTCCGCCCCCTGGTCCGGCAGCACGGCCCCGGGGCCGGCCGGCTCCTCGCCCTCCCTGCCCTCCCCGCCCTCGCCCGACCGGACCTCCTCGACGCCGACCCCGGGAGTGAGCTCCACGCCGACCGCGGCCCCGACCGGGAGTTCGACGCCCGCGCCGGCACCGCCGCCCGCCGGCGGCCCGACCTCGATCGTCTACCGCACCGCGTCAGGCGGCCGTACGGTCGCACTCACCTTCGACGACGGACCGAGCCAGTACACCGGCCAGGTGCTCGACCTGCTCGCCCGGTACGGCGCGCACGCCACGTTCTGCCAGATCGGTCCGCAGGCGACCGCCCGGCCGGCCGCCGTCAAGCGCGTCCTGGCCGAGGGGCACCGGCTCTGCGACCACACCGTCCACCACCCGCAGCCGATGCACACGCTCTCCCACGACCGGCAGGTGTACGAGATCACCGCGGCGAAGGACATGATCGCCAAGGCCGGTGGCCCGGGCACGGCGGTCCCGTGGTTCCGCGCGCCCGGCGGGGACTTCGGTGCCGAGAACAGGCTGATCGCCGTTCAGAACGGCATGCGCCCGCTCGGCTGGTCGGTGGACACCCGCGACTGGTCCCGGCCCGGGGTCGCCTCGATCGTGGCCGATGTGCAGCACAACCTCAGGCCCGGCGGGGTGGTGCTGATGCACGACGGCGGCGGCGACCGCAGCCAGACCGTCGCGGCCCTCGGCCAGCTGCTCCCCTGGCTCGTCGCGCACGGCTACACCTTCGACTTCCCCGCCGTCTGACGTCCCGGAGGGGCCGGGAGCGGCAGAGAGCGGCGGCAGCAGGCCGGCCGTACGGTCCCGCACGCCTCGGGACCGACCGGCCCACGGGGGGTGGATGAAGGAGCGGGGCGAGGCCCGAGACCGGGCGGTGCCGTCGGCCCGCGACGCCGCCACCCGTACCGGTCGGACCGGGGCTCAGCGCAGCGGCCAGCGCGGGTCGATGACGGCCTCGGCGTCCTTGCCCTTGCGCAGCCAGGCCTGGAGCCCCTCGGCCCAGGACCGGTGCCAGTCGATCTGGAGCGCGTGCAGCTGCTCGGGTGTCAGGTCGCCGACCTGGGCGGGGTAGCGCTCTCCCAGGGCGACGGCGACCCGCACGGCGGCCAGGGCGTCGCTGCCCGCCTCGTGGGCGTCGGCGAGCTCGACCCCGTACACCTCGCAGACGTGCTGGAGCGTGCGGGAGCCCTTGCGGTAGCGGTCCACCGAACGGTCGATCACCAGGGCGTCCACCACCGGGCCGACGGTGCCGCCGAGCCGCTCGGCGAGCGGGGGACGGCCGTGGCGGCGCAGTTCGGCGTCGAGCAGCGAGAGGTCGAACGGCGCGTTGAAGGCGACCACCGGGTGCCCGAGGGCCAGCCGTTCGCAGAGCGCGGCGGCTATCTCCTCGACCGCCTCGGCCGCCGGTCTGCCGTGGGTGCGGGCCTGTTCGTCGGTGATGCCGTGGATCGCGGCGGCCTCGGCCGGGATCGGCACACCGGGGTCGACCAGCCAGCCCGAGATCCGTTCGACCCGGCCGCCGCGGGTGTCCACCAGGGCGGCGGTGACGATCCGCGAGTGCGCCGGGTCGGTGCCCGTGGTCTCCAGGTCGAAGCCGACCAGTGGCTCCTTCCACCAGCTCATCTGGGGTGTCCTTCCGTGCGTCCGCCGTGGTCTGGCCTCATCATCGCGGGTGCCTGTGACAGCCAGGACGCGCGGCAGCCCCGGCACGGTTCGTACCGGGGCTGCGGCAGGGGCCGGCGCCGTCCGTCAGGCGGAGGCGAGGAGTCCGCGTCCGAGCCAGTCGGCGTTGTCCTTGACCCCGGGCAGGGCGAAGAAGTAGCCGCCGCCGGTGGGCGAGATGTAGTCGACCAGCGGCTCGTCGATCAGGCGGGTCTGAGTGGCCTCGAACTGCCGGACCACGTCCTGCTGGTAGCAGCAGAAGGCCAGGCCCATGTCGAGGTTGCCGACGCTGTCGATGCCCCGGTCGTAGTTGAAGCCCCGGCGCAGTATCCGCGAGTCGGCGGTCTTGTCGGTGCGCGGGTTGGCGAGCCGGATGTGCGCGTCCAGCGGGATGGCGTTGCCGTCCGGGTCCTTGGCGTAGTCGGGTGCGTCGGTCTCCTTGGCACCGTCCAGCGGAGCGCCGGTGTCCTTGCGGCGGCCGAACATCTTCTCCTGCTCGGCGAGCGAGACCCGGTCCCAGAACTCGACCAGCATCCGGATGATCCTGATGACCTGGTAGCTGCCGCCGACGGCCCAGTCGGGTTCGCCCATGCCGGGGGTGACCCAGACCAGCCGGTCCATCACCCGGGAGGAGGTGGTGTCCGGGTTGGCGATGCCGTCCTTGAAGCCGAGCAGGTTGCGCTGGGCGCCGTCCGGGCGGCCGGGGTTCTGGAAGCCGTCGATCCGCCACTTGATCTGCATCGCGCCGCGGGTGTGCCGGGCGATGTCACGCAGTGCGTGCAGCACGGTGTCCTGGCTGTCCGCACAGATCTGCAGCGAGAGGTCGCCGTGCAGCTCGGCGGCGTTCAGGTTGTCGTTGGGGAAGGTCTTCATCGGGTTGAGCTTGACCGGCTTCGCCTTGGCCAGACCGTAGCGGTCGTCGAAGAGCGAGGCGCCGACGCCGACCGTGACGGTCAGGTTGTCGGCCGGCAGCACCGGGCCGAGGATCCCGCTGTCGGACGGCGGTGCGCCGACGCCGAGGTTCGGCGGGGTGCCGCCGCCGGTCAGGAAGCGGATCCGGTCGGTCAGCGTGCGGAAGAGGTTCTCCAGCGCCTTGCGGTCCGGGGCGACCACGTCGCACGAGACGAAGAGGGCGTAGCCGGGTGCGGGCGTGGTGATGCCGGCCTGGTGGGCGCCCTGGAAGGGGACCAACCCGGTCTTGGAGCGGCTCGGGCTGTCGGCGGTGGCCGGGGCGGCGCCGAGGGCCAGCACACCTCCTGCGACGGCGGCGGCTCCGGCGCCCGCGCCGAGCGCGGCCTTGACGAAGCTACGGCGGTCCGAGCCGCCGCGTCCCTCGGAAAGGTGGGCGAAGGGGCACGAGCCGGTGACGGCAGGCTGGTCGGTCATCAGGCGGCCTTCCGGATTTCGAGCAGGGTGGGGACGTTGGCGAGGTCTTCGAGCAGCTGGCCCGCGGCGCCGTCCAGCTGGCGGCGGGCCGTGGGGGCGAGCTGGGCCACGGGGGTCCAACTGCCGTCCGGGCGGTGGGCGGCGTCGAGCAGCCCGTTGATCCGGATCATGCCAGCGTCCACCTCGGTCAGCAGCTCGGGTGCGCGCGACCGGAGCAGCGGCTGAAGGACGGTCAGCAGTTCCTTGGTGCCCGCGACATTGGCCTGCACGGTCGCCAGATTGGTGCCGCTGCCCTGGTCGGTGTCTCCGGTGAGCTCGAACTGGAGCGCGTTCTCAAGGATCTCGTGGGCACGCAGCGGAAGGTCGGTGGGGTCGAACTTCTGCGTGGGGAACGCCTTGCCGAGCCCGTCCACGTCGCTGACCAGCTGGTCGGCCACCGGGGTGAGGTCGTCGGCGCTCTGGTTGTGCCACAGGCCGTACTCCAGGCGGAGGAAGCCGCTGAAGTCCTTGTCCTGCGCCTTGTCGGCCAGACCGTCGGGGCGGCCGTCGATCTTGCCGTCGAAGTCGGCGAAGGTGCCGTAGGCGGCGCCCAGCGAGGCGTACTGGGTGTGTGCGGTGAGCCAGTCGGTGCGGGCGGCGTCCAGGTTGCCCGCGTGGATGTCGGACTGGAGCTGCTGGGTCTGGGTCAGCAGGGTGGCCAGGCCCGTTCCGACGAAGGCCTTGTACGCGGCGAGCGGGGCGTCGAGGTCGCCCTCGGCGACCGGGACGACGGCCTTGACCGCAGCGCCGCCGGAGACGTGCACGCTCGCGGAGGTGACGGTCCGTCCGCCGGTCGGGACGCAGCGCCAGGCGTAGTCGCCGGAGCCTATGGTGGCGGTCAATGCGCGGGTGGTGCCGGGGGCCAGGCCCTCTATCTCGCCGTAGACGGCGTTGCTGCCCGGGTTGACCAGGTAGACCTCGGAGGTCTTGGTGCCGGTGTTGTGCATCTGGAAGACCTGCTGGCCGGGCTGCGGGGCGGCGAAGCCCCTGCCGCAGTCCTGCTCGGAGACCGAGACGGTGGAGCTGCCGGCGGGCTTGCCGTCGCTGACCGCGATCACGGCGCCCGCGACCACGACGGGGACGGCGACCAGCGCCGCCGGGACCAGCCAGCGCGGCCGGCCGCCCTTGGCGGGGGCCTCCTCGGCGGCGGCCGGGGCCTCCTGCGCCGCCGCGGCGGTCCCGGCCCCGGCCGGCTCCGTCCCGGCGTCCGCCACGGTCTCGGCGGGGGCCACGGTCTCGGCGGGGGCCGGCTTGGCGGGGGCGGTCATCCGGACGCCCTGGACGAAGAGCGTCATCACGATCGACAGGTACGCCACGTAGGCCAGCACCTGAATGACGGTCATGGTGACGGTCAGGTTGAGCACGCCCTGGACCAGGGTGGCGTACCAGGACGAGGCGTCGACGTGCCTGCTCAGGTCGAAGGCGTACGCGGTGCCGCCCGGCAGCACGCCCGACTCCTGGAGGTCGCGCAGGCCGTAGCTGAGCACGCCGGCCGCGATGACGATCAGTACGGCGCCGGTCCAGGTGAAGAACCTGGTGAGGTTGATCTTCAGCACCCGGCGGTACAGCGCCCAGCAGAGCCCGGCGGCGAGGACCAGGCCGACCGCCGCACCGGCCAGCGGGCCGGTGGACTCGTCGGCGGTCTGGATGGTGCTCCACAGGAACAGGGAGGTCTCCAGGCCCTCCCGGCCGACGGCCAGGAAGCTGGTGAGGACCAGCGTCCCGGCGCCCATGGCCAGCGCGGCGGTGACCTTCTCACGGATGTCCGAGGAGAGGTTGCGCGCGGACTTGCGCATCCAGAAGACCATCGCCGTGACGAAGCAGACGGCGATCAGGCTGAGCGTGCCGCCGAAGGCCTCCTGGGCGCCGCCGGAGAGCTTGGCGGCGGTGAAGGTGAGCACCGAGCCGAAGCTGAGGGCGAGCGCCACGGCCCCCGCCACTCCGGTCCACACCTGCGGCAGTCGGGCCTTCTGGCCGGATCGCACCAGGGTGGCGACCAGGATGGAAACGATCAACCCGGCTTCCAAACCCTCCCGTAGGCCTATCAGGAAGCTGGGAAACGCGTCGTCCCACATGTCGAGGGTTCTCCTCCCCGGGTGCCGGCCCCGGCGGTGCCTGTTCTCAGAAACGACGCCCCGGACAGGGACTGTCCAGGGCGCCGCAACTTAGCTTAGGCGTACCTCAGTAATGGATGAGCCGAGTGATTCCCAAGGGGAGGCAAAACCTGTGGTGTGTTCGACTCCTGGACGGAGCGTCAGCCAGGCAGCTCCCTCAGCACCCTGAGTCCTGCGCAGCCGGGACCATGGTGCGGACCAGCTCGAGGGTCCGCACCCGGAGGCCGAAGTCGGGGCAGACGGTGGTGACGGCGAGTTCGTCGGGGGCGTAGGCGGCGATCAGGACACCGAGCTGCTCGGCCACCTCCGCGGGGACTCCGGCGAGCAGCGACATACCGTCCGGGCCCGGCGAGGACGCGGCGGGCCCGAGGGCGCGGAGTTCCTTCCAGGACGGGAGAGTCCGGCGGTCCGCCGGGGCGGCGGCCCAGGCGAGGACGGAGCGCAGCAGCCGGACATCCTGCGGGTCGTCCGCGCAGGCCACCCGGACGGCGATGCTGACGCGCGGGGTCGCCCCGAGCGGGCCCGGGCGGAAGCTCTCGCGGTACAGCTCGACGATCTCCGGCCGCAGGGTGCCGTGGGCGAACTGCGCGAGGCAGAACGGCAGTCCGTAACGGGCGGCGAGGTGCGCCCCGCCCAGGCCGGCGCCGGTCAGCCACAGCTGCGGCGGGGAGGAGTCGGGCAGCAGGTCCGTCCCTGCGGTGACATAGGCCAGCAGGTGTTCGATCTTCTCGTGGTACGGCGCCTCGCCCTCTCGCGCGAGCAGCCGGGTGACCGTCTCGACCGCGCCTGGGCCGCGGCCGATGCCGAGGTCGATCCGCCCGGGATAGAGCCGTTCCAGCAGGTTGAAGGTGGTCGCCACCTTCAACGGCGCATAGTGGGGCAGCAGTACCGAGGCGGCGCCCACCCGGATGGTGCTGGTCGCGGCGGCGGCGGCGGTGACCAGCACCTCGGGCGAGCCGCAGCCGCCGGTCGCCCCGTGGTGCTCGGCGATCCAGAACCGGTCGTACCCCAGGCGCTCGGCGGCCACGGCGAGTCGGACCGACTCCCGGGCGGCGCCGGCCGGGCCGGTGGCGCCGAAGACCGGCACCTGGTCGAATGCGGTGAGTTTCATCATCGGACTCCCGTCCCGGCTCCCGCCGCGGGTTGGTACCCGGCGGTCTGCGCCTCGTACATCTGCGCGTACAGGCCGCCGAGGCTCATCAGTTCCTGGTGATCGCCGTCCTCGACCAGCCGGCCGCGGTCGAAGACCAGCACCCGGTCCGCGCGCAGCACGGACGAGAAGCGGTGGGCGATCAGCAGCGAGACCCGGCCGGCCGAGGCCGCGGTGATGGTGTCGAGCAACTCGGCCTCGGTGATGGTGTCGAGCGCGGCGGTCGGCTCGTCCATGACCCGGACGCTGGCCGAGCGCACCATGCCCCGCGCGATGGCCAGTCGCTGCCACTGGCCCCCGGAGAACTCGACGCCGCCCGTGAACAGCTTCCCCGCCTGCGTCTGGTAGCCCTGCGGGAGGGAGGCGATGTGCTCGTGCATCCCCACCTCGCGGGCCGCGGCCTCGACTTGCTCCGCTCCCCGGTCGGCCTCGTGCACCAGGCCGAGCGAAATGTTCTCGCCCACCGAGAGCTGGTACTCGACGTAGTTCTGGAAGACGTAGGAGACGTGGTCGCGCAGGCTGTCCAGCCGGAAGTCGGTGAGCGGAACGCCGTCGACGAGGATCGAGCCCTCGGTCGGCTCGTAGAGGCGGCCGAGGAGCTTGCCCAGGGTCGACTTGCCCGCGCCGTTCAGGCCGACGATCGCCGTCACCTGACCCGGCTTCAGCGTGAACGAGACGTTCTCCAGCGCGCGCCGCCCGCTGCCGGGGTAGCTGAACGACACCTCGCGGAACTCGACACCGGTGACGATGTCCCGAGGGAACGCCAGCTCGCCCTGCGGGGGCGGCGTGTGCTCGAGCGCGAGGAACTCGTTCACGTTGCGCAGGTAGAGCTGGTTCACATACATCCCGGACATCGCGCCGAAGAGCTGCTGCATGCTGCTCTGCAGCATGCCGATCGCCTGGATCACCGCCAGCAGCCCCGCCACGTGCCGGGCGTCGCTGCCGATCAGGACCGCCGTGGCCTGCGCGGAGACCGTCAGCACCGCGGTCGCGATCACCATCGGGACGGCGAAGCGGAAGTTCCGGTTCGTCAGCCGCAGGTCCGCGCCGACGATCTTGGCCAGCAGTCGCCGGTGGTTGGCGAGGACCACCGGGGCGAGCCGGAAGGCCAGTACCTCCTTCATCGGGTTCGGCTGGGAGGCCAGGTGCTGCCAGTAGTTGAGCCTGCGCCGTTCCTCGGACCGGCCGTGCTCCAACGCGTGGGTCCGGCGGCCCTGCAGGATCTGCGCGAGCACGGTGGGGAACGGGGCGAGCATGGCCAGCAGCGCGACCCGGAAGTCCAGGGTCCACAGGATCACACCGACCGAGCCGAAGGTGACCACCTGGGTGCCCGCCTGCACCAGCTGGGCGAGCATCATCCCCGGCCGGAACGCCACCTCCCGGACGGCTCGTTGCAGCGAGTCCTGCACGCTCGGGTCCTCCACCTGGGAGAGGGTGAAGAGAGTCGCACGGCTGATGATCTCGTCGGACATGTGGGCCGAGAGCCTGCTCTGACAGCGCTGCACGGCCCGGCTCTGCAGCAGGGACAGCACCTGCGAGCCGAGGCCCAGCAGGGACAGCAGGGCCAGGCAGACCAGGATGCCGCGGACCTGCGTGTGCGAGCCGCCGGCCGCGCTCAGCAGAGCCGTCGCGAGGGCCGCCGTGAGTTTGACCTGACCGGCCGGCAGGACACCGATGACCAGCGAGATCAGGGCCAGCTGCGTGGTCCCGGCGCGGTCGCCGCGCCAGGTCCGGCCCAGCATGGCCAGACCCGGTCGCGGCGCTTGCGCCAACCGCCGGAGCCACAAGCGCGAGTTCACCGGGTCCGCTCCACCGCTGACGCGCCCTCGGCCGTGGCGATCCGGTCGAGCAGCCGCCGCCACATGCCGTAGGCGGCGTCCTCCCGCTCGCGCCGCAGGCCCATCCGGTTGCAGTGCATATGGAACAGGCTGCGCAGGATGGACGTCCGGTCCGACCAGAGTCCGCCGGCCTCGGCGAGCTTGACCACCTGGGCGGCGTACCCGGCTCCCCCGGGCTGCCAGGCGGCCCTCACCTGCCCGAGCGCCGCGGCCTCGCCGCCGGGCGCGGTGTGCCCCTGCCAGAGGCGACGCGCGACGGCCCGGTACTCCACGCCACCCGCCTGCGAACCGGCCATCGACCGCACCAGGGCGTGCCGCTCGGCGAAGTCGGGTACCAGCACCCGGCCGACGGTCTCGAGGCTGAGCGCGGTGAGTGCGGTCCGGTCCAACGCGGTCTCGCCCGCCGGCGTCGGCGAGGCGAGGTGCCGCAGCAGGGCCAGGGTCGCGGCGCTGTCCCGGCAGAACAGCTCCTCGGCCGCGTCGATCAGGTCGGGGCCGCCGTAACGCTCGATCTCGCGGCGGTAGGTCTCGAAAGCGACGTCCGTGATCCGGCCCTCGACCGCCAGGCCGTGGGCCCACTGCGCGACCTCTCCCAGCAGTTCGCCGGCCCGGGCCGGTTCCGCGGCCCAAAAACGCAACCGCAGGTGCGGGGCGGGATCGCCGTACCGGAGGAAGAACGGGTGACCCGCGAGGCGGCGGTCGGCCAGCGAGCGCGTCAGCGCCGTCACCTCCTCGAGCAGGAGGGCGTCCTGCGCGTCGTGCTCCACATACAGCTTGGCGTAGACCCACGGCCCGCCGACCGGCCGCAACCGCTCGGCTTCGGTGATCCGCCTGCGTGCGACGGCCGCTGCCCGGGGCGCCGGCACGTGCTGCCCGCGCACCACGGGGACCACGACCTCCGCGACGAAGGGCGCATCGGCCGCATCCCGCAGGAAGCCCTCCTCGGGGCCCGGCAGCGCCTCATCGATCTGCAGCTGGAAGCCCGCCGTGTCCCGGGCCGCGGCCAGCCGCAGTTCCTCCAGTGAGGGGGCGCTCTCCAGATCGAGCAGAATCGTGTTGTCGCCGTGTGTCAGGAAGGCGAGGCGCGGCACGTTCCACTGCTCGCGCCAGGCCGCGACGGCCGCGGTGAAGGCCGTCGACGAGCCGGTACAGCCGGCCGGCAGCTCGGAGGCGCGAAGCAGCCAGCGCGCGCGCTTCAGCACCAGGTCGCGCCAGACGACCCGGGGCAGGAACGGCATGCCGGTTGCCAGGGCGCCCCAGTCGAACGACGAGACACCCCGGAAGGCCGCCGAGGAGACCTCGAGCATGAAGCGCCCGACGTTCGGCGCCATCAGCGGGTTGAGCATGGTGTGCTGGGTGACGTGCAGATCGCACCCGAGGACCGGGCTGTGCAGGTACAGCCGCCCGTCGCGCACGCCCACGACCACGTCCTCGAGCGAGATCACCTCGTGGGCGGACCGCCCCGGTGCCACGTTGAGCGGCAGCTCCAGCGTTCGTACCGCCGGGCGGACCGAGACGTTCGCGGCTCGGGCCTTCTCCGGCAGGTAGGTCAGCTCCACCACCGCGACCCCGGGCAGCAGCGCCGCCTCCGCGTCGGCCAGCTCCTCCAGGCTCCGGCGCCCCTCGGCACCCAGCAGGTCGTGGAACCGGGCGAAGGTACGGCCGCCGTACGCCGCTCCGGTGTCCGTGACCACCCCGCGCCAGCTTGACCCCGAAGCGGTCGGCGGCATCACCTGCAGGTGCACGTCGATCGCGGGCCTCAGCGGCCGGTCGTCGACGAACCGCCTCAGCTCAGCGATCCACCGCTCGTCGAGGACCACGTCGAGACTGCCGCGGCTGAGTGCGTCGGCGGCGAGCCGGTGCAGGACCGCGTCCCGTTCCTCGCTGCCTCGGTCACGGGTGAGCGTCGTGGACAGCTCGAAGGACCGCGGCGGACTCTGATAGCCCGCCGGCGCGCCGAGTCCCGTCTCCTCGGAGAGCACCTGAAGGACCGGGACCTCGGCGTGCGCGCCGTAGCGCTCGGTGAACGCCGTCGCGTACTCGCGCAGCCGCCACGGGTACCGGTGGATGTTGCCCACGGTGGCCAGGATCTCGGCGGCATCCTCCGCCAGCGTCTGGACCTCGGCCGGCAGGACGGGCGTTGCGGGGACGTTCAACCGGGCATCGACCCGCAGCAGGGGACCGCTGTAGTCCTCGCTCACCCGCCGGGCCAGCGGGGCGATCCTCTCCTGGAGCTCCTCCAGCTCGGCCACGTCGCCGACGGCGTTGAACGCGGCCACCGCCGCCTCGATGGACGTCAGCGCGGCAATCGCGTCGCTGTCGTAGGCGGTCGCCAACTGGGCTGACAGCGGGAGCTGTTCGGACGTCTCCAGCAGGGCCGGCCGGTGCGAGGTGATCAGGAAGTCCAACTCGACCAGCTGGTCGACCAGTGCGGTGACCTTCTCCAGCGAAACCGCCGGGTATTGCCGCGTCAGCCCGTCCCGCAGCTCGCCGAAGGTCTTCGGCGTCCGGGCCGCCTCCAGGACGAGCTGGACGGCCGGGGACCAGCGGACGGAAGCCGAGCGCCGCGAGCCTTCGCCGTAGGCGTCGGCCGTGGACAGCCAGGCCCGGCCTCGACCGCGGTGGATCAAGTCGTTGGTACGCAGTTCCAGTTCAGGCCGGATCTGCCGGGAATCGGTGCCCGCTTTGAACAGGTGCAGCACCCAGCCCATGTCCAGCCTGGCCACGGCACCGCCGATCGCCGGCACGCCGAGCCGGGGCCCCGAGGCCTGTCCGGGCGGGGCCGCCGGAGCCGGTCCGGAGAACGTGCCCACCGCGACGCCCGCCACCGTACTGAGCGGGGTCGGTCGAATGCTCATCCGGTTCAGGTACCGGCCCAGGCTCATCATCGCGCGCCGCCGGTCCCGGACCGAGAGCGTGTCGATGCCCGCCACGGCCCGGGCCAGATCCGGTGCCGTCAGCGAGATCGCCGAGCGGACCCCGGGCCTCGCCCACAGGTCCAGCAGGCCTCGCAGATAGCCGTCCTCCCACCCCGCCGGGTCCTGCCCGGCCGGATCCGTGCCGACCTGCTCCACCCCGGAGGCCAGCAGGTCCGTCAGCCCCCGGCTCGGCAGGGCCGGTGCGCGCAGCAGGAAGAAGTCCCGTGCGGCGTAGTTGCGGCTTCTCCCGGACTTCCGGTCGCTGAGCTCGGCGTTCCGACGGGTCACGCTCATTCCTTACCTGTGCTCGGGCAACGCTGTTATCGGATACGGCAGTTCGGGAGCCGCTTCTGGATCGCCGCGGCCCCGGACCCCGGTCAGGCCGGGGTGAGGAAGAAGATCTCGTCCCACCCGGCCGCCTGCGGCGAGAGCGCCCCGCAGAGCGCGAGAAGCACGCCCGCCGCGCCGTTGAGGAACCCCGGGGCGTCAACGAGGTCGCCCCGCTTGGGCTCGTCCGCCACCAGGTAGGGACGGGCCTCGTCCGCCATCGACAGCAGGGTCGACAGCGAGTCCTCGGCCATCGCGCGGAAGGACGCCGAACCCGTGGCCGCATAGGCCCGCCGATAGACCGCCAGCAGTCCGGCGTGGCCATGGCAGAGATTGGGTGCGAAGACGTTCCGCTCGGCCGGCGCCCAGTCCACCACCCGCTGCAGAGCCCCGACCGCGGTCTCCTCCAGACCGGTGTCGCCGAGCACCTTGGCCGCGCTCAGCAGGGAGATGCCGATGCCCGGAGCGCCGTAGCACCAGGCCGCGCGCGCGGACCGCCGGCCGAGCGGGGCGACGGGCAGCCCGGTCCCCTCCTCGGCCCGGAGGGAGTTCGGCCACGCGGCGCCGGGCACGTCGTCCATGAGCCGGTTCCGGACCAGCCAGGCCGTGGTCTGCGCGAGACGTTCGGCCGGACCGGAGCCTCCGATCCCGGCGGCGGCCGCGGCGCACAGCGCCGAGACGACGCCCGGCAGGCCGTGCGCGAAGCCCAGGTTGTACAGCCCGTGCGGGCCCTGCTCCTCGTACCCGGGATAGGGCGGGTAGTAGTCCGGCGTCGTCAGCCAGCCGAACCGCTGCCGACTGTCCAGCTCCGTCACCCGCAGGAGATACGCCGTCAGCTGCTCGGCCGCGGTGCGGATCGGGTCGCCGGGCGCGGACTCCAGGACCGTGCAGAGCCGGGCCGCGGCGGCCAGCTGGCCGGCCGCGCCCGCGATGACGTCGAAATCGGAGGACGGCAGGCCCGCCCCGGGTTCCCGGCGCGGTGTGGCCGCGATCTGCTCGCCGAGCCGGTCGGCGATCCGGCGCAGGGACGACAGGTAGCGGCGGTCGTGCGCCGAGAAGTCGAGCAGGACGCTCGCGAAACCCGCGGTGCCGGTGAAGAGACCGGCACCGGACAGCGGGCTTTCGGCGGTGGCCTGAGCGGAACGGCGGAGCAGGGCCTGCCCCGCGTCGATCAGCTCCGGCTCATCCAGCGCCCTTCCGGCGTGCAGGAGCGACAGCGCGATCCCCGGGTATCCGTCGGCCAGGCCGGACCCCTCCGGCACCGACTCGCGCCCAACCCGCTCCCCCGCCGCGCCGGCGAACACCGCCAGCCGGTCGGCCACGGCCCGGGCCACCTCGGCGGTCCTCGCATCGAATTCCAGCACCGGCACCGCGGCCCCCAGACTCACATCAACACCTGGCTAATTCCTCGGACGGCGTGCCGAGCGCGGCCGCCGGCCGTTTTCCGGGAAGCTCCCGGCTTCCCGGGAAGGCTCCCGGCGCGAGACGGCGCCGGGAGCCTTCTACTTCAGGACGAGCGCCCGTCAGTTTCCGCAGGAGTTCCACGGAAGCGTCGTGAGCGGGCAGTTGCACGAGTCTCCGCAGGACCAGCAGGTGGTGCCGACGCTCGCGAAGCCCTCCGGCGTGGCGTGCTTCGGCGCAACGGCTACTCGGACGTCGAGATCAAAATCCTGCTCCATTTTTACCTCCACCATGAATTCACATTTCCCGCTCCCCCGGCCGGGTCCCACTGAATTCCGTGCGTGGAAGCGGCTGTAGAGGATTTCTAACACGCCGTTCGAAAGTGGTGATCGATTTTACCGATCGATTCCAGCCATCAGCAATGTGACCCAGCCCATAGTGGACGGAACGATGCAGGCCAGCTCCGCACCAGCGCGGCCGACACGGCCACCGGTGCAGCCGATACGGCCACCAACATGGCCGATTTCAGCATTGCCTGGAATCGAACTCGCGCCACGAGATGTCCATATTCGGCACTTTCGCGGCGTCTTGAATATTTCGGCTAGTTTACGGCGATCATCTCCGAATGGACTGCCTGCCGACACGTCGCGATCCACCGGTCGGCGATGTGGGAGATGTTCGGCACATGTCATTGGAGACCCCGGAAGACTCCGTCCACGGAGTGGCCGCGTTACGGGCGGGCCCGGCCCACGGCGAAGGGGCCGAGGCCGGGACTCCATCGCGAAGTCGGGGAACGGTGCGCACGCCGCGGGCGGCGGCCCCGGGACGGCCGGGGCGCGCGGAGCAGCCCCCCAGAGCGGCCGGGAGGCCCTTCCGGGGCGCGGAAAACCGCGCGAACAGCCCCCACGGCGGGCCGCCGGAGCAGCCGACGGCACCCCCGGCGGAGCGCCGTCACGAAACGGGACGCGAGTCCGCCCAGACCCCCTCGAACTCCTCGCGGTAGATCTCCAGCAACCCGGCCTCCTGACCGCCCGGCAGCTGTCCGGCGCCGCCGCGCAGCACCAGGGCCGGGGACTCGATGCCCCGGGAGCGGCGCAGGTAGGGCTGGACCACGCCGAGGCCCTCCGAGCGCCGCCGCCCGCCGGCCGACGCCACCGACCGGGGGCCCTCCACCAGGTAGGCGGTGAACCGGGGGGTCTCGTCGAACACCCGGATCTCGAAACCGCCCTGGTCGCGCAGCCTGGCCCGGACCCGGCGGACGTGCATGATGTTCATCTCGATCGAGCGGGCCAGTTCGCCGCGGCCGAGGCCGAGTTCGCGCTCGCGGCGGCGCACCGCGCTACTGGCCGGGTTGAGGAAGAGCAGCCGCACCCGGCAGCCGTCGGTGGCGAGCCGGATCAGCCGTTTGCCGGTGTAGTTCTGGCAGAGCATGCCGAGCCCGATGCCGACCGCGTCCAGCCGCCGGGCGCCGTCCAGCAGGTCCTCCACCGGCAGGTCGCGCTGGAGCCTGACCCGGTCCGCGTGCACCGCGACCACGTCCGCGTAGCGGCCGGCGATCAACTGCTCGACCACGTCGGCGGGCACTCCGCCCGTGCCGCCGTCCAGCAGCGTGAGCAGCCTGGCGGCAGCCCGTTCGGCCTGGGCCAGGACGGTCTGCGAGAGGCTGCGGTTGCGCGAGACGACGTGCCGGGCGACCTCCAGCTCGTCCAGCGCCAGCTCGACCTCGCGGCGGTCCAGTACGTACGGCTCGAAGCAGGGCCAGTGCTGCACCATCAGCTCGCGCAGCTGGGGCAGGGTCAGGAAGACCAGCGGGTCGTCGTCGGCCGGGTCGAGCAGGTAGCCCTTGCGGCGGCTGACCTCGCGGACGGCGCCGGCCCGGTAGACCCACTCCTCGCCGGCCGGTCCGGCGGCGGCGGTCACCCAGTCCTCGCCGTGGGCGGGGGCGTAGACGGGCCGCAGCACCTCGCCGACCAGGGCGCGCAGCCGCTGCTCGACCAGGTTCAGCCAGACGTACGCGCGCCCGGCCAGCCGGACGCGCTGGTGGGCCAGCTCCCACTGGTCGGCGGACCAGGCGAGGGTCGGACCCTCGGGCGGCCCCGACTGGGCGGGGATGGCGATCCGGCCGGGCGGGGACGTGTGCATGACCACCGTCGGCGCCTCGCTCCGCCCGGGGCCCTCGGGGCCGCCCCGGCCGTCTGCGGGGACCACCATGCGCTACCTCACCTCTCGGTCCGCGTCCCAGTGGAATGACGGACCGTCCGCTGACACAGTCTCAACCCTGGCGGTCCTGGCAGGGCCTGTCTCCGCATGGGGTCCGGAGCGCGCCGGACGATCAAGGGTACTGCGCACGCGCCGCGGGACGCAGCCCGTTGGTCGGACAACGGCGCGGCCGGCAGCGGACCGTGACGCACCGCGAGCGCACTGCAACCGGCCACGGACACCCGTTCGGGCGAACAACGAGCGAATGAGCACGGTTGGGGGGCAGCCGTTGGAGAGGATGCCCCATGTGCCGTACATCACGGTGCAGCCGGGCCGCAGATGGTGGAGCATTCCGCCGGGTGTGGTCCGTACGAGCACCAATTGCCGTCGTTTAGAGGTGAGTTGAGGCATATGCAGGTCTGGCCAGGGCAGCCGTACCCGCTCGGCGCAACGTACGACGGCGCCGGCACCAACTTCGCGGTCTTCTCCGAGAGCGCCGATCGGATCGAGCTCTGCCTGCTCGGCGAGGACGGCTCCGAGACCGCCGTCGAGCTGCGCGAGACGGACGCCTTCGTCCGGCACGCCTACCTGCCGGGCGTCCAGCCCGGGCAGCGGTACGGCTTCCGCGTGCACGGCCCGCACAATCCCGGTCTGGGCCAGCGGCACAACAGTGCCAAGCTGCTGCTGGATCCCTACGCCAAAGCGATGAGCGGTCACATCGACTGGGACGAGTCCGTCTACGGCTACCACTTCGGCGCCCCCGAGCGCCGCAACGACCTGGACTCCGCCCCGCACACCATGCACTCGGTGGTGATCAATCCGTACTTCGACTGGGGCACCGACCGGCCGCCGCGCACCGACTACCACCGCACGGTGCTCTACGAGGCCCACGTGAAGGGGCTGACCAGGCTCCACCCGGGCATCCCCGAGGAGATCAGGGGCACCTACGCGGGTCTGGCCCACCCGGCGGTCATCGAGCACCTGGCCAAACTGGGCATCACCGCGATCGAGTTGATGCCGGTGCACCAGTTCGTCCGCGACCACCGGCTGCGCGACCTGGGCCTGTCCAACTACTGGGGCTACAACACCATCGGCTACTTCGCCCCGCACTCCTCCTACTCCTCCGGCGGCGACCGGGGCCAGCAGGTGCAGGAGTTCAAGTCGATGGTCAAGGCGCTGCACGCGGCCGGGATCGAGGTGATCCTGGACGTCGTCTACAACCACACCGCCGAGGGCAACCACCTGGGCCCCACCCTCTCCTTCCGCGGCCTGGACAACGCCTCCTACTACCGCCTCGCCAAGGACCGCCGCTTCTACGAGGACACCACCGGCACCGGCAACAGCCTGCTGATGCGCAGCCCGCACGTCCTCCAGATGATCATGGACTCGCTGCGCTACTGGGTCACCGAGATGCACGTGGACGGCTTCCGTTTCGACCTCGCGGCCACGCTGGCACGGCAGTTCCACGAGGTCGACCGGCTCTCCTCGTTCTTCGACCTGGTCCAGCAGGACCCGATCGTCTCCCAGGCCAAGCTGATCGCCGAGCCCTGGGACCTCGGCGAGGGCGGCTACCAGGTCGGCAACTTCCCGCCGCTGTGGACCGAGTGGAACGGCATGTACCGGGACACCGTCCGCGACCTGTGGCGCGGCGAGGCGGCCACGCTGGCCGAGTTCGGCTCCCGGCTGACCGGCTCCTCCGACCTCTACCAGGACGACGGCCGGCGGCCCATCGCCTCGATCAACTTCGTCACCTGCCACGACGGTTTCACCCTGCGCGACCTGGTCTCCTACAACGAGAAGCACAACGAGGCCAACCACGAGGAGAACCGGGACGGCGAGTCCTTCAACCGCTCCTGGAACTGCGGCGCGGAGGGCGAGACCCAGGACACCGGTGTGCTGGAGCTCAGAGCACGCCAGCAGCGCAACCTGATCGCCACCCTGATGCTCTCCCAGGGCGTGCCGATGCTGGCCCACGGCGACGAACTCGGCCGCAGCCAGGGCGGCAACAACAACGCGTACTGCCAGGACAACGAACTCACCTGGGTGCACTGGCCCGAGGACGGGGGCCCGGCGGCCCGGCTGCTGGAGTTCACCCAGGGCATGATCTGGCTCCGCCGCGACCACCCGGTCTTCCGGCGCCGCCGGTTCTTCCACGGCCGCCCGGTCTCCGGAACGCACAACGACCTCACCGACATCGCCTGGTTCACCCCCGGCGGCGAGGAGATGACCAGGCGGGACTGGGACACCAGCCACGCCAAGTCACTGACGGTCTTCCTGAACGGCAACGCCATCTCGGAGCCGGACCGGCGCGGCGGGAAGATCGTGGACGACTCCTTCCTGCTGATGTTCAACGCCCACTTCGAACCACTGGAGTTCACCGTGCCCGCCGACCACGGCGAAGCCTGGCAGGTCGTGGTGGACACCGCCCTGCCCGTCCTGCCCGCGCCGGGCACCGGCAGCAGGATCAAGGCGGGTGACAGCGTCTGGCTCACCGACCGCTCGCTGCTGGTGCTGCAACGGCCCGCATGAGCACCCCCCGAAGGCCGTTGGCCCATTCGCACCAAGGCGGCCATAGCGGCCCCGAAGCCCGGGTAGGCATCACCCCATGACATCCGCCGCCGCACCCCACCCGACGGCCAGTTACCGGCTCCAGCTCCAGCCGGATTTCACCCTGCACGACGCCGGGCGCGCGGTGGCCTACCTCGCCGCGCTCGGCGTCTCCCACCTGCACCTGTCACCGCTGCTGGAAGCCGTACCCGGCTCCACCCACGGCTACGACACCGTCGACCACGGCCGGATCAGCGAACAGCTCGGCGGCGAGAGCGCCCTGCGCTCGCTGGCCGCCGAGGCACACCGGCACGGCCTGCGCCTGATCGCCGACGTGGTGCCCAACCACATGGCGCTCCCGGTGCCCGAACAGCTCAACCAGCCGCTCTGGCAGGTGCTCGGGGACGGCCCCGACTCCCGCTACGCGCACTGGTTCGACATCGACTGGACCGCTCAGCCGGGGCCCGCCGACGCCCCCGAGCGCGGCCGGCTGCTGCTGCCGCTGCTCGGCGGGAGACTCGGCGACGTACTGGACCAGTTCGAGGTCGACGGGGACGTGCTGCGCTACCACGAGCACGCCTTCCCGCTGCGCCCCGGCACCGCCCGGCTGCCGCTGCCGGAGCTGCTCCGGCACCAGTGGTACCGGCTCGCCTGGTGGCAACTGGCCAGTACCGAGCTGAACTACCGGCGGTTCTTCACCGTCAACGAGCTGATCGCGGTCCGGGTCGAGGTCCCCGAGGTCTTCGAGGCCACCCACCGCACCCTGCTGCGGCTGCACGCCGACGGCGTCCTGGACGGCTTCCGGATCGACCATCCCGACGGCCTGGCCGACCCGCGCGGCTACCTGGAACGGCTCGCCGAGGCCACCGGCGGGGCGTACACGGTGGTCGAGAAGGTCCTCACCGGCCGGGAGCGGCTGCCCGCCGACTGGCCGTGCGCGGGCACCACCGGCTACGACGCGCTGCGCCGGATCGACGGCGTGCTCACCGACCACGCGGGCGCCGAGCAGCTGATCACTGCCTACCGGCGGGACGTCGGCGCCGGTACCGCCGCGGCCGCCGCCGCCCGGGGCCGGGCCGAACTCACCGCCCCCGACGGCGAGCTGGCCGCCGAGCTGGACCGCCTGGTGCGGCTGGTGCAGCGGATCTGCGCCGCCGAGCCCGCACTCGCCGACCACGCGGCCTGGACGGTCCGCGAGACACTGCGCGGGCTGCTGACCGCCTACCCCGGCTACCGCCCCTACGTACGGCCGGGCGAGAGCGCACCCGCGGCCTCGGTGGCGCAGGTCGAGGCGGCTCTCGCGGACGGCCGGGCCGACCTGCCGGGGGCCGGGGCGACCACCGGGCTGATCCGCGACCTGGTGCTCGGGCGGCTGGGGCGCAGCGCCGCGAAGGACGAGTTCTGCACCCGCTTCGCACAGACCGCCTCGGCCGTCGCCGCCAAGGGCGTGGAGGACACCGCCTTCTACCGCTGGAACGCGCTGCTGAGCCTGAACGAGGTGGGCGGCGAGCCTGCGCGTCCGGGTCTGCCGAGTGCCGAGTTCCACCGCTGGTGCGCGGAGCAGGAGCAGCACTGGCCGCAGTCGATGACGGTGCTGTCCACCCATGACACCAAGCGCAGCGCCGACGCCCGCGCGCGGCTCGCGGTGCTGGCCGAGCTGCCCGGGCACTGGGCCGACGAGTGCCTGGCCTGGACGGACACGGCCGGCCACTGCCCGGACCGCAGCACTGCCTGGCTGCTCTGGCAGACCCTGGTCGCCGCCTGGCCGCTCTCCGCCGACCGGCTGGTGTCCGTCCTGCTGAAGTCGGCCCGGGAGGCGAAGCTGCACACCTCCTGGACAGCGCCCGACACCCGTTTCGAGCAGGCGCTGACCGACTACGCGCACGGTGTGCTCGCCCATCCCGGTCTCTGCCCGCGGATCGCCGGGTTCGTCGAGCTGATCGCCCCGTACGCGCGCAGCAACACCCTGGCGGCGGCCCTGCTGCACCTGACCGTGCCGGGCGTGCCCGACCTGTACCAGGGCAGCGAGGAGCCGCTGTACACCCTGGTGGACCCGGACAACCGGGGCCCGGTCGACCTCTCCGGGCTGGCGGCGCGGCTCACCGACTCGGCCGCCGGCCGGCCCCGCGACCTGGCCAGGGAGAAGCTGCACCTGACCACCACCGCCCTGCACCTGCGCCGGGACAACCCGCTCGGGCCGTACCGCCCGCTGGCCGCGCAGGGGCAGGCCGCCGCCCACCTGCTGGCCTTCGGGCGCGGGTCGGGGGTGATCACCGCCGTGACCCGGCTGCCGTACGGGCTCGCCCGGCAGGGGGGCTGGCGGGACACCGTGCTGGACCTGCCCGCAGGCCCGTGGGTGGACGAACTGACGCAGCGCCCGTTCGACTCCGGCGCGGTGCCGGTGGCTTCGCTGTTCGAGCAGCATCCGGTCGCGCTGCTGAGCCGGCCCCGACCGGCCGCTGGGAGGAGCTGAGTTCGGTGACGACGTACCGGGTCTGGGCGCCGGAGGCCACCCTGGTGGAGGTCGAGGTGGACGGCGTCCCGCATCCGATGGAGCGGGCCGCCGAGCGGCTGGGCTGGTGGCGGGCCGAGGCGCCGTCCGGCGACTACGGGTTCCGGCTGGACGGGGGCCCGCCGCTGCCGGATCCGCGTTCGCCGCGCCAGCCGTACGGGCCGGACGGGCCCAGCCGCCCGGTGGCGCACGGCGACTTCCGCTGGTCCGACGTCCCGTGGCACGGCCGGACGCTGCCCGGCTGCGTGGTGTACGAGCTGCACATCGGCACCTTCACCTCGGCCGGGACGTTCGACGCGGCCGCCGAACGGCTCGACCACCTGGTCGAACTCGGCGTGGACTTCGTGGAGTTGATGCCCGTCTGCCCGTTCCCCGGACGGCACGGCTGGGGGTACGACGGGGTCGCGCCCTGGGCGGTGCACGAACCCTACGGCGGTCCGGACGGCCTGAAGCGCTTCGTGGACACGGCCCACCGCAAGGGGCTCGGCGTCGTCCTGGACGTGGTGCACAACCACCTCGGCCCGTCCGGGAACCACCTGCCCGCCTTCGGCCCGTACTTCACCGAGCGGCACCACACCCCGTGGGGAGCGGCGGTCAACCTGGACGCGCCGGGTTCGGACGAGGTGCGGGACTTCCTGATCGGCAGTGCGCTGGCCTGGCTGCGGGACTACCGGGTGGACGGGCTGCGGCTGGACGCGGTGCACGCACTGGTGGACGGCCGGGCGCTGCACTTCCTGGAGGAACTCGCCCGAGCGGTGACCGAGTTGGGTGAGGCCACCGGACGGCCGCTGTTCCTGGTCGCCGAGTCCGACCAGAACGACCCCAGGGTGACCGATCCGCGCCAGTCGGGCGGTTTCGGCCTGACCGCGCAGTGGAGCGACGACTTCCACCACGCGCTGCACGCCGCCCTGACCGGCGAGGGCCAGGGCTACTACGGCGACTTCGCCCGCCGCCCGCTCGCCGCCATCGCCAGGACCCTGACCGGCGGCTACTTCCACGACGGCGGCTGGTCCTCGTTCCGGGGCCGCAGCCACGGCCGCCCCTTCCCCAAGCCGTACGGGCACCGGCTGCTCGGCTACCTCCAGACCCACGACCAGATCGGCAACCGGGCCACCGGCGACCGGCTCTCCGCCTCCCTCTCCCCCGGACGGCTCGCCGCCGGGGCGGCGCTGGTGCTCACCTCGCCGTTCACCCCGATGCTCTTCATGGGCGAGGAGTGGGGAGCATCCACCCCCTGGCAGTACTTCACCGACCACACCGACCCGGCACTCGCCGAGGCCGTCCGGGCGGGCAGGCGGAGGGAGTTCACCGAGTTCGGCTGGGCGGCGGAGGACGTACCCGATCCGCAGGCGGCGGCCACCGTGCTCGCCTCGACGCTGGACTGGACCGAGCTCCGGTGCGAACCGCACCTGGAACTGCTCGACTGGTACCGGCGGTTGATCCGGCTGCGGCGGACCTGTCCCGAGCTGACCGACCCCGACCTGTCGGCCGTCAGGGTCGGGTACGACGAGGAGAAGGGCTGGCTGGTGGTGCACCGGGGTCCGTACCGGGTGGTGGTCAACCTCGGTGGCGAGACGCCGCGTTCGGTGCCGCTGGACCTGCCGTACGCGGGGACGCTCGCACTGTTCGGGGACTGCTGGCCGGGCGATGCGGAGAACTCGCTCTTCCTGGCGCCCGACTCGGTGGCAGTGGTCCGGGTCGGCTGACGCCGGGGGCGCTCCGCGCGCTTCGGCACGCGCTCCTCGGGGGCGCCGGGTACTGCGCGGGCGAGCGGCCACGGCGGCGCGGGGGTGCAGGGGTGCGCCCCGGCTCCCGCGCCACCGGCCGTACGTGGCCGGCCGGGCGGCGGAGCGGCGCGATGGCCCGCTCACCGGAGGTAGGCGGTGATGCGCTCGCGCAGACCGCCGGCGTCCAGACCGTAGGCGGCCAGATGCTCGGGGACGGAACCGTAGTGGCGGTGCTCCTCGCGCGGCACGCCGAGGCCGAGGACGCGGTGCGCGCGGTCGGCCAGCGCCTCGTGCGCCTCGTTGGCGGAGGTACCCGCCAGGTAGGGCTCGACCAGGACCACGTCGGGCCGCTCCCCGAGGGCGGCGCGCAGTCCGGCCGCGTCGAAGGGGCGGACCGTGGCGGCGTAGAGCACGGTGACGTCCAGCCCCTCGGTGGCGTCGAGCACCGCGTCCAGCATCGGCCCGACCGCCAGCACCACGCCGCCCCTCCCCTCGCGCACGGTGAGGAACCTGCCCGGCGTGACCGGACGGGCGGTGGCGTTGCGGTGGTTGGAGAGCCGGACGTACACCTTCCGGTCGCCGTCCGCCGCCGCGTGCCGCAGCAGGGTCTCCGCCTCGTCCGGGTGACCGGGCACGTGGACCGTCCAGTCGGGCAGGGTGTCGAGCAGTGCGATGTCGCCGGGTGCCATGTGGGTACGGCCGCCGGCCGGCCAGTCGTACGAACCCGCAGCGCTGACCAGGACCGCGCCGACGCCCTGGTGCTCAAGGTCCAGCTTCACCTGCTCGAAGGGGCGCTCGACCAGGAAGCTGGCGAAGGTGTGGGCGATCGGCCGCATCCCGGTCAGCGCCATGCCGCCGGCGGCACCGATCAGCAGCTGCTCCCGGATGCCCACGTTCACCACCCGGTCGGGATGGCGGCGGGCGGCCTCGGCGAAGGGGTCCGCGCTGATGTCGGCGAGCAGCAGGGCGATCCGGGGGTCGTGGTCGAGCAGGTCGCCGGTGACGTCGAAGAAGCGCTCGCGCATGGTTTCCATCGGTGGTCTCTTTCGGCTCGGGGAGGGCGGAGCCCGGGGCTCGGGGCTCGGGGAGGGCGGAGCCCGGGGCTCGGGGCTCGGGGAGGGCGGAGCTCGGGGCTCGGGGCTCGTGGAGGGCGGAGCTCAGGAGTTCTTGGGCTCGACCCGGGCGACGACGGCGTGCGGGCGGCCCGGGTGCGGCGTGGTGTACGCCTCGTACAGGGCCTGGTGGTCGCGCCCGTCCACCGTGACGGCGGACCAGCCCTCGGCCTCGAAGCGGGAGGCGATTCCGCCGCGCCAGCCGTGCGTGGCCGAGGAGTTGTCGACGGCGATCACGTGCAGCCGCTCCAACCCGGCGGAGCCGGCGAAGGCGAGTGCCTCGTGGTTGCTGCCCTCGTCGAACTCGGCGTCCCCGATCAGCACCCACACCGCCGGGTCCGCCAGCCCCTGGGCGCGCAGGCCGAGCGCGGTGCCGACCGCCAGCGGCAGGCCGTGGCCCAGTGATCCGGAGGAGATCTCCGCGCCGGGGACGAGCAGCCGGTCCGGGTGGTGGCCGAGCGGGGAGTCGTACGCGCCGAAGCTGGCGAGGATCCCCGGGTCCAGGAATCCCTTCGCGGCCAGCACCGCGTAGTACGCCATCGGTCCGTGGCCCTTGGAGAGCAGGAAGCGGTCGCGGTCGATCCGGGTCGCGGTGGCCGGGGAGACCCGGAGCACCCGGTCGTAGAGCACCCAGAGGGCGTCGAGGGTGGAGGTGGCGGCCGGGCCGTGCTTCTCGTCGCCGGTCATCCGGGCCATCAGGCCGGGGAGGTCGCCGAAGCCGTACCGGTGCCCGGAGCTCTGCGGAGTGATCTCTGCGGTGGTCATGGATAGAGCTTGCAAGTTGAAGTCGGCTTCAAGTCAACCGCGCTATTCTCCCGGTCATGGGACTCTCCAGGCACGACCTGCTGACCATCGGCCAGCTCGCCGAACGCAGCGGGCTGGCCACCTCCGCGCTGCGCTACTACGAGCAGCTCGGTCTGATCAACTCCGAACGCACCACCGGCAACCAGCGCCGCTACGCCCGCTCCACCCTGCGCCGGGTCGCCTTCGTACGGGCCGCCCAACGGGTCGGCCTCTCCCTGGAGGAGGCCCGCACCGCACTCGACCGGCTGCCCGAGGACCGGGCGCCCAGCACCTCCGAGTGGAACGGGGTCGCCCAGTCCTGGCAGTCCCGGATCGACCGGCAGATCGCCGAACTGGAGAAGCTCAAGGTCAAGTTGACCGGCTGTATCGGCTGCGGCTGCCTCTCCCTCGCACGCTGCGCCCTCTACAACGCCGAGGACCGCGCCGCCGCCACCGGACCCGGAGCGCGCTACCTGCTCACCCGGGATCCGTCCGCCGGGCCGGAACCGCACCCGCCCACCGACGCGTCCCTCTATGCTGCGTGCGAAGACACCTAGGCGTCACGGGGGAACGGGGTTCACCGGTATGACCGACCATCAGGACATCTCACTGGACTGGATGTCGCCCGACGGAGCGGGCCTGCGCCCGCCGGCCGACCTGCGCCCCGAGATACCCCATCCGGCCAGGATGTACGACTACTACCTGGGCGGGAAGGACAACTTCCCCGCCGACCGGGAAGCCGCCGAGCGCGTGATGGCACTCGGCCCGATGGTGAAGATCAGCGCACTCGCCAACCGGGCCTTCCTGCAGCGGGCCGTCCGGCACCTCGCCGAGCAGGGCGTGAAGCAGTTCCTGGACATCGGCACCGGCATCCCGACGGCGGGCAACACCCACGAGATCGCCCAGCAGGTGCACCCCGACGCCCGGGTCGCCTACCTGGACAACGACCCGATCGTGCTGGTGCACAGCCGCGCCCTGCTCGCGGCCAGCCACGGCACCGCCACCGTCGTCCACGCCGACCTGCGCGATCCCGCCGCCATCCTGGACGACCCCGAGGTGCGCCGGCTCATCGACCTCGGGCAGCCGGTGGCCCTGCTGCTCTTCGCGATCCTGCACTTCGTCGACGAGGCGGACGACCCGTACGCGATCGTCCGGCGGCTGGTCGACGCGCTGCCCTCCGGCAGCTACCTCGCCCTCTCGCACGGCACCTCGGACTTCATCCCGCCCGCCGACCAGGGCAAGGGCGCGGCCGTCTACCGCAGCGCCACCGCCCAGCTGACCACCCGCACCCGGGAGCAGGTGCTGCGCTTCTTCGACGGCCTGGAGCTGCTGGAGCCCGGCCTGGTCACCGCCCCGCTCTGGCGCCCGGACCAGGAGCCCAGGAACACCGACGCCACCACCGGGATCTGGGCCGGGGTCGCCCGCAAGCCGTAGTCCACGGTGCCGGGGCCGTGGCAGCATGGCCGCATGGCGCACCTCGGACTCACCACCCTGCTCGTCCGCGACTACGACGAGGCCATCGCCTTCTTCGTGGACGCCCTCGGCTTCGAACTGCGGGAGGATGAGCCCCGGGCGGACGGCGGGCGCTGGGTGGTGGTCGCCCCGCGCGGCTCCCGCGAGACCGGGCTGCTGCTCGCCCGCCCGGGCAAGCCCGAGCAGCAGGCCCGGATCGGCGACCAGACCGGCGGCCGGGTCGGCCTCTTCCTGTACACCGAGGACTTCGCGGCCGACCACCGCCGGATGACCGCCGCCGGGGTCACCTTCCTGCAGGAACCCCGCCACGAGCCCTACGGCACGGTGGCCGTCTTCGAGGACCTGTACGGCAACCGCTGGGACCTCCTCCAGCCCAGGTAGCCGCCTCCGGCTCCCGGGGCAGCCCGACCGGAAGCCCCCGCCCCAAAAGCCCCCGTCCGGTCGGGCGGACCCGCCGGAGACAGCCGCGCGCAACCGGGCACCGCAAAGTGCCGGACCCCTCCGCCGCGCCCGGCGCCCACCAGGGCCGGCCGGCCCCGCGGTTCGGCACCCGCGGGGGAGCGGCGCCCCGCCGCAGGCCCGCCGCCGGGGAGACCCGGGCCGGGCAGACCCCCTGACACGGCGCCGGCGCCGGCGCAGAGTGCAACAACCGGGTTCCGGACGGGGGCGCGATGCAACGGGCTTTCACAGCAAGCCGGTTGACGCACCGCAGGCTGGGCCGTGCTGTGCTGTGCCGTACCGTGCGCCGGAGTACTGCAGGTCGGCAGCCGGTGGACCCAGGAGGCGCTGCAGCCGTCCTCACCCTCGGTCGAGCCCTGGGGCTCCCCGGACGGCCCCGGCTCCCCTACCGCCCCTGGCGCGCCTTGAGCCGGTCCCAGACCTCGTGCACCCGGGGCGCCAGCTCCGCCAGCGGTCCGCTGTTGTCGATCACCAGATCGGCGACGGCGAGCCGGTCCTCGCGGGAGGCCTGGGCCGCCATCCGGGCCCTGGCCTCCGCCTCGGTCATGCCGCGCAGCCGGACCAGCCGGTCGAGCCGGACCTCGTCGTCGACGTCGATCACGATCACCAGGTCGTACAGCGGCGCCAGCCCGTTCTCGGCGAGTAGCGGTACGTCGTGCACGACGACGTCCTCGGCCCCTGCGGCGTCCTCCAGTTCGGCGGAGCGGGCCCGGACCAGCGGGTGGACGATCGCGTTGAGCGCCGCCAGCCGCGCCGGGTCGGCGAAGACCACCGCACCGAGCGCGGGACGGTCGAGCGAACCGTCCGCGCGGAGGACCTCGGGCCCGAACTCGGCGGCCACGGCCGCGAGCCCGTCGGTGCCGGGCGCCACCACCTCGCGGGCGATCAGGTCCGAGTCCACGATCACCGCGCCCAGTGCGGCGAGTTGCCGCGAGACCTCGCTCTTGCCCGCGCCGATCCCGCCCGTCAGTCCGATCCTCAGCATGCCGCCAGGCTACCGCCGCCGCCCGGACACCGTCCGAAGACCCCTGCCACCCGCCCTGCCCCGCCCGCGTCCCCCGCCTCCCCGCCCCTCCCGGCCGGATCTGACCCCGACTTCGCTCCGGTCCCGGACCCGGTCCCGGACCTGATCCCGCCCCCGGGCCAACGGAAGATGAACATCGCACGCCCGGCCGGGGAACAGTGCGGACCGCCGCCCCGGGATTCCCGGGAAGGGCGCAACCCGGCTGCTGCCGAGGGCCGTTCGGCCCGGCTAGGGTGCCGGACAGATCCCCGCACCTCCCCGTCCCCTGGAGTTCCCCGTGTCCAGCCCCTGGCCCGCCGGCTCCCGCCGCGTCCTGGTCGTCGGTATCGACGGCGTCCGCCTCGACCTGCTGCCGGAGCTGCACACCCCGCACCTGGACTCGGTCGCCGCCGCCGGTTTCCTCGCCCCCGTACTGGTGGACGACGCCACCCCGACCATGTCGGGGCCGTGCTGGGCGACCATCGTCACCGGGGTCGGGGCCGCCAAGCACGGCGTGCTCGGCAACCACCTCGGCGGCAACCGGCTGGACGTCTTCCCGGACTTCACCACCCGGCTGGCCGCCGTGCACCGCCGCCGGACCTTCGCCGCGGGCGGCTGGGAGCCGCTGTTCCTGTCCCGCAGCGGCGGCCCGCTGTTCGCCGCGCCGAGCCGGCTGTCGTACATAGCGCCGCTGGAGGACACGCCGGAGGCGTGGGAGGTGTGCGACGAGCGGGTCACCGCGGAGGCGGTGCACGTGCTGAGCGGCGAGGACCGGCCGCAGGCGTCCTTCGTCTACCTCGGCGCGGTGGACGAGACCGCGCACTTCCTCGGCTGCGGCGAGGAGTACCGCCGCTCGGTCGAGACCGCCGACGCCCGGCTCGGCCGGCTGCTGGCGGCGGTCGAGGACCGTGCCGAGGAGGAGTGGACGGTCATCGTGGTGACCGACCACGGCCATGTCGACCAGGGCGGCCACGGCGGCCGGACCGAGCTGGAGCGCACCGCGTGGATCGCCGCCCGCGGCCCCGGCATCGTCCCGGGCGCGCCGGTCGCCGACCTGCACCACACCGATGTCGCCGCCCACGTCTACGCCGCGCTGGAGATCGTCCCCGACCCGCACTGGACCCTGGACGGCCGCCCCTTCACACAGGTCAGGACACCGGCTATGGTCAGCTGACACCCAGCTTTCACTCATCTGACTCCTCGTCACAATCCTGTGACGAAGGTGTGCCGAAAATCGGGTACTGCCTTTACCGGGGCAGACGTATGGTCGGCCCATGCCACGCAGAAAGCCGAACGGGCTCCGCAAGAACATCAGCCTCAGCGCCAGTTTCATCGGCGCGTGCGTGGTGGGCGGCGTCCTCGCCGCAGGACTCGTTCTCCCTGCGGTGGGCGCCGCCGGTCTCGGCGCGCAGTCGGCGGTGCAGAACTTCGACAGCCTGCCGGACGACTTCAAGACACCACCGCTCTCCCAGGCGTCCACCATCTACGACGCCGACGGCGGTGTGATCGCCACCGTCTACGACCGCGACCGCACCGTGGTGCCGGGCGACCAGATGTCCCCACTGGTGAAGACGGCCCTGGTCGACATCGAGGACAACCGCTTCTACCAGCACGGAGCGATCGACCTGAAGGGCGTACTGCGCGCCCTCAACACCAACGCCAACGCCGGGGGCACCGCGCAGGGCGGCTCCACCCTCACCCAGCAGTACGTGAAGAACGTCTTCGTCGAGGAGGCCGGGGACGACCAGGCGAAGGTGCTGGAGGCGCAGCGGGCCACCCTCGACCGCAAGATCAAGGAGCTCAAGTACGCGATCAAGGTCGAGGAGACGCTCACCAAGGACCAGATCCTCACCAACTACCTGAACATCACCTTCTTCGGCGAGCGGGCCTACGGCATCGAGGCCGCCTCCGAGCGCTACTTCAGCGTCCACGCCAAGGACCTGACCCTGCCGCAGGCCGCCCTGCTGGCCGGCCTGGTCCAGTCGCCCTCCGGGGACGACCCGATCGCCCACCCGACCCAGGCCAAGCAGCGCCGCGACACCGTGCTGCGGAAGATGGCCGAGCTGGGGCACATCACCCAGAAGCAGGCCGAGGACGCCATCGCCACCCCGCTCGACCTGACCGTCACCCGCCCCCACCAGGGCTGTATAACCGCGCAGTCGGGCGAGGGCTTCTTCTGCGACTACGTGCACCGGACGGTGCTCTCCGACCCCGCGTTCGGGCGGACCGCGGACGACCGCCAGGCCCTGTGGAACCGCGGTGGCCTGCAGATCCACACCACGCTCGTCCCGAAGGACCAGAAGGCCGTGCAGGACGCGGTCACCAGCCACGCGGACGCCTCCGACAAGCCGGCCGCCGTGATGACCCTGGTCCAGCCGGGCACGGGCAAGATCCTCGCCATGGGACAGAGCCGCCCGTACGGGCTCGACACCGACCAGACCCAGATCGACCTGAACGTGCCCAAGAAGATGGGCGGCGGCCTCGGTTACCCGACCGGCTCCACCTTCAAGCCGATCGTCGCGGCGGCCGCGCTGGAGGCCGGGCTCCAGCCCAGCCAGTCCTACAACACCCCCTACAGCATGCCGTGGCCGACCATGACGGACTGCGAGGGCAAGCGCTACAAGAACACCGGCGACGTGCACAACGACAGCCCCAGCCTGACCGGCAGCTTCGCGATGCCGCAGGCGATGGCCCAGTCGGTCAACACCTACTTCGCCAGCCTGGAGGCCGACGCCGGGCTGTGCAACGTCGCCCGGATGGCCGACAAGCTCGGCATCACCCAGCAGGCCGGCGGCGAGAAGCTCGCCGTGGTGCCCTCGATGACGCTCGGCAGCAACGACCTGACCCCGCTGGAGATGGCCGAGGTGTACGCCACCTTCGCCGCGCACGGCACCTACTGCACGCCGACCGTGATCACCTCGGTCACCGCGCCCGGCGGCAAGAGCCTGAGCGTGCCGCAGGCCGCCTGCAGCCAGGCGATGTCCGCGACCACCGCCGACACCATCACCGCCATGCTCACGGGCGTCGTCCAGGACGGCACCGGCACCCAGGCGGGCCTCAAGGACCGGGACAACGCGGGCAAGACCGGTACCACCAACGACAGCAAGCAGGTCTGGTTCGTCGGCTACACCCCCGAGCTGGCCGGGGCCACCGTGGTCGGCGACACCGTCACCCCGCGCCCGCTGGAGGGCCAGCGGATGGGCGGCGACACCATCGAGAACGCCTTCGGTGGCACGGTGGCGGGCCCGATCTGGCGCGCCGCGATGGAGGACGCCCTCGCCGACGTCCCGCCCAGCAGCTTCACCTCGGTCCAGCTGCCCTCGTCGGGCAACGACCCCGGCAGCCCCACCGACCCGACCGACCCGACCGACCCGACCGGTACGGGCGGTACGGGCGGTACGGGCGACAGCCCCACCGTTCCGGGGAACCCGAACGCCCCCGCGCAGCCGCAGGGCCGGGGGCACTAGCCGCCGACCGGCACGCATGTGCCACGCTGTGCTCCGACTTCGTGAGAGCAGGGACCTACAAGGGTGGGAACAGGGTGAGCAACGAGATCTACTTCAGCAACAACTACCGTGATCTGTGCGAGCAGCACGGGACCGGAGCGGGCTTCCAGTTCGAGTTCTCGTGCTCGCGCTGCCACGACACCTGGCGCTCGCCGTTCGAGGCGTTCAAGAGCGGCCAGGTCGCCGGCTGGGTCAACAAGGGCATCGGCGCGGTCTACAACCTGATCGGCGGGAACGCCACCAACGGGATCAGCAACGCCGCCGACGGACTGGCCGGGGCGACCTGGGGCAGCTCGCGGGACAGCGCCTTCGAACGCGCGATAGGCAACGCCCAGCAGCACTTCAACCGCTGTGCCCGGTGCACCAGTTACGTCTGCGGCCGATGCTGGAGCCCCGCCCAGGGCCTCTGTCTGCACTGTGCCCCCGACACCGCCGCCGAGGCGGTGGCCGCCCAGCAGCGCGGGCTCAACGACATGGTCTCCCAGCAGGCTTACGCCCAGGGCCAGCAGGCCGGCCAGTCCTACGACGTCACCACGCCGCGCCAGCTGGTCTGCCCGCACTGCCGGGCGGAGACCCACGGGACTCCGTTCTGCCCCGGCTGCGGCAACCGGCTGGCCCTCCAGACCGACTGCGGCGCCTGCCACAACCCGCTCCCGGACGGCGCCGCCTTCTGTCCGAGCTGCGGCGCGCGACGCTGACGCCGGGCCGCACCGGCACCAGGCGGACCTGCTCTGCACCGGACCCGGTCCGGTGCAGAGCAGATCTCTTTCGGTACACCTCAGGGGCCGCACGGCTCGGATGCCGCACTGCTCGCGCCGCACACTGCTCGCCTGCGGAACAGCTCGGTTGCCGATGGGGTCGGACGCGGAGCAGACCGGCTACCGAGCGGATCGGGCCTGGAGCGGCTCCTGCCCTGAAGGGGTTCCGACTCCGGCTCAGCCGAGGTCGACCTGCTCGCCAGCCGCGAGCTGCCGCAGCTCCGCACCGGTACCCGGACCGCCCTCGCCCAGCAACCGGCCGTACACCATCTGGCCCGGCTCGCTGAGCACGGCCTCGTGCACGGCCAGCGCGCGCCGGGGCTTGAACTCGCGGACGTAGTCGATCAGCTCCCCGGCCTTGGACCACGGGGCCGCGATCGGCAGCAGCAGCGTCTCCACCGACCGGTCGAGCACGGTGAGGGCGTCTCCCGGATGGAAGACCCGGCCGTCCAGCAGGAAGCCGATGTTGTGCACCCGCGGGATGTCGGGGTGGATCACGGCGTGCCACTCGCCGTGCACGCTCACCCCGAGACCGTTGACGTCGAAGGCGTCGCCCTCGCCCACCACCGTGACCCGGGTGCCCAGCCCCGAGAGCTGGTCGGCGACCGAGCGGTTGGTCCAGATCCGCAGGCCCGGGTCGGCTTCGGCGGCGGCCCGCAGCCGGTCCTCCACGAAGTGGTCGAAGTGCTCATGGGTGATCAGTACGGCGTCCGCGCCGTCGAGGGCCTCCGGCGCGGTGAACACCCCGGGGTCGATGACCACAGTGGCGTCCGCGTGCTCGATCCGTACGCAGGCATGTCCGAACTTGGTGAGTCGCATGCCTCGAAACCATACAGCAAGGCTGTACAGATGTGCTGCATAAATCCGGGTGACCCGATAAGCTGAACCCATGGAGCCCCTGGACCCCGCGGATCCCGCAGCCCTCGCAGACCTCACGGATCCGTTCGAGATCGCCGCCGAACTGCGTCTGGCCATCGGCGCCATGGTCCGTCGGCTCCGGGTGGACGACGAACTCCCGCAGAACCAGGCGGCGGTGCTCGGCTGGCTGGTCCGCGAGGGGCCGCGCACCACCAGCCAGCTCGCCGGACTCCAGCGGGTCCGCCACCAGTCGATGGCCCGTACCGTCGCGCTGCTCACCGAGGCGGGGCTGGTCGAGCAGCAGCCGCACGCCACCGACGGCCGCAAGGTCCTGATCGCCGCCACCGAGGCGGGCACGGCCGCACTGTACGCCCAACGCGCCCGCCGCGAGGGGCAGATCGCCGCAGCCATCAGCGAGCGCCTCACCCCGGACGAGCAGCGCCGCCTCCGCGAGAGCGTCGCCCTGCTCCACCGACTGGCCTGAACCCCGGGCCCACGGGCCCGCCGAGGTGCGCCATCGGCTCTCCGAGCAGACGCACGGAACTCCAGGGCCCCATCGTGGCAGCCTGGTTCACGGACGGATCCCCGCGCCCCGGCAACCGAACCGGCAACCGAACCGTATGCCGGGCCGCGCGCCGAGCCGTACGCCGAGCCGCGCGCCCCCGGCCGAGGTCCGCGCTACCACCGCGCGGGTGAGTGGCCATGCCTTCCCGGGCTCCACGGCGTTGAGCAGGACGATCCGTACCGCCCCGAAGGGAACCCAGCCGTGAGCGCCGCCCGCAAGACCCTGACCGCCCGGAACGCCCTGCTCGTCGCCGCCGCCCTGTGCGGCCTGATGTTCGCCTCCGCGGGCAGCGCCGCCGCGTGCAGCGCGTTGGACGCCGTCGGCGGACTCGCCCCGGGCTTCGGCAACTCCTGCGTCAGCCGCTGACCTTCACCCGACGGCCCCGGCCCGCTCCGCCCCCTGCCCCACCTCCGACTCGGTCTCCCACTCCGTCCGCTGCGCGGGAAGATGCGCGGGAAGAGCGGCGGGGATCGGCGGCAGCACCATGTGCTCCTTGAGCCCGATCCTCTGGTGCAGCCGCCGCAGCGGGGCCGGGGCCCACCAGTTGAACTCGCCGAACAGCGTCATCGCGGCCGGCACCAACAGACACCGGACCAGCGTGGCGTCCACCGCGACGGCCACCGCCAGCGCGATGCCCATCTCCTTGACCATGAGCATCTGCCCGGCTGCGAACCCGGCGAAGACGATCACCATCAGCAGCGCCGCCGAGGTGATGATCCGACCGCTGCGCTGGAGTCCGAGCTCCACCGCACGCGAGCAGGTGTGGCCCTGGTCCCGGAGTTCCTTGATCCGGGCCAGCAGGAAGACCTCGTAGTCCATCGAGAGGCCGAAGGCGAAGGCGAAGACCAGGACCGGTATGAAGGTCTCCAGGCCACCCGTCGGGCTGAATCCCAGCAGCCCGCTGAGGTAGCCGTGCTGGAAGACCAGGGTCAGCGCGCCGAGCGAGGCACCCAGCGAGAGCACGTTCATCAGCAGTGCCTTGACCGGCACCACCACCGAGCCGGTCATCAGGAAGAGCAGCAGCAGCGTTCCGGCCGCGACCAGCCCGAGCGCCCAGGGACCCCGGGTGGCGATCTCATGCTGGAAGTCGACCACCGAGGCGGCGTCGCCGGTGACGTAGGTGGTGAGGCCACCCCGGTCGGCCCGTAGTTCGCCGACCACGCTCTTCGCCGGTCCGCCCTGCGGGTCGCCGTGCACCAGGACCTCGACGGTGCTCACCCGGTCGGTGACCGGGGTGACCGAGCGGATCCCGCTGACACCGGGCAGCTTGGCCACCACGTCCTCGGCGTACGCCTGCGCGGTGTTGCGGTCCGCCCCGACCACGACGGTGACCGGGGCGGGTGCCTGCTGCGGGAAGCGCTGCCCGACGGCCTCGGTCACCTGGCGTCCGGCGGAGGAGGTCGGCAGCACGGCCGCACCCGAGTTGCGCCACTGCGACCCCAGGAAGGGAGCGCCGGCCGCCAGCAGCAGCGCGATGCACCCGAGCACCACGGGCACCGGCCGCCGTTGCACCCGGCGCACCGTCCGGGTGAAGAAGCCCTCGTCCGGGACGGGCGCGGTGGGCGCCTTGACCCGGTGGCCCACGAAACCGAGCAGCGCGGGCACGAGGGTGAGCGCGGCGGCCACGGAGATCACCACCACGCTCACCCCGGCCGCCGCGACGGCGCGGAAGACCGGGCTGGTGAAGACGAAGAGCCCGGCCAGCGCCACGGCCACGGTCAGCCCGGAGAAGCCGACCGTACGGCCGGCGGTGGCGGCGGTGCGCTCGACCGCCTGTGCGGTTCCCGCGCCCCGGCCACGCTCCTCGCGGAAGCGGTTGACCATCAGCAGCGCGTAGTCGATCGACAGCCCGAGGCCGAGCACGGTGGCGATCGGCAGCACGCTGGTGTCGATGTCCATGACCTTGCTGAAGCCGAACATGGCCAGCAGTGCCCCGCCCACCGAGGCCACCGCGCCGATCACCGGCAGCCCGGCCGCGGCCAGTCCGCCGAAGACCAGGACCATCACGATCAGCGTCAACGGCAGGGTGACGAGTTCACCGAACCGGGTGTCGCCGGCGGTCTGGTCCTTGACCTCCCGCTCCAGCACCAGGTCCCCGCCGACCGTGGTGCGCACGCCGCCCGCCCGGATCGAGTCCAGCTCCCGGGTCACGGCCTTGAGCTGGGCGTCGGTGGAGCCGTCGGCCATCCGGACGGAGACCAGGCTCGCCCGGCCGTCGGTGGCGGTGAGCGCGGGACCCGCAGCGTAGGTGTCGGTGACGGAGGCGACCCCGGGCAGCTTGCCGATCCGTCCGGTGGCGGCGGTGACCGCGGCGCGTACGGCGGGGTCGCCCACGGGTGCGCCGTCCACCACCGCGACGACGGTGCCCCTGGCGGAGTCCGAGGCGGCGGCCACGCTCTCGCCCCTGGCGGACTCCGATCCCCCTGCCGAGGTGCCGGTGACCGAGCCTTCGAAGACCCGCCCGCCGATCAGCACGCCGAGGGCGAGTACCAGGAGCCAGAAGCCGAGCACCCAGCGCCGCCGCCGGTGGCAGAACCGGCCGAGAGCGGCCAGCCGCCCGTCGACCTGGACGGGAGTGGCGGCCGCAGGTTCATCGGCTACAGCGATCGGATGGCGCATGTGCGAGAGCCTTTCGGGCAGTTCACCCAAAACTAAGCCGAAAGGGCCAAACGGCCTATAGCCGGATGATGAGCTTCATCTCACACGAAAGACGGGTACGAAGCAGTCCCCGGCCCGCCCGGAGCAGCCCCGCCCCACCCGGAAGCCGCCGGACAACGGCAGACCCCCCACCCGGCACCCCGTATGGGGGCCGAATGGGGGGTCTGTCAGTTACCAGCGCCGGTCAGCGCCGAGCGTGAGCTCAGCTCTGGCCGCCGGCCAGCTTCTCGCGCAGAGCGGCGAGCGCCTCGTCCGAGGCGAGCGCGCCGGAGCCCTCGTCGCTGGAGGAGGAGTACGAGCCACCGGCCGCGGCGGCGACGGCCTCGCCGGCCTCCGCAGCAGCCTCGGCGTCCGCCTCACGGCTCTTGATGACCTGGGCCTGGTGCTGCTCGAAGCGGGACTGCGCCTCGGCGTACTGGCGCTCCCACTCCTCACGCTGCTTCTCGTAGCCGGGCAGCCAGTCGTTCGCCTCGGGGTCGAAGCCCTCCGGGTAGATGTAGTTGCCCTGGTCGTCGTACGAGGCAGCCATGCCGTACAGGGTCGGGTCGAACTCGACCGAGGCCGGGTCGGCACCGAAGGACTCGTTGGCCTGCTTCAGCGAGAGGCTGATGCGACGACGCTCGAGGTCGATGTCGATGACCTTGACGAAGATCTCGTCGCCGACCTGGACGACCTGCTCCGGGATCTCCACGTGGCGCTCGGCCAGCTCGGAGATGTGGACCAGACCCTCGATGCCCTCGTCCACGCGGACGAACGCACCGAACGGAACCAGCTTGGTGACCTTACCCGGGACGACCTGGCCGATCTGGTGGGTCCGGGCGAACTGCTGCCACGGGTCCTCCTGGGTCGCCTTCAGCGACAGGGAGACGCGCTCACGGTCCATGTCGACGTCGAGAACCTCGACGGTGACCTCCTGGCCGACCTCGACAACCTCGGACGGGTGGTCGATGTGCTTCCAGGACAGCTCGGAGACGTGAACGAGACCGTCGACGCCACCCAGGTCCACGAAGGCACCGAAGTTGACGATCGAGGAGACGACGCCGGAGCGCACCTGACCCTTCTGCAGGGTGGTGAGGAAGGTCTGGCGGACCTCGCTCTGGGTCTGCTCCAGCCAGGCACGGCGGGACAGGACCACGTTGTTGCGGTTCTTGTCCAGCTCGATGATCTTGGCCTCGAGCTCCTTGCCCACGTAGGGCTGGAGGTCGCGGACGCGGCGCATCTCGACCAGCGAGGCCGGGAGGAAGCCACGGAGGCCGATGTCGAGGATGAGACCACCCTTGACGACCTCGATGACGGTACCGGTGACGATGCCGTCCTCTTCCTTGATCTTCTCGATCGTGCCCCAGGCACGCTCGTACTGAGCGCGCTTCTTGGACAGGATGAGACGACCCTCCTTGTCCTCCTTCTGGAGAACCAGGGCCTCGATGTTGTCACCGACGGAGACGACCTCGTGCGGGTCAACGTCGTGCTTGATCGAGAGCTCACGGGAGGGGATGACGCCCTCGGTCTTGTAACCGATGTCGAGGAGCACCTCGTCACGGTCGACCTTCACGATGACGCCCTCGACGATGTCGCCATCGTTGAAGTACTTGATGGTCTCGTCGATCGCCGCGAGGAAGGCCTCAGCGTCGCCGATGTCGTTGACCGCAACCTGCGGGGTGGTGCTGAGAGTGTCGGTGGGGCTCGTCATTAGGAAAAGGGCTCCGGTACGGACATGAAGTCGTAGGTAATGCCACGCGGAGGGCCCGTATCGCTCCCACCGAAAGCCGGACAGCCAAGAACACGGCTCATCTCCCGATAACTCTTCAGGTGATGTCCGTCTTGCGACCGTGGGGTCTTCGACAGATGCGAGCGCGACCTGCTCCGTCCGAGGCGCGCAGGCCCGCAGCGCAACTTGTAGCATACGGGGACAGCCGAGCACGGTCAACGCCAGAGGAGGCGAGACGGTAGAGGCCGGGACGGATCAGGCCATATCCTCCGTCTGCGCACCCCGCGCCCATGATCAACCGTAGTACTTTGGTGTGATCATCAACGCGGGACCGCAGCCGCAGGGGCTCGTCCGGTCCCCGGATGCCACCGCCCGATCCGCCCCGTTCGACCGGGCCGTTCCTGGCAGCAGCGCTTCCGCAGCCACCACCCTACGCGACGGGTTTCACACTTTGGCCACCACCCCCGCCCTTCCGGACCCGACCGACCTCGCAGCCCTCGCAGCCCTGCGGGACCAGCTGTCCGAGGACGACGACGGCGAGGCCGTTCGCCGCCAGGCCGCACCGGCCGAGAGCAGCCGGGCCAGCCGCCACTGGTGGGACCGCAACGCGGACGAGTACCAGGACGAGCACGGCGCCTTCCTCGGCGACGCCCGGTTCACCTGGTGCCCCGAAGGACTGGACGAGGCCGACGCCCGGCTGCTCGGCTCCCCCGACTCGCTCAGGGGCGCGAAGGTGCTGGAGATCGGCGCGGGCGCGGCCCAGTGCTCGCGCTGGCTCGCCGCCCAGGGGGCGGCCCCGGTGGCCCTCGACATCTCCTACCGGCAGCTCCAGCACTCCCGCCGGATCGACCTGGAGCGCGGCGCCGAACCGGTCGCCGTGGTGCAGGCCGACGCGGCCGTACTCCCGTTCGCCGACGGCGCGTTCGACCTGGCCTGCTCGGCGTACGGGGCGGTGCCCTTCAGCGCCGACACCGCCGCGCTGATGCGCGAGGTGCGCCGGGTCCTGCGCCCCGGCGCGCGCTGGGTCTTCTCGGTCACCCACCCGATCCGCTGGGCCTTCCCCGACGAACCCGGCGCGGAGGGCCTGACCGCCACCTCCTCCTACTTCGACCGCACGCCGTACGTCGAGCAGGACGAGCAGGGCCGCGCCACGTACGTCGAGCACCACCGCACGGTCGGCGACCGGGTCCGCGAGCTGACCGCCGCGGGCTTCCGGCTGCTCGACCTGGTCGAGCCGGAGTGGCCGGACGGGCACGAGCAGGAGTGGGGCGGCTGGAGCCCGCTGCGCGGCCGGCTGATCCCGGGGACGGCGATCTTCGTAGCCGAGCGGGACTGAGCGCTCCCCCGGCGGACGGCCCCGGGGCAGGCGGGCGCTCGGGGCCTTCCGGGACGCTCCAGGGTTGTTCCAGGGCCGGGGCGTTCCGGGGCCGCTCCGGGGACGAAGGGGCGTTCCGGGGCCGCTCCGGGGCCGTCCGGGGCGTTCCGGGGGCGGGGGGATGCTTCGGAGGCGGAGGGGTTCTCTGGGGACAAAGATGACCAAACCTGGGGAACTCTCCAAGAGAACTCTCATGAGAGCAGCAGATCGTGCCGCACATGGCTACCGATCTGCTGACCGCACCCGCCCGGACTGCGGCCGCCTCGCCCAGCGGCCGCAGGGTCCCCTGGAAGTCCCCCGAGGGCCAGCCCGGCTACGCCCGACCCGCGCTGCTGGGGATCGCGGCCGTCGCCGCGGTGCTGTACGCGTGGAACATCAACCACAGCCAGTACCACAGCTTCTACGCCGACGCCGTGCGCAGCATGACCGAGAACTGGAAGGCGTTCTTCTTCGGCTCGTTCGACCCGGCGAACACCATCACCCTCGACAAGCTGCCCGGCTTCCTGTGGCCGCAGGCGCTGTCGGCACGGGTGTTCGGCTTCCACCCTTGGGCGCTCACCCTGCCGCAGGTGGTCGAGGGCGTCCTGGCGGTCCTGGTGCTGTACCGGGTGGTGCGGCGGTGGGCCGGCGCCAACGCCGCACTGGTCGCTGCGGCAGCGTTCACCCTGACGCCGGTGGCCGCCGGGCTGTTCCGTACCGCGGTCGAGGACGCGGCGTTCACCCTGCTGCTCCTGCTGGCGGCGGACGCGGCCCAGCGAGCCGCGCAGGCGGGGCGGCTGCGCCCGCTGCTGCTGGCCGGGGTCTGGGTCGGGCTCGCGTTCCAGACCAAGATGCTGGAGGCCTGGGCGGTCCTGCCCGCGCTCGCGGCGGTGTACCTGCTGTCGGCGCCGATCACCCTGCGGCGGCGGTTCGGGCACGTGGCGCTGGCGGGTCTGGTGACGCTCGCCGTGTCGGCCTCCTGGATGCTGGCCGTCACCCTCACCCCGGCCCAGGACCGTCCCTACGTCGACGGCACCACGGACAACTCCGCGTTCAGCATGGTGGTCGGTTACAACTTCCTGAACCGCTTCTCGTCGCTGGGCCTGACCGCGGCGGAGACCGGCAGTGTCCAGGCGGTCCGTGGTGGTGGCGGCGGAGGTGGCCACGGCACCGGTGGCAACGGCGGTGGCGGTCGTTTCGGGGGCCACAGCGGTGGTCGGAGCGGTGCCGATGCCGGTGGTCCGTCCGGTGCGGGCACCGGAAGGGGCAACTCGGGTGCCGCAAGCACTGCCGGCCCGGCGGGCACTGCGGGTGCTGCGGGTGCTGCGGGTGCTGCGGGTGCTGCGGGTGCGACGGGTCAGGCCGGCCACGGCGGCTGGCGGACGCAGGCCCAGGGTGACGGCACGGCCGGGGCGCCGGGAGCCCCCTGGGCGACAGCCGGGGCCGGCGGTGGCGGTGGCGGTGGCGGTGGCGGTATGAGCGACGGTGGTTGGACCAAGATGTTCAACTCGCAGTTCGCCCCGCAGACCGGCTGGCTCTACCCGCTGGCGCTGGTCTCGCTGGTCTGCGGGCTGGCCTGGCGGCGGCGGGCGCCGCGCACCGATGTGCGGCGGGCCGGATTCGTCCTCTGGGGAACCTGGTTGGCCGTCTTCTTCCTGGTCTTCAGCGCGGGCAGCGTGGGCGGCCACAGCTACTACATGGGTGTGATCGCAACCCCGCTGGCGGCGCTGAGCGGCACCGGGACGGTGCTGATGTGGCGGGCGTTCCGCAAGGGCGGCGCACGGGCCTGGGCGCTGCCGGTGGCGATCGCCGGCACGGTCGCCTGGTCCGCCTACCTGGCCCGGCTGTTCCCCACCTTCCTGCCGTGGCTGGCGCCGACCGCGATCGTCCTGGGCCTGCTGGCGCTGCTCCTGCTCGGTGCGGCGAAGCGGGGAGGCGCGGCCGGGGCAGGCGGTGCGGCCGGGACGGACGGTGCGGCCGCGACCGGGCGGCTTCCCCGGTTCTCCGGACGGCGGCTCGCGCTGGCCGGTGTGCTGACGGGCATCGCGGCCGTACTGGTCGCGCCCGGCGCCTGGGCGTCCTCGGTGCTGGACTCGAAGTACGGCAACTCGGGCATGGGCACGGTCGGCCCCGCCGGCGGCGGCAGCGGCGGCGGCCACGGCGGCGGCCGTCACCCGGGAGCGGGAGCGCAGTTCGCCCGCCTCATGGAGGCCGGCGGCGCCCAGGGCGGTGGTTTCAGCGGCGGTTTCGGCGGTGGCTTCGGCGGTGGCTTCGGCGGCGGCCGGTCCGGTGACTCCTCGCAGCAGCTGTCGGCTTCGCAGCAGGCACTCTTCGACTACCTCAAGGCCCATCAGAACGGCGCCCGGTACCTGTTCGCCACCTCCAGCTGGAGCGGTGCCTCGCCCTTCATCCTCGCCACCGGCGCCGAGGTGCTGCCCATGGGCGGCTTCACCGGCTCGGCACCGTCGCCCGGCCCCGCGGAGTTCCAGCAACTGGTCGGCACCGGCGAACTGCGGTACGTCCTGATCGGCGGCAACGGCTCGGGCAACCCGACGACCGACCGGATCCAGTCCTGGGTGCGCACCGACTGCACCCAGGTACCCGCCACCGAGTACGGCGGCGCCGCGGACGCCCCCCAGCAGCTCTACAGCTGCCACCCCACCCGTTAGGGAAGAAGAGGAGCCGCACTCCCGACCGCCGGGGGCGCGGGAACGGCGCGGACCGGGTCCTGAACCTGCACGGGGCCCGGTCCGCGCCGTTCCCGTGCGGTTCGGGGGCCGCCCGGCGGACCGGGTGCGGCGGGGACGGATACTGCTTGTCGTGAATCCCGCTTGGCTCGAACTCCCCGTCCGCGACGCCGTCGCCCCACTGCGGCAGGCCCTTCAGGCGCGCGGTGTCGCCGTACTGGCCGCACCGCCCGGCACCGGGAAGACCACGCTGGTACCGCTCGCGCTGGCCGGGCTGGTGGACGACGCCCCCGGGCCGGTGCGGCGGGTGCTGGTGGCCGAGCCGCGCCGGCTGGCCGTACGGGCGGCGGCCCGCCGGATGGCCTGGCTGCTGGGTGAGCCGGTGGGACGTCGCGTCGGGTACACGGTCCGGGGTGAGCGGAAGGTCGGCCCGGACACCGTCGTCGAGGTGGTCACCACCGGCGTGCTGCTGCAACGGCTCCAGCGCGAGGCCGAGTTGGGCGGCGTGGACGCGGTCGTCCTGGACGAGTGCCACGAACGGCACCTGGACGCGGACACCGCCCTCGCCTTCCTGCTGGACGTGCGGGCGGCGCTGCGCCCCGAGTTGCAGCTGCTGTGCGCCTCGGCGACCTCGGACACCGCCGCCTGGGCCGGGCTGCTCGGCGGCGAGGACGGGCCGGCCCCGGTGGTCGAGGCGCACGGGGTCTCGTACCCCGTCGAGGTGGTCTGGGCGCCCCCGCCGCGCGCCGTGCGCCCCCCGCACGGGACCCGGATCGACCCGGCCCTGCTCGACCACGTCGCCGCGACCGTCCGCCGGGCACTCGGCGAACGCGGCGGCGACCTGCTCTGCTTCCTGCCCGGCGTCGGCGAGATCGCCCGGGTCACCGGGCTGCTGGCCGGTACGGTCGACGCCGAGGTGCTGCAACTGCACGGTCAGGCGCCGCAGTCGGTCCAGGACGCGGCGCTGGCGGTCGGCGAACGGCGCCGGGTCATCCTGGCCACCTCGGTCGCCGAGTCCTCGCTGACCGTTCCCGGGGTCCGGACCGTGGTGGACTGCGGGCTGGCCAGGGAACCGCGCACCGACCACGCCCGCGGACTGTCCGGGCTGGTCACCGTACGGGCCTCGCTGGCGGCCGGCCGCCAGCGCGCGGGGCGGGCCGGGCGCGAGGCGCCCGGGGCGGTGTACCGCTGCTGGGCCGAGGTCGAGGACGCGCGGGCGGCGCGCTTCCCCACCCCGGAGATCGCACTGGCCGACCTCACCGGGTTCGCCCTGCAGGCCGCCTGCTGGGGCGATCCGGACGCCCGCGGCCTGGCCCTGCCCGACCGGCCGCCGGGCGGCGCGATGGCCGCGGCCCGGCAGACGCTGACCGCGCTCGGCGCGGTGGACGCGGCCGGGCGCGCCACCGAACGCGGCCTCCGGATCGCCCGTACCGGCCTGCACCCCCGCCTCGGGCGCGCGCTGCTGGACGGTACCGGTGCGGTCGGCGCGCACCGCGCGGCCGAACTGGTGGCGCTGCTCTCCGAGGAGCCACCGCGGGCCCTGGGCGACGACCTGCTGACCGTCTGGCGCACGGTACGCGGCGCCCGCGACCCGTACGCCTCCCGCTGGCAGCAGGAGGTCCGCCGCCTGCGGAACGCCGCTTCGCCCACGGCCCGGCCCGACGGGCCGGGCGGTGGCGGCGGCCCGACGGCCGGGACGGCCGCCCCGTCCGATGCCGTCGCCGCCGGGCTCGTGGTCGCGCTGGCGTACCCGGAGCGGATCGCGCGGGCACGCACGGCGGACGGCCCGTACCTGATGGCCTCCGGGACGGCCGCCGAGACCGGCGGCGGTTCGGCGCTCGCCGGGGCGGGCTGGCTGGCGGTGGCGGTCGCGGACCGGCCGGCGGGCTCGCCCTCGGCACGGATCCAGCGGGCGGTGGCACTGGACGAGCAGACCGCCCGGCTGGCCGGGGCCTCGCTGCTGACGGAGCGTACGGAGGTGCGCTGGGTGGTGCCGCCGGGTGGACGGCGCGGAGACGTCGCCGCGCGCCGGGTCGAGGAGCTGGGAGCGATCGAGCTCACCGCCGCACCGCTGGCCGACCCGGACCCCGGGCTGCTGCGGGCGGCCCTGCTGGAGGGGCTGGCCCGCGAGGGGGTCGGCCCGCTGCTGAACTGGTCGGCCAGGGCGGTGCTGCTCCGGCAGCGGCTCGCCCTGCTGCACCGGGTACTCGGCCCGCCCTGGCCGGACGTCGACGACGAGGCGCTGACGGCGGTCGCCGAGGACTGGCTGGAGCCCGAGCTGTCCCGCGCCCGCCGCCGGTCCGATCTGGAGCGCCTCGACACCGCTGCCGCACTCCAGCGGCTGCTGCCCTGGGCCACCGGCGAGGCCGGACGGCTGGACGAGCTGGCGCCCGAGCGGATCGCCGTGCCGAGCGGCGCCCGGATCAGGGTGGACTACTCGGGCGAACGCCCGGTGCTGGCCGCGAAGTTGCAGGAACTGTTCGGCTGGCAGGCCGCGCCCGCGCTGGTGGACGGCCGGGTACCGCTGACGGTCCACCTGCTCTCGCCCGCCGGGCGTCCGGCCGCCGTCACCGGCGACCTGGCCTCGTTCTGGCGCGAGGGCTACCGCGCCGTCCGCGCCGAACTGCGCGGCCGCTACCCGCGCCACGCCTGGCCGGAGAACCCCGGCGCCGAGTAGCCGCGACGGCGGGCCGGCGGCCCGAGGGCACAACGCCGCAGCAGCCGATACGACCGGTCGTCAGACCATGATCCACCGATGGCCCGCGGGGTGAGCCCACGGGCCATCGGCCTTTCCGCACCCGCCGACAGCCGGAGTCGAGCGCCCGGCACGGCAGCCCGGCACCGCCATCGCCGCCGCCCGCGGACCCAAAGTGCTCCCACCCCCGACACCTCCCGCCCCGATGCCCCGCGGGCCCGGCCCGCCGCCCTCCGGCCGTACGCGCGCGCCCTCCCGGGCGTACATCGCCGGGATGACGTGCCGGCCGGGTCGTTCCAGCGATTGACCCGATGTCACTTCAGGGGCTGACGCGCCCGGAACTCCACCCCGCATAGCGTCAACTCCCGGTGCCGACAAGGGCCATCCCCGTAGGACGCACACCCGGAAGGCCACCGTTGGACGACAGCTCGATACCGACCCGCCCGCAGGCCCGCCCCGCGCCGGACCACCGCCGGTACCCCGGGATCCGGGTCACCTCCGTGGCACGCGGACTGCGCTGGGCGGCCGCACGCTGGCCGTTCGTGGAGGACGAGGTGGCAGGTCTGCGCCCGCTGGTCCGCCCGGGGGCCGTCTGCCTGGACATCGGCGCCGAGTACGGGCTCTACACCTGGAGCCTGTCCGCGCTCGCCGGGCCGACCGGCCAGGTGCACGGCATCGAGCCGCTGCCGGGCCCGGCCCGGTGGCTGACCACCGCGGCCACCCTGCTCGGCTGCGACAACGTCACCGTCCACCGCACGGCGCTCGGCGAGCAGCCCAGGACCGGCGTCATGAGCCTGCCCCGGCGCCGCCTGCTGCCCGTCCACGGACGCGCCTACCTCACCGAAGGCGCCTCGGACCCCGGCCCCAACACCGAGTTCCGCAGCTCCAGGCCGGTCCCCACCCCGGTGCAGACCGTGGACGGCCTGTGCCGGCAACTGCGGCTGACGCGGGTCGACTTCATCAAGGCCGACGTCGAGGGGGCCGAATCCGCGGTGCTCTCCGGCGCCGGCGAAACCCTGCTGCGCGACCGGCCCCCGCTCCTGCTGGAGATCGAGGACCGCCATCTCGCCAAGTACGGCACCGAGTCCGGCGCGATCGTCCGCCACCTCGCCGAGCTGGGCTACGGCATGCACCGCTGGTCGCAGCGGAGTTGGCAGCCGGTGGCCGAGGTCACCGAGGACCGCCGCAACTACCTCTTCAGTGCCCGGCCCCTCCCCTCGATCCCGCCTCCCCCGATCCCACGTCCCCCGATCCGAAGGAACTGACGCACCGCCATGGGTTCCACCCTCGTCATCACCAACGACTTCCCGCCCCGGCAGGGCGGGATCGAGACCTTCGTACACGCCATGGCCACCCGCATGCCGGCCGACGAGGTCGTCGTCTACACCTCGCACGAACCGGGCGACACCGCCTTCGACGCGACCCTCCCGTTCCCGGTCGTCCGCGACACCGCCCGGATGCTCCTGCCCACCGCGCGGGCCACCGGGCGGGCGGTGGAGATCGCCAGGGCCCACGGCTGCGACCGGGTCTGGTTCGGCGCCGCCGCACCGCTCGCGCTGATGGCCCCGACACTGCGCCGCAACGGCATCCGCCGCACCGTGGCCACCACCCACGGCCACGAGATCTGGTGGGCCAGAACCCCCGGCGCCCGACGGCTGATGCGGCGGATCGGCGAGGGCGTCGACGTCGTCACCTACCTCGGCCAGTACACCCGAAGCCGCATCGAACCCGCCCTCGGTCCCCGCGCGCACCTCAGCCGCCTGGTCCCCGGCGTCGACGCCGACAGCTACCGGCCCGACCCCGACGCCGCCCTGGCGCTGCGCACCGAACTCGGCCTGCACGGCAGGCAGGTGATCCTCTGCGTGGCCCGGCTGGTGCCCCGCAAGGGCCAGGACATGCTGATCCGGGCCCTGCCGATGGTCCGGCAGGCCGTTCCGGACGCCGTCCTGCTCGTGGTCGGCCAGGGCCCCGACGAGGCCCGGCTGCGCAGGCTGGCCCGGCGCCACGCCCCTGACGCGGTGCACTTCGCGGGCGGCAGGTCGCACACCGAGACACCGCGCTACTACGCCGCCGCGGATGTCTTCGCGATGCCCTGCCGAACCCGCAGAGGGGGGCTGGAGGCCGAGGGCCTGGGGATCGTCTTCCTGGAGGCCGCGGCGAGTGAACTGCCGGTCCTCGTCGGCGACTCCGGCGGTGCCCCCGACACCGTGCTCGACGGCCGCACCGGCCGGGTGGTGGACGGCGGTGACCCGGCGGCCGTCGCCAGCGCGCTGACCGGGCTGCTCCTCGACCCCGAGCGCGCCGCGATGGGCGCCGCAGGCCGCCGCTGGGTCCGGGACACCTGGTCCTGGGACGCCTCCGCCCGCCGGCTGGCCGAACTCCTCTCCCCCGACCAGCCGCCTGCCCGCGCCGAGCAGGAACCGCCGCACCACCGCGAGCCCGGGGGCGGGTCCCGGCGCTCAGGCTCCGCCGACGCCTGACCACCCGTCACCACCGCTGCACCAGCTCCTGGTCACCCGTCACCACCGCTGCGCCGACACCTGACCACCAGCCGCCACCACTCCGCCGGCCTCTGACCGCCAGTCGCCACCGCTGCGGCCGCACGGCCGACGAAGCCGCCCCTCGCACGCCGCCCGCCGTCAGGGGCAGCCGGGCGGCGCCGGCATCCCCTTCCACCACGAGAGAACCGAGCACAGTGGCCCTTCTGCAACCGGCGTACGCTCCCGCGCCCCCGGCGCCCGTACGCCCCCCACGGACAGCGGCGCCGACCGGGAGGCCCCGCTCGTACCGGCCGGTGTGGGCCGCCGGAGCGACCGCACTGCTGCTGAACCTGCTGTGGGCCCGTTGTCTGGCCTCGGTCAGCGGGGACCTCGCCGCCCAGTGGGCGTGGGCGGACTTCGCGGCGCGGCACCCGGGATCGGCGTACGACCTGGCGTGGTACGGCGGGATGCACCCCGCCTCGTACAGCCTGCTGGCACCCGGCCTGATGGCGCTCCTCGGGGTGCGCACGGTCGCGGTGGCCTCCGCCACCGCCTCGGCCGCCCTGCTCGCCGTGCTCGTGCTGCGCTCACCCGTCCGGCGACCCCTCCCGGTGGTCCTGTGGGGGGCCTTCGCGCTGTCCTGCAACGTGGCCGCCGGCCGGGTGACCTTCGCCCTCGGCACCGGGTTCGCGCTGGCCGCGCTGGTGGCGGCCGGCGGGGACCGCGCCACCGGGTGGCGGCGGGTGGCGGGGGCCGCCGTGTTCGCGCTGCTCGCCACCCTGGGCAGTCCGGTGGCGGGGCTGTTCGTCGAGGTCGCGGCGGCGGCGCTGCTGCTCACCGGGCGGCGCCGGACCGGATGGGCGCTGGCCGTGCCGCCGCCGCTGGTGGTGCTGGCCACGGCCCTGCTGTTCCCCTTCACCGGGATCGATCCGATCTCGGCGCCCACCGTCGCGGCCTGCGTCGCCTGCTCGGCCGCCGTGCTCGTGGTCAGCCCGACGTCCTGGCGCAGGATCCGGGCCGGCGCCGTGCTCTATGCCCTGGGCACCGTCCTGACCTGGGCGTTCGACACGCCCATCGGCGCCAACGTCCAGCGGCTCGGACTGCTCTTCGGCAGCGTGGTGGCCCTTGCCGCGCTGTGCGCCGGTCCGGCCCGGTCCCGGCTGCGGCTCGCGGCCCTGCTGGCCGCGTTCGCGGCGACCGGGTGCTGGACGGTCAGCGGGAACATCGTCGGCCTGCCCGCGCCGACACCGTCCGGGCGGGCCACCGGGCTGGTGGCCGAACTGCACCGGCTGCCCGCCGGCCAGGGCCGCCTCGAAGCGGTGCCGATGCTCAACCACTGGGAGTCGTGGGGACTGGTCGACACGGCCCTGCTGGCCCGGGGCTGGAACCGCCAGGTCGACGTCGAACGCAACCCGCTCTTCTACGACGGCACCCTCGACGCGGCGGGCTACCACGAGTGGCTGCGGCGCTGGGCCGTGCACTACGTCGCCCTGCCCGAGGGTGCGACCGACGACGGCGGGAGGGCCGAGGCGGCCCTGATCCGTAGTGGTCCGGCCTGGCTGGAGGAGGTGTGGCACGACCGGGACTGGCGGCTGTACCGCTTCACCGACGCCGTCCCGCTGGCCGCGCCGGACGCGACGGTCGAGCGGGCCGACGCCGCCCGGGTCGTGCTCGCGGTCTCCGCCCCCGGCCCGGTCCGGGTCAGGATCGCCTGGTCGCCCTGGCTCTCCGTGCACGGGCCGGGCGGCGCCTGCCTCGCCCGGGACGGGGACTGGACCATGCTGGACGCCCCCGCCCCGGGGAACTACCGGATCGACGCGCGCTACACCTGGCCCCGAGGCACCCCGTGCTGACCCGGGTACGGCCGGACCGGCCGGCCGGTCCGGCCGTACCCGGCGACCTGGCCCCGTTCCGGCGGTCCGGACCGGGCCGGTCAGCCCAGGCCGAGAACGGACAGCGCGGTGGTCCAGTCGGTCGCGATCGCGTTCTGGGCGGCCGCCAGGCCGACCTTGTGAGCGCAGACCGCCGTGTGGAGCTTGTTCTCCACGGTGTCCTTGTTGCCCGCCGTCTTCCCGTTGACCGCGTACCGGGGCTCGGGCCACAGGTTCTGCGGGCTGGTGGGGTTGCCGCCGATCTCCAGCGCTATCAGGTGGTCCTCCTCGTAGTCCGCCGTGCTGGTGTCCTGGAAGCCGTACTGGGTGATCTGCTTGACCTTCAGCGCGTTGGTGTAGGAGGTCGAGGGGCGGATCGTGGCGGTGTAACCGGGGACGCAGATGGTGGAGTCGACGGTGGCCTGGGTGACGGCCGGGTTGAGCGCTCCGGGCTGGCACTTCGAGTCCGGGAGCGGCAGTTGGGCCTGGCTGCACGTGGGGGTGACGGGCCGGGTCGCGGCGTTCGCCGAACCGGCGCCGAACGCCAGGCCGGTGGTGGTGAGGGCCAGGGCGAGCGCGGCGAGTCTCCGGGTGCTGGACATGAGGGCTCCTGTGGGGGGAGGCGGCGTTGTGGGCTCGTCGGAGTTCGAGAGCTCCATCCATGACAGCAGAACCGGATCTATGCGAGTAGATCCCGTGCAGTGAATAGCTGATGACCCATCAAGACCATTTTCTGCGGTGAACATTCACCGGATGTTGGCCACCTGGCGAAACGTCACGGCTCCGGGGTCACCGAGGACCGGCCACCGCCGAACCGCCACCGGCCCAGCCGCCCGCCCGCGGCCGTCGGCGCACCAGCCGCCGGGTCTCCAGCTCCACGGGGACACCGCGCACGGCGAGCAGCGCCTGCAGGGCCCTGGCCAGGCGGCGCGCATCCGACCGGTGCCGGACCAGGCGCGGGTTCTCCACCCCGTACCGCATGACCAGCCGGACGGTGAAGAAGCCGACGGCGGAGCGCAGGTCGCCCGGAGCGGGCCGGATGGTCCACTGGACCAGGACGATCCGCTCCAGCTCGGTGATCGGCAGCCAGGCGCCGGGCTCGCCCGCCCGGACGAACCGCAGTGCCGTGGGGGCCTGAGCCGGGGTGAACTCCACCCGGCGGATCTGCCCCAGTGCCTCCCGGGCCTGCCGCACCCAGCTGACGGCCACCCCGGCGACCACCAGGACGGCGGCGACCGACAGCGCCACGGCGGCACCGGACCCGAGCGCCAGGAGCGCCGCCACCACCGGTACGGCGGCCGGGACCAGCAGCAACAGGGTCAGCAGCGCCGGCCCACCGCTGCGCAGTACCTGGCGGCGCGCGAAACCCCGCGTGCCGCCGCCCCGGCGGAAGACCAGGGCGGTCGAGTCCGGCCCGCGCTCCACCACGGTGTCAGCACCCATGCCCCCAGCGTCCCCGGCCCGGAACCCGCCCGCAAGGGGATTGCTGACACGCCGTCGGACGGCGGGCGGCCACCCCCGGCCACCCGCCGTCCGACGCGCGTCAGTGCGCCGCCGTCTCCCAGTTGGCGCCGATGCCGACCGAGACGTCGAGCGGCGCGCGCAGCGGGTACGCCCCGGCCATCTGCTCGCGGACGATCTTCTCGACCTGCTCGCGCTCGCCGGGCGCCAGCTCGAGGACGATTTCGTCGTGCACCTGGAGCAGCATCCGCGTCCGGAGCCCGGCCCGGCGCAGCTGCTCGTCGACCCGGAGCATCGCGATCTTGACGATGTCGGCGGCCGAGCCCTGGATGGGGGCGTTGAGCGCCATCCGCTCGGCCATCTCACGCCGCTGGCGGTTGTCGCTGGTGAGGTCGGGCAGGTACCGGCGGCGGCCCAGCAGGGTCTCGGTGTAACCGGTGGCGCGGGCCTCCTCCACCACCCGGCGCAGGTAGTCGCGGACGCCGCCGAAGCGCTCGAAGTAGGTGTCCATCAGGCCCTGGGCCTCGGCCGGCTTGATGCCGAGCTGCTGGGACAGCCCGTACGCGGAGAGCCCGTACGCGAGGCCGTAGGACATCGCCTTGATCTTGCGGCGCATCTCGGCGTCGACCGCCTCGGGGGCGACCTCGAAGACCTGGGAGGCAACCGTGGTGTGCAGGTCCTCGCCGCTGGCGAAGGCCTCGATCAGGGCCTCGTCCTCGGAGAGGTGCGCCATGATGCGCAGCTCGATCTGCGAGTAGTCGGCCGTGAGCAGCGCCTCGTAGCCCTCGCCGACCACGAAGGCGCGGCGGATCATCCGGCCCTCCTCGGTGCGGACGGGGATGTTCTGCAGGTTCGGGTCCTGCGAGGAGAGCCGGCCGGTGGCGGCGACCATCTGGTTGAAGGTGGTGTGGATCCGGCCCTGCGGCGAGACCGTCTTGAGCAGGCCCTCCACGGTGGTGCGCAGCTTGGCCTGGTCGCGGTGGCGCAGCAGGATGACCGGCAGCTCGTTGGTGGTCTGGGTGGCGAGCCAGGTCAGCGCGTCGGCGTCGGTGGTGTAGCCGGTCTTGATCTTCTTGGTCTTGGGCAGGCCCAGCTCCCCGAAGAGGATCTCCTGGAGCTGCTTGGGCGAGCCGAGGTTGAACGGGTGCCCGGCGGCGGCGTGCGCCTCCTCCACGCAGCGCTGGATCTCGGCTGCGAACTGCGACTCGATGGTGGTCAGCCACTCGCGGTCGGCGGCGATACCGGTGCGCTCGATCCGGGCCAGCAGCTCGGCGATCGGCAGCTCCATGTCGTGCATCAGCCTGTCGGCGCCGACCTGGGCGAGCCTGGCCTCGAAGTACGCCGCGAGGTCGAGCACGGCGCGGGCCTGGGTCATCAGGGCCTGGGCGCCGGCGGTCGGATCGTGCTCGGGGGCGTCGAAGGAGAGCTGGCCGCTCTCGACGGCGGCGGCCGGCGCGAGCGAACGGGCCAGGTACTCCTCGGCCAGCACGTCGAGGGTGAAGGTGCGGCGGCCCGGCTTGTCGAGGTAGGCGGCGAGCGCGGTGTCGGCGGTGACACCGGCGATCTGCCAGCCCTGTTCGGCGAAGGCGCGCATCACCTGCTTGGCGATGTGCAGGGCCTTGGGGCGCTCGGCGTCGGCGAGCCAGCCGGCGAAGGCGCGCTCGTCGGCCTCGGTGAGCTGCGCCGGGTCGAACCAGGCGGCCTCCTCCCCGGTGGCGAGGGCGACCTCCTGGACGGCGCCGGTGCCCAGCGCCCACTCGTAGACGGCGGCGACGGCGATCAGGCCCTTGCCGTGGGTGGCCAGCCAGCCGGCGAGGGCGCCGGGCTCGGTGAGCAGTTCGCCCTCGACCGCGACACCCGGGGCGGCCGCGAGCTCGGCGGCCTCCTCGGCGCCGCCCGGGTCGACGCCGTAGACGCGGTCGCGGAAGTTGGGGTTGCGGAACTCCAGCGCCTCCAGGATCTCGCCGACGGCGCCCTTGTCGAACGGCGTGCGCTCCAAGTCGGTGACCCCGAGCGGGAGTTCGACGTCCCGGACCAGCTCGGTGAGGACCCGGTTGCGCTTGACCGAGTCGAGGTGCTCGCGCAGCTTCTCACCGATCTTGCCCTTGACCTCGTCGGCGCGGGCGACCAACTCGTCGAAGGAGCCGAACTGGTTGACCCACTTCGCGGCGGTCTTCTCCCCGACCCCGGGGATACCGGGCAGGTTGTCGGACGGGTCGCCGCGCAGCGCGGCCAGGTCGGGGTACTGGCTGGGCGTGACGCCGTACTTCTCGGCGACCTTCTCCGGGGTGTAGCGGGTGAGCTCGGAGACGCCCTTGGTCGGGTAGAGCACGGTGACGTGCTCGCTGACGAGTTGCAGCGAGTCGCGGTCACCGGTGACGATCAGCACCTCGAAGCCCTCGGCCGCGGCGGCGGTGGCGAGGGTGGCGATGATGTCGTCCGCCTCGAAGTTCTCCACCGACATCCGGGAGATCCTCATCGCGTCGAGCAGCTCGTGGATCAGGCCGATCTGGCTCTTGAACTCGTCCGGCGTCTTGGCCCGGTTGGCCTTGTAGTCGGGGAACTCCTCGGAGCGGAACGTCTTCCGGGAGAGGTCGAAGGCGACCGCGAGGTGGGTCGGCTGCTCGTCCCGCACGGTGTTGGCGAGCATCGAGGCGAAGCCGTACACCGCATTGGTGGACTGGCCGGTGGAGGTGCTGAAGTTCTCCACGGGCAGCGCGAACCACGCCCGGTACGCCATCGAATGCCCGTCGAGCAGCATCAGCCGGGGCCGCTGCCCCGCAGCGCCACCCGGCGCACTCTTGCCTGCACTCTGCGTAGCCACGTCAACGTCCGTTCCTGCCGATTCCACTTCTCGCCACCGATCCTATGGCCCGGCGCCGACAACGCCCGCGAGCACGCGCACGGGCGCCCCTCCCCGGGCGGCGGACCGGTCGTACGATCACAGGCAGCACGCTCAAGACGCACGACGACGTGACCCTCGAACGGCAGGAGCACCATGACCGACGCGGCACCGGTTCTGAAAGTCCCGCAGGACGTTCTCGACCACTTCGCGAAACTGGGCGTCGACGCGTCCACCTTCACCGGCGGCCACCTCGGCGACCGGCTCGGCATCCGGATCGTGGAGGCGTCCGGGGACCGGGTGGTCGGCACGATGCCGGTCGAGGGCAACCAGCAGCCGTACGGACTGCTCCACGGCGGCGCCTCGGCGGCGCTGGCGGAGACGCTCGGCTCGGTCGGCGCCATGCTGCACGCCGGCCCCGGCCGCTACGCGGTCGGCGTGGACCTCAACGCCACCCACCACCGCTCGGCCACCTCGGGCCTGGTGACCGGCGTGGCCACGGCCGTCTTCAAGGGCCGCACCGCCGCGACGTACGAGATCGCCATCACCGACGACACCGGCAAGCGGGTCACCAGCTGCCGGCTCACCTGCATGCTCCGGGACCTGTAGCCCGGGACCTGCAGCCCGCGCCCCGCGCCCCCGGCCCGGGGCGCGGGGGAGCTCGCGAGACGGTGCGCCCGGCCCTGCGGGCCCGGCCCTGCGGAGACCGCCGGCCGCTCCGCACAGTCCCCCCGCCGCCCTCACCCACCGGACGGACGGGGCCGCCACCCTCACCGCGTCGGCGCACCGACCGGTTCGCCGCGGCCCACCGGCCCCCGCCCGCCCCAACTCCCGCGCCGCGCCGGACTTTCGACCGTCGACCCGGTGCGGGCCGCCCGCCCCGCCCCACCGGCCGCCGGGGCTAGGACCCGCAGCCGGAAGTCAACTCCCCAGCCCCGCCCGCCTCGTGAGTCACCCGAGCCCCGCGGGCCACCGGCCGTCTCTCTGTTTGAGACGCGCACCAGGTGGGCAGCCTCGCCGGAACCGAGGGGTGCGAGGGGGGCTTCCACCTGGTCGTTCAACCGACTTGACGCACCGTCGGCCGATCCTGTCGATCCCGCCCGACGCCGAAGCGATGTAACACTGCGTAATGGTCGTGAAATCCGGACTTTCCGTCGGCTTTCCGAAGAGGACTCCATCGGAAATGCTCCCGGATTCCGCCGTCCGGCCTGCCCGTACTCCGATATCCGGACACCGGTGCCCGACCAGAGCGGACCGGACGCCGGCGTCCGGATTCCGAACTCCCCTACGGTCGGCGAAGTTTCGAGCTCCGGGCCCGGTGAGGGCCGCACGCCGCCCGCCGACCGGCGAAATCCGGCCGGGCGGAGAGATCGACATGCGATACCGCGCGGACAAAATCGGATAACAAGAGAATCACAGCCTGTCCGGCCCCCTGCCCGAGCCGCCGAAGGCGCTCTAGAGTCACGCCCAGTCACCGCGCCGACGGATCGGGCCCTGGCCTCAGTGCGCGTTCTGGCGCCCCGCCACGCCCGGCCGGGTGCCCTCCGCAGAAAGGGAACCCTCGTGCGTCATCGTTCATTGCTTGTCGTGAGCATCGCAGTCATCGGAGCGCTCACCGTCTCGGCGTGCGGCTCACGTGACGACAAGAAGGGCGGCTCCGACAACGCCGGCAGCGGCACCACCGTCGTCATCGGCGTCGACGCCCCGCTCACCGGCGACCTGTCCGCCCTCGGCCTCGGCATCAAGAACTCCGTCGACCTCGCGGTCAGGAACGCCAACACCGCCAACGAGGTGCCCGGCGTCAAGTTCGAGATCAAGGCCCTGGACGACACCGCCAAACCCGCCCCCGGCCAGCAGAACGCCACCCAGCTGGTCGCCGACAAGAACGTCCTGGGCGTGGTCGGACCGCTCAACTCCAGCGTGGCCCAGTCGATGCAGCAGATCTTCAACGACGCCAACCTGGTCGAGGTCTCCCCCGCCAACACCGGCGTCGCCCTCAGCCAGGGCGAGAAGTGGGCGAGCGGCACCAAGGTCCGCCCGTTCAAGACCTACTTCCGCACCGCCACCACCGACGCCGTCCAGGGCCCGTTCGCCGCCCGCTACCTGTACAACGACGCCAAGAAGGCCAAGGTCTTCCTGATCGACGACCAGAAGACCTACGGCGCCGGCCTCGCCGCCACCTTCAAGGGCGAGTACACCAAGCTCGGCGGCAACATCGTCGGCGAGGAGCACGTCAACCCCGACGACCGCGACTTCAGCGCCATCGTCACCAAGGTCAAGAGCTCCGGCGCCGACGCCGTCTACTACGGCGGCGAGTACCCGGCCGCGGGCCCGCTCTCGCTCCAGCTCAAGAACGCCGGCGTCGACATCCCCCTGATGGGCGGCGACGGCGTCCAGAGCGCCGAGTTCATCAAGCTCAACCCCAAGAGCCAGGGCGACCTGGCCACCGCCGTCGGCCTCTCGGTCGAGAAGCTGCCCTCCGCGTCCAAGTTCATCTCCGACTACGCCGCCGCCGGCTTCAAGGACCCGTACGAGACCTACGGCGGCTACTCCTACGACAGTGCCTGGGCCATCATCCAGGGCGTCAAGGCCGTCGTCGCCGCCAACAACGGCAAGCTCCCGGGCGACGCCCGCAGCAAGGTCGTCGACGCCGTCCAGAAGGTCAGCTTCGACGGGGTCACCGGCAAGGTCTCCTTCGACGAGTTCGGCGACACCACCAACAAGCAGCTCACCGTCTACAAAGTCCAGGACGGCAAGTGGGCGGTGGAATCCTCCGGCACCTTCACCGGCTGACCACCGATCGGGCCCTGACCGCCGGCGCGGGGGCGCGATCCGCCCCCGCGCAACCAAACCCACCCCGCGCACAACGCACAACGGAGGCCGAGCGGTGCACGAACTACCGCAACAGCTGGCCAACGGCCTGATCCTCGGAGCCCTCTACGGACTCATCGCGATCGGCTACACGATGGTCTACGGCATCGTCCAGCTCATCAACTTCGCCCACGGCGAGATCTTCATGGTCGGCGGTTTCGGCGCCCTCACCGCCTACCTCGCCCTGCCCGGCGGCACCACCCTCTGGCTCGCCGTCCCGCTCATGCTCCTCGCCGGGATCCTCGTCTCCACCCTGGTCGCCATCGGCGCCGAACGCTTCGCCTACCGGCCCCTGCGCGGCGCCCCGCGGCTCGCCCCGCTGATCACCGCCATCGGCCTGTCGATCGTGCTCCAGCAACTCGTCTTCTCCTTCTACCCCGACGCCAAGAAGGCCCGGATCTTCCCCCGGATCCCCGGCGACCCCTTCCAGGTCCTCGGCATGACCATCCAGCGCAGCGACCTCTTCCTGATCGCCGCCGCACCCGTCTGCATGCTCATCCTCGGCTGGTTCGTCACCCGCACCCGCTCCGGCCGCGCCATGCAGGCCACCAGCCAGGACCCGGACACCGCGAAGCTGATGGGCATCGACACCGACCGGATCATCGTCATGGCCTTCGCCATCGGCGCCGCCTTCGCCGCCGTCGCCGCCGTCGCCTACGGACTGCGCACCGGCCAGGTCGACTTCAGGATGGGCTTCATCCTCGGCCTCAAGGCCTTCACCGCCGCAGTCCTCGGCGGCATCGGCAACATCTACGGAGCCATGGTCGGCGGCATCGTCCTCGGCCTCGCCGAAGGACTCGCCACCGCCTACATCCAGCACCTGCCCGGCATGCACCTGTTCGGCGGCGGTGCCTGGAAGGACGTCTGGGCCTTCGTACTCCTCATCGTCGTGCTGCTCGCCCGGCCCCAGGGGCTGCTCGGCGAGCGCGGCGCGGACAGGGCGTGACCACCATGAGCAGCACCACCACCGGGGGCACCGAGACCACCCCGGTCCTCCCCGTCCCGCTCACCGCCGCCCGCGCCCTCGTCCTGGCCGGCGCCGTCGGCGCCTTCGCCTCCGGCTTCCTCTCCTGGACCTGGACCGCCGACTTCCCCGGTGACCTCACCGTCACCGGCTACCCCGGCGGCCTCCAGTGGCTCACCCTCACCGGCGCCCTGGTCACCCTCGTCCTCGCGCTCGCCTCGCACGGCGTCCCCGGACTGCGCTGGACCAGCCCCAGCGGCAGCAACAACGGCGTCCTGCACGCCGCCCTCGGCACCGCCGTCACCACCTGGTTCACCCTGATCGCGATCTCCGCCGAACTCGGCGGCCTCGCCAACCTCGAACCCGGCGGCTGGATCGCCGGAGCCACCAGCCTGCTCGCCGTGGCCGGCGCCCTCGGCCTCCCCCTGGACCGCCACCCGCGCGGCACCGGCCAGGGCGCCACCCGGTACCTCGGGCTGCGCCTCGCCAAGGTCGACCGTCCGCTCCCGGCCGTACGCGAACTCCCCTCCTGGGTCGAGGTCCTGCTCATCGTCGCCGCCTTCGCCGTCGGCCTCTACGCGATCACCTACGGCATCGACACCGACTACGGCGAACTCTTCACCGGCTACCTGCTGCTGGCCGGCTTCACCGTCGCCGCACTCACCAGGTCCGGCCTGATCGCCCGGCTGCGCGCACTGACCGTCAAACACCGCGCGGTCACCACCGGCGCCGCCTTCGCCGCAGCCGCCGGCTTCCCGTTCACCCAGACCAGCGACCAGTACACCTCGGTCGCCACCAACATCCTGATCTTCGCCACCGTCGCCCTCGGCCTGAACATCGTGGTCGGCCTCGCCGGACTGCTCGACCTCGGCTACGTCGCCTTCCTCGGCGTCGGCGCCTACGCCGCCGCCCTGGTCTCCGGCTCGCCCGCCTCCCCGATCCACGTCCAGTTCCCGTTCTGGGCAGCGATGCTGACCGGCGCGGCGGTGTCCATCGTGTTCGGCGTACTGATCGGCGCACCCACCCTGCGACTGCGCGGCGACTACCTCGCCATCGTCACCCTGGGCTTCGGCGAGATCTTCCGCATCACCATGAACAACCTCAACGGCACCACCGGTCCCAAGGTCACCAACGGCTCCAACGGCATCCCGCGCATCCCCGACCTGGAGATCCTCGGCTTCAACCTCGGCGAGAAGCACTCCGTCGGCGGGATCGAACTCGGCCGCTTCTCCAACTACTACCTGCTGATGCTGCTGGTCACCGCCTTCGTCGTGCTGGTCTTCGCCCGGGTCGGCAACTCCCGGATCGGCCGTGCCTGGGTCGCCATCCGCGAGGACGAGACCGCCGCCGAAGCCATGGGCATCAACGGCTTCCGGCTCAAGCTGCTCGCCTTCGCCCTCGGCGCCTGCCTCGCCGGACTCGCCGGAACCGTCCAGGCCCACGTCAGCTACACCGTCACCCCCGACCAGTACACCTTCGCCGAGGCGCTGCCGCCCAACTCCGCGTTCCTGCTGGCCGCCGTCATCCTCGGCGGCATGGGCACCATCAGCGGGCCCCTGCTCGGCGCCACCCTGCTCTTCCTCATCCCGAAGAAGCTGGAGTTCCTCTCCGACTACCAGCTGCTTGCCTTCGGCATCGCGCTGATCGTCCTGATGCGGGTCCGTCCCGAGGGCATGATCGCCAACCGGCGCCGACAGCTCGAATTCCACGAAGCGGACATCCCCGCCCAGACCTCCCCCGGAGCCCTCCTCACCAAGGCAGGGGCGTGAACCGCCAGATGACCAGCACCACCGCCGTGCCGCCGCAGGACACCCCGCCGCAGAACACCCCGCTGCTGGACGTCCGGGGCGTGACCATGCGCTTCGGCGGCCTCACCGCCGTCAACAACGTCGACCTCACCGTCGGCCAAGGCGAGATCATCGGCCTGATCGGCCCCAACGGAGCCGGCAAGACCACCTTCTTCAACTGCCTCACCGGCCTGTACGTCCCGACCGAGGGGACCGTCAGCTTCAAGGGCACCGTCCTGCCGCCCAAGCCCCACCTGGTCACCCAGGCCGGGATCGCCCGCACCTTCCAGAACATCCGGCTGTTCGCCAACATGACAGTGCTGGAGAACGTCCTGGTCGGCCGGCACACCCGCACCAGGGAGGGGCTCTTCTCCGCCGTCCTGCGCGGTCCCGGCTACCGCCGCGCCGAGGCCGAGAGCCGGGAGCGGGCCATGGAACTCCTGGAGTTCACCGGACTCGCCGCCAAGGCCGACCACCTCTCCCGCAACCTCCCCTACGGCGAGCAGCGCAAACTGGAGATCGCCCGGGCCCTGGCCAGCGACCCCGGACTGCTGCTGCTGGACGAGCCCACCGCCGGGATGAACCCCCAGGAGACCCGCGCCGCGGAGGAGTTGGTCTTCGCCATCCGGGACAAGGGCGTCGCCGTCCTGGTCATCGAGCACGACATGCGGTTCATCTTCAACCTCTGCGACCGCACCGCCGTCCTGGTCCAGGGCCAGAAGATCGTCGAAGGCGACCGCGAAACGGTCCAGAACGACGAGCGCGTCATCACCGCCTACCTCGGCGCACCGCTGGAGGAGACCGGTACCACCACGGAGGCAGAACAGTGACAGCCCTTCTGGAGGTCGAGGACCTCCGCGTCGCCTACGGGAAGATCGAGGCCGTCAAGGGCATCAGCTTCACCGTCAACCAGGGCGAGGTCACCACCCTGATCGGCACCAACGGCGCCGGCAAGACCACCACCCTGCGCACCGTCTCCGGCCTGCTCAGACCGACCGGCGGAAGGATCACCTTCGACGGCCAGGCCCTGCACACCGTCCCCGCCCACAGAATCGTTTCGCTCGGCCTCGCCCACTCCCCCGAGGGACGCCACATCTTCCCCCGGATGACCATCGAGGAGAACCTCCTCCTCGGCGCCTTCCTGCGCCGCGACCCGGCCGGCATCACCGAGGACGTCGAACGCGCCTACACCCTCTTCCCGATCCTCGGGGAACGGCGCCGCCAGGCCGCCGGGACCCTCTCGGGCGGCGAGCAGCAGATGCTCGCGATGGGCCGCGCGCTGATGTCCCGACCCAAACTGCTGATGCTGGACGAGCCCTCGATGGGGCTGTCCCCGCTGATGATGCAGAAGATCATGGCCACCATCGTCGAGCTCAAGGCCGCCGGGACCACCATCCTGCTGGTCGAGCAGAACGCCCAGGCCGCGCTCTCGCTCTCCGACCACGGCTACGTGATGGAGACCGGCCGGATCGTCCTCACCGGAACCGGCGCCGACCTGCTCCACGACGAGTCCGTCCGCAAGGCGTACCTCGGCGAGGACTGACCGTACGCGGAAGGCCCGGCCCCCTGGCGGTTTCCAGGAGGCCGGGCCTTCTGCACGCGTTCGTCAGCCCTCGGACCGGGCCTCCTCGGCCTTCTTGCGGTCCTGGGCCTCGCCCTCCTCGATCACGGCCTCGGCCACCGCGGCCATCGTCATCCGGCGGTCCATCGAGGTCTTCTGGATCCACCGGAACGCGGCCGGCTCGGTCAGCCCGAACTTCGTCTGCAGCACGCTCTTCGCCCGGTCCACCAGCTTGCGGGTCTCCAGCCGCTGGGTCAGATCCGCGATCTCCCCCTCCAGCGCCCGCATCTCGGTGTACCGGGACACCGCCATCTCGATCGCGGGGACCAGGTCGCTCTTGCTGAACGGCTTCACGATGTACGCCATCGCACCCGCGTCCCGGGCCCGGTCGACCAGCTCGCGCTGCGAGAACGCGGTCAGCATCAGCACCGGCGCCAGGTGCGCCTCGTGGATCCGCTCGGCCGCCGAAAGCCCGTCCAGGATCGGCATCTTCACGTCGAGGATCGCCAGGTCCGGCTTCAGCTCCTCGACCAGCCGCACCGCGGTCTCCCCGTCCCCGGCCTCGCCGACGACGGTGTAGCCCTCCTCCTCCAACATCTCCTTGAGGTCGAGACGGATCAACGTCTCGTCCTCGGCGATCACAATCCGGGTGATCTGGGGCGAGTCGGTCTCAAGCGCCTGGGGCTGCTCGTCGGCGGTGCTCACGTGGCTCCTCGTTCGGGCGGGGTACTGCATGCACGAGCCTACCTAGACACGGTATGTTTGAGTCTCGCAGGGTCGGGGGCAACCTTCGATTCAGTGGGCGCCCTGGTAGCCCAGCGGGAGAGGCACGGTGCTCAAACCACCGACAGCGTGGGTTCGAATCCCACCCAGGGCACATTATCTTCGAATCGAAGGTTCAGGTCGAGGATACCTACGCTGGCGATCTTCATTACTTCAGGTGAAGATCCCGGCGTTTTTGGCATACCTGGCCGCTTGAGCGCCGAATCTCGCCGATATGTACGACCAGGCGACACGCGAGCGCGCGGTAGCACTGCATCGATCCGGTCTGACCTTCAGTGAGATCAGCCGCTCGACGGGTATCTCCCGTTTCGCGATCCGCGAGTGGACCGTCCGGATCACCCCGAGCCCCGGGATGTCCGCCGAGTGTCCGCTCGGCGACGACGGAACCGGCAGTGCCGTCCCGCAGGCCGACTACGCCTACCTGCTCGGCCTGTATCTGGGAGACGGGTGCATCAGTGCGGGCCGTCGAGGCGTCCACGCACTCCGCATAGCCTGCGGCGACGCCTGGCCCGGCCTGATCGATGAGTGTGCACGGGCCATGGCGGCGGTCATGCCGCACAACAGCGTGAACCGGGTCCGGTCACCGGGCTGCACCAGCGTCGTCAGCACCAGCAAGCACTGGCCCTGCCTGTTCCCGCAGCACGGTGCCGGACCCAAACACCTGCGCCGCATCGCGCTGGCACCGTGGCAGCAGCGCACCGTGGACACGCATCCGTGGGAACTGCTGCGCGGTCTGGTCCACTCCGACGGCTGCCGGATCACCAACTGGACCACCAGGGTGGTCGGGGACGGGACCAGACGCTACGAGTACCCGAGGTACTTCTTCACCAACACCTCCAGCGACATCGTCCGCATCTTCACCGACACCCTCGACGCCGTCGACGTGCGGTGGAAGGCGGTCAGGCGCCCGAGCGGAGCCGTCGACGTGTCGGTCGCCCGCCGCGCCTGCGTCGCCCTCATGGACGCCCACATCGGCGCCAAGTACTGACGACGGCGCAGCCCGCCCCCTTCCGGGGCGGCTGCGCCGTGGTGGCGGCGGCCCGTGTCAGTTGTCGAGTTCGCCGACGTGGTGGACGCGGACGAGGTTGGTGGAGCCGGCGAGGCCGGGGGGTGAGCCGGCGGTGATGACGACGATGTCGCCGCGCTGGCAGCGGCCGAGGCTGAGCAGTTGGGCGTCGACCTGGGCGACCATCTCGTCGGTGGTCTGGACGAAGGGGCCGAGGAAGGTCTCCACGCCCCAGGTGAGGGCGAGTTGGCTGCGGACGGCCGGTTCGTAGGTGAAGGCGAGGACGGGGATGGGCGAGCGGTAGCGGGTGAGGCGCCGGGCGGTGTCGCCGCTCTGGGTGAAGGCGATGAGGTACTTGGCGCCGAGGAAGTCGCCGATCTCGGCGGCGGCGCGGGCGACGGCGCCGCCCTGGGTGCGGGGCTTGCTGCGTTCGGTGAGGGGCGGGAGCCCGGCGGCGAGGATCTCGTCCTCGACGGCTTCGATGATCCGGCCCATGGTCTTGACGGTCTCGACGGGGTACTTGCCGACCGAGGTCTCGCCGGAGAGCATCACCGCGTCCGTGCCGTCGAGGACCGCGTTGGCGACGTCGGAGGCTTCGGCGCGGGTGGGCCGGGAGGCGTGGATCATCGAGTCGAGCATCTGGGTGGCGACGATGACCGGCTTGGCGTTGCGCTTGGCGAGCTTGATGGCGCGCTTCTGGACGATCGGCACCTGCTCCAGCGGCATTTCGACGCCGAGGTCGCCGCGGGCGACCATGATGGCGTCGAAGGCGTCGACGATGGCGTCGAGGTCCTCGACGGCCTGCGGCTTCTCGATCTTGGCGACGACGGGGAGGTAGCGGCCCTCCTCCGCCATCACCCGGTGCACGTCCTCGATGTCGCGGCCGGTGCGGACGAAGGAGAGGGCGATCAGGTCGGCGCCGGTCCGCAGGGCCCAGCGCAGGTCGGCGACGTCCTTGTCGCTGAGTGCGGGCACGGAGACGGCGACTCCGGGCAGGTTGAGGCCCTTGTGGTCGGAGACCAGGCCGCCTTCGATGACGATGCAGTGGACGCGCGGGCCGTCCACGTGGGTGACCTCCAGGCAGACCCGGCCGTCGTCGACCAGGATGCGTTCGCCGCGGGAGACGTCGGCGGCGAGGCCCTTGTAGGTGGTGCCGCAGATCTCGCGGTCACCGATCACCCCGTCCTCGACGGAGATGGTGAACTCGTCGCCGCGTTCGAGGAGTACGGGTCCGTCGGCGAAGGTGTCGAGTCGAATCTTCGGGCCTTGGAGGTCGACCAGGACGCCGATGCTGCGTCCCGATTCGTCGGAGGCTTTGCGGACCCGGCGGTAGCGCTCTTCGTGCTCCAGCTGGGTGCCGTGGCTGAGATTGAGACGGGCGATGTCCATGCCGGCTTCGACCAAGGCCTTGATCTGGTCGTACGAGTCGGCGGCGGGCCCGAGGGTACAGACGATTTTTGCTCGGCGCATGAGTTAAGAGCGTAGGCATTACCGGCGCGTAACAACGACGTTCCGGTGGACTGGGCCATGGCCGTTGGCGAACGATTCGGTTAACTCTTGCAGCCATCTGACGGAACGTGACTTCGACTCCGTCAGGCGGAAGTTGGAGTCGGCGAAAACCGCCGGAATCCGCTCGGGCCGCCCATCGGTGCTGCTCCGTGAACGCCGGTCCACCCCCGGTTCACCGGTCGGCCCGGCCGTGCTCCGGTCGCGGCGGCACCCTCGTGGGGCCCCGGGATCCGGAACGGCCCGGACCCGAGGAGGAGTTGGCGACGGGACGTGCCGGGGGCGTGCCGACGGCGCTGCTGCCGGCTGGGATGGCCTCCGCGCTGCTCCGTGAACAGCCCGGTGCGGAGCGGACGGTGACGGTCGGTGGTCCGATCGGCTCGAAGGAGCTGGACTCCTGCGACCACCGAGCGGCGGCCGACGGACGACGGGGGAGCCGGTGGTGCCCCATCGGGACACCACCGTTTCGAGTGACCGGACGGCCCGTCGGTCCGCCCCCCGGACGGGGACCGGCTCACCCGGCTGCTGCGGGACGACGGGAAGCCGCACGCACTGGAGGCCGAACGGGATCCGGGAACACCGCCACCGCCCGGGTGCGGCGGGGGCGGTGGGGCTCGGACTGCACTTCGCGGATCCGTCCGGGCCGTGGTGGCCGCCGACGGCGTCCGGGCGGTACGGGCGGAGGCGCTGCCGACCCCGCACCAGCCCGGGAGCGGGAGCAGGAACAGCAGCCACCGGGGCAGGGGGCAGGGCAGGCCGCCCGGGTGGCGTCCACCCCGCTTCACCTGGGAGTGTGCCATTTCTCACGTGCTGGACATGTCAGAGGTCTGTTCGAGGGGGGTGTCCACCCGGCAGACTTCTACGCGCGTTTCTCTACGCGCGTTCCACTACGCGCGTCACACCGTAGTTGACGGTCCGTCCGCCCCACGTTGGAGTCGTCCATGCCCCTGAATCGTCGTGACTTCGTCACCCGCTCGGCCGCAACCGCCGCCGGAGCAGCTCTCGTCGGCGGAGTCCCGGTCGCCGCCGCCACCCCGGCCGCGGCGAGCGAGACGTCGGAGGCGGCGGATCTCAAGCGGTCTCCGGTCAAGGAGAGCTTCACCGTGATGGGCACCAGCGACATGCACGGCCGGGTGCTCAACTGGGACTACTTCACCGACGCCGAGTACGACGACGCGGCGCACAACGACGTCGGCCTGGCCAAGATCTCCACCCTGGTCCGGAAGATCCGGGAGCAGAAGGGCCACCACCGGACCCTGCTGATCGACGCGGGCGACATCATCCAGGGCACCCAGCTCTCCTACTACTACGCCCGGGTCGAGCCGATCACCGGCAAGAACCCGCCGAAGCACCCGATGGCCGAGGCGATGAACGCGATCGGCTACGACGCCGCCGCGCTCGGCAACCACGAGTTCAACTACGGCATCCCCACCGTCCGGGCCTTCGAGGAGCAGCTGGAGTTCCCGCTGCTCGGCGCGAACGCCCTGCACGCCAAGAACGAGAAGCCCGCCTTCCCGCCGTACGTCATCCGGGAGCTGTACCTGGGCCGTGGCCGCCCGCTGAAGGTCGGCATCCTGGGCCTGACCAACCCCGGCATCGCGATCTGGGACAAGGCCAACGTCTCGGGGCAGATGGTCTTCCCGGGGATCGTGGAGATGGCGAAGAAGTACGTGCCGCGGATGAAGGCGGCGGGCGCCGACGTGGTGGTCGTCGCCGCGCACTCCGGCATCGACGAGCCGACCACCTACGGCGACCAGCTGCCCTGGCCGGAGGACGCCTCCGGGGAGATGGCCGAGACCGTGCCGGGGATCGACGCGGTGCTGGTGGGCCACACCCACAAGGAGGTGGCGCAGCGGCTGATCGTCAACAAGAAGACCGGGAAGACGGTGGTGCTCTCCGAGCCGCTCTGCTGGGCACAGCGGCTGTCCTGCTTCGACTTCGAGGTGGAGTTCAGCAACGGCCAGTGGCACGTCACTTCGGTGAGCTCGCGGGTGCTGAACTCGAACACGGTGCCGGAGGACCCGAAGATCGTCAAGCTGATCAACACCCAGCACAAGAAGGTGGTGGCGTACGTCAACCAGACGATCGGCACCTGCAAGACCGACCTGTCCATCGCCGAGGCCCGGTTCAAGGACGTGCCGATCATCGACCTGATCGGCCGGGTGCAGGCGGACACCGTGAAGGCGGCGCTGGCCAAGACCTCGTACGCCGCCCTGCCGGTGCTGGCCCAGGCCGCGCCGTTCAACCGGACCGCGCACATCCCGGCGGGCACGGTCAAGCTGCGCGACGCGGCGGGTCTGTACATCTACGAGAACACCCTGGAGGCCCGGATCCTGACGGGTGCCCAGATCAAGGACTACCTGGAGTTCTCGGCGCGGTACTTCGCCCAGCTGGCCCCCGGTGACCCGGTCAACCTGGACACCCTCACCAACCAGCAGAACACGCCGGACTACAACTACGACTCGGTGTACGGCGTCTCGTACGACATCGACATCAGCAAGCCGGTCGGCTCGCGGATCGTGAACCTCTCGTACGGCGGCAAGCCGGTCGACCCGGCGGCGCAGTTCGTGCTGGCGGTGAACAACTACCGGGCGAACGGCGGCGGCAACTTCCCGCACGTCGCCGCGGCCAAGCAGGTCTGGACGAGCTCGGACGAGATCCGCAACACGATGATCTCGTGGGTGAAGGCGAAGGGTGTGATCGACCCGGCGGAGTTCGCGGCGGTGGACTGGCGTCTGGTGCGCGCGGGCGTCCCGCTGTTCTGAGGTCGCACCTTCCCGGGCCCGTCGGCGGCGTCCGGACCCACGTGACGGTGGGTCCGGGCGCCGTCGGCGGAACCGGCCGGCCGCCCGGGGCGTCCCAGGGCCGCCGACCTGCCGTCCACGCCCGGGAGCACACCCGTGTCCAGGAGATCCATCCGCACCGTCCTGCTGCTCGCCGCCCTCGTCCTGCCGGCCGGCTGCGGCGCCACCGCGCCGGTCCCGGCCCCGGCGGCGCTCGGCCCGGCGCGGCTGCGGGCCGCCGAGGTGGCCCGCGCCTGGCCGGGATCGGCCCTCGAACGGGCCTGGCGCGACGGGTACTACCCGCTGGCCGTCCCGCCGGAGTGGCTGCCGGAGGACGCCTTCCACAGCGGCGACGACAAGTTCGCCTACTGGAGCGGCCGGCTGGAGCTCCGGACGCCGTTGCCGGCCTCCGGCCCGGACGCCGAGGTGGTGTGGCGGGACGGCGCGCGCCTGACCCTGCCGCTGCTGCCCGCCGGCCGGGTCCTGGCCGGTCTGACCGAGGGCAGGCCGCCGTGCCAGGACCACTGCACCCCGCTGTCGGTGACGGCCGTCAGGGCGGGTACCCGGCAGGTGGACACCAGCCGGGGCCCGGCGACCATCCCCGTCTGGGAGTTCGGCGTGGCCGGCTACACCGACCCGTTCAGCTATCCGGCGGTGCTCCCCCGGCCGCCGCTCACCGCCTGGGGCGAACCGCGGCCGCGGCCGTTCGCGGAGCAGTCCGCGAGCTGGAGCGGCACCTCGCCGGACGGGCTGACGCTGACCGGCACCGTGACCCTCGGGGGCTGCGACCGGCCGCTCCCGGGCGAGGTGTACGAGACCGACCGGGCCGTCGTACTGATCGCCCGCCGTGACAGCGGTGCGGAACCCGCCGCCGTGTGCCCGGCGTCGGCGACGGCCGGCACCGAGACGTTCCGCCTCGGCCGCCCGCTGGGCACCCGCGTGGTGCTCGACCTGTCGACCGGGGAGCCGCAGGCCGGCGGGCGGCCGGCGGGCGCGGCTGGCTAGGCTGAGGATCCGTCACTTCCGCTCCGGGAAGCCCGGGAGGCTCCGCCGATGTCCACCGACCTCACCACCGTGCTCACCACCGACCGCCTGGTCGTACGCCGGTGGCGGGCCGGGGACCGGGAACGCGCCTTCGACCTGTACTCCCGTACCGAGGTGACCCGTTGGCTCGGCCGCAGCCGCACGCTGGAGCAGCTCGCGGAGGCGGACGCCCTGATCGAGCGGTTCCGGAGCCGCTCGGCCGGTCCCCGGTACGGGGTCTGGGCGGTCGAGCGGCGGGACACCGGCGTGGTGGCGGGTTCGGTCCTGCTCGTACCGATCCCGGACGGGGCCGGCGAGGTGGAGGTCGGCTGGCACTTCCACCCGGACTCCTGGGGCCACGGCTTCGCCACCGAGGCGGCCGGCGCGGCGGTGGCGAAGGGCTTCGCCGACGGGCTGTCCGAGGTCCACGCGGTGACCCATCCGGACAACCGTCCCTCCCAGGCGGTCTGCCGCCGCCTCGGCATGACCGCGCTGGGCCGCACCGACCGCTGGTACGGCACCGAGCTGACGGCCTTCCGGCTCACCGCCCCGCACTGACCCGGCCGCCCGCCATCAGGCGAAGGCGCCCCACCGGCACCCGGCGTGCGGCAGGATGACCGCCATGCGCCGTACGCCTGTTCTCGAAAGTTCCCCGATACCCGGCCGGCTCGGCAGGCTCACCGCGACCGAACGCCGGCTCTGGCAGGCCTTCCCGCACGGCGAGCTGGTCGATCTGCGCAGCGGCGACGCCGACGCCGACCTCCCGGCGGGCGCGGAGCACTGGCCGGCCGACCGGGCGGTCCGCGGTGCGGTGATCGCCGCGCTGCTGCTGGGCGCCTGCCCGTCGGCGGCCGGCGCGGTGGCGGCGGTGCGGCTCGTGGGGGCACGGATCACCGGCGGGCTGTTCTTCGACCACGGGCAGGTCGCTCCGCTGCTCCTGCTCCGGGGCTGCCGGTTCGACGGGCCGGTGGTCCTCGACGGTGCGGTCACCGAGTCGATCGACCTGAGCGGCTCCCGGCTCACCACGCTCAGTGCGCGCGGCGCACAAGTGCGCGGGACCCTGGATCTCAGCAACACCGTCATCACCGGCCCGGTCGGCAGCAGCGGCGCGGGCGAGGACGGGGAGGCGGGCGGCACCGGGCAGGCGGACGGGGAGGACGAGCGCACCGTCCTCGCCGACGGCATCCGCATCGAAGGCAGCCTGCTCGCCGAGAGGGCCGAGGTGAAGGGCTCGTTCAGCCTGATCAACGCCCAGATCGAGGGCCGGGTGAACCTCATCGACGCGCAACTGCTCAACCCGGGGGGCGGAGCCGAGTCACTCAACGCCGGCGGTATGCGGATCGGGCGCAGTCTGCTCGCCCAGCGGCTGAGGACACAGGGGTCGCTGCGGCTGCCCGGTGCGCAGATCGGCAGTTCGCTGTACCTGACCGGCGCCCGGCTGGACGGCTGCGGCCGCTCCGCACTGCACGGCGACTCGCTCACCGTGGCCAGCTACTCCTTCTTCGGGCCGCACCGGACCGAACAGGGTGACCAGCCCTTCACGGCCGCCGGCACGGTGCGCCTGCCGGGCGCGAAGTTCGGCAGCGGACTGACCTTCAACGGCGCCAGGCTCACCGCGACCGCCGGCGAACCGGCCCTGCAGGCCAAGTGGTTGCAGGTCGCGGGCAGCCTCCACCTGGGCAAGGGCTTCCACACCGACGGCGAGATCCGGTTGACGGGCGCCCGCATCAGCGGCCACCTCGACCTGGTCGGGATGGCGAGCCCCGGTGCCCTGCTCGCCCTCTACGCGGCGACGGCCGCCGGTGGCGTCAACGACCGGCCCGAAGCCTGGCCCGGCCGGTTGAACCTGGACGGCTTCAGCTACGGCCCGTTCAGCGAGTACGCCGACGCCACCGTCCGTCTGGACATGATCCGGCGCCAGGTCCGCCGGTCCGACCAGAGCCGGACCGGCGGCTTCCGCGCCCAGCCGTACGAGCAGCTGGCCGCCTACTACCGCTCGCTCGGCAACGACGGCGAGGCCAGGACCGTCCTGCTGGCCAGGCAGCGCGCCCTGCGTGCCGAACTCCCCCGGCTGCGCCGCGTCCCCGGCCACCTGCTCGACCTGCTGGTCGGCTACGGCTACCGACCGCTGCGCGCGTTCGGCTGGGCGATCGCCCTGCTGGTGGTGAGCAGCGGGTACTTCAGCCGGGTGCACCCGCAGCGGGTCAGCCCCGACAACACCTCGACCTTCAACCCGGTGCTCTACTCCGCCGACCACCTGATCCCGGTCGTCCGCTTCGGCCAGTCCGACAACTGGCAGTACCACGGCCTGCCCGCCGCGATCACCGTCGTCCTGACCGTCCTGGGCTGGACCCTGGGCATCGCGATCGCCGCGGCGGTCACCCGGACCTTCAACCGCAACTGAGACCGGCCGGCGGTCGGGGCCCCGACCCGTGTGCCGGTCGGTCCGAGGGTCCGGCTACGGCCGCCGGCCGGTCCGCGACCCGCGCGGGCGGGTGAGCCTGAAGCGGTCGACGGGGAGCAGGTCGCCGTAGGGGCCGGTGACCGCGTAGTAGGTGACGGCGATCGAGGTGTGGCCGCCGCGGGTTCCCGGGTCGACCTCGAAGGCGGCGAAGCCGTAGGAGTGGTCGGCATCGCGGAAGGCGGACCAGGGGGCGTCCTCGATCACGTAGTTCGGCGGACGCTTCCCGGTGGCGGGGTCCACCGGGCCGACCCCGGTGATCACCCGGCAGCGGGCGGGGCTGTAGAGCAGCTGGTTGGAGGGCGCCGAGGTGCCGCCGCCGCCGATCACCATGTGGACGGTGCCCTTGGTGGTGTCGATCACCTCGGTGTCGGTGGCGACCGGGACGGGAGTGCGGGTGTCGGTGGGCTGCTGGCCCCGGATCGGGTGGGAGCGCTCGTAGTGGTGCTCGTGGCCGCAGACCACCAGGTCCACCCCGTACCTGTCGAACAGCGGCACCCAGGTCTCGCGGATCCCGAGGTCCGCGCCGTTGAACTTGTCGGCCGTGGAGATCACCACCTGGTGCATGCAGACCACGATCCAGTCGATCTCCGGGTCGGCGTCGGCCGCCGCCAGCTGGGCTTCCAGCCAGCGCTGCTGGGCTCCGCCGGAGTAGCCGTGCACGTAGGAGTTCCCGGCGTCCTGGTAGGCCACGTCGTCGTTGTTGAGGCTGATCACCCGCACCGAGCCGGCTGTGAACGCGTACCACAGGCCGCGCAGTTGCTCGTCCGCCCCGGTCTCGGGGAGGCTGAAGTAGGCCTGGTACGCGCCGTAGCCCACGGGCCCGTTGCCGAGCTCGTTCTCGTGGTTGCCGGCGGCGGGCATCCACGGACGGTGCCGGGCGGAACGGGAGTTGTTCTCGAACCAGTCCGACCAGGTGCGGACCCGGTCGGTGGCGAGGTTGGCGTAGCAGAGGTCGCCGTTGACCAGGTGGAACAGCGGTGCGATGCGTTCGACCCCGGCCGTGGTGTCGCCGGCCGCCGGGCTGCCGAGGTTGTCGTTCACCCATCCGTTCGCGGTCTGCCGGCCCAGCGTGGGTGTGCCCTGGTCGCCGAAGCTGGTGAAGGTGAAGGCGCCCCGGCCGCGCGGCGCGGTCCGTACGGTGCCCAACTCCGGTGCCGCGCCGTCGTGCAGGGCGGCGTAGACGTAGTCGGTGTCCGGCTGCAGGCCGCCGATCCTGACGTGGTGGACCTGCACCTCGGTGCCCGACTTGGCGTCCCGGTAGGTGGTGGTCTGCGCCTGCTGGGTGCGGCCGAAGCCGCCGTGGGCCGTCCCGTACGTCACCCGGGGGCGTGCGACCGCGGTGGTGGTGTGCCAGGAGACGACCACCTCGCGGGAGGCGTCCGCACCGAACTGCAGATGCAGTCCGCCGACCCGGGGGGCACCCAGCCGTCCCGGGCGCGACCACAGCAGCGGGCCCGGTGCGGCGGGTGCCGCCACGGCCGTCCCGCCGCCCGGCGCGACCGCGCCGCCGAGGCCGATCCCGGTCGCTCCTGCCAGAAGACCACGCCGGCTGACACTGTTCACAGGGCTCATGGACCGTCAGCCTGCCGCCCGGAGGTGAACGGTGCCGGAGCGGCAACGTGAACAGCTCCGGCACACTCGCCCGGCCGGCCGGCGGATCCGGTCAGAACGGGAAGCGGCTCCGCTCGTGCTGGATGGAGATCCACTTCAGCGTGGTGAAGGCCTCGACCGTGGCCTCGCCGTTCAGCCGTCCCACACCCGAGCTCTTCTCGCCTCCGAACGGGACGATGGCCTCGTCGTGGATGGTCCCGTCATTGATGTGGATCATGCCGGTCTCGATCCGCTTGGCCAGCCGGACCCCGCGCTCGACGTCTCCGGTGTGCACCGCCCCGCTCAGACCGAAGGGCGTGTCGTTGGCGATCCGTACCGCCTCGTCCTCGCCGTCGAAGGGCACCAGCACGACGACCGGGCCGAACAGCTCCCGGCGCAGGATCTCCGACTCGGCCGGGACGTCGGTGAGCACCACCGGCTCCATCAGCGTGCCCACGGTGGCACCCCGCAACAGCACGGTCGCGCCCTCCGCCACGGCCTGGTCCACCTGTGCGCAGACGGCCTCCGCCTGGGCGCTGTTGATCAGCGGGCCGAGCTGGGTGGCCGGGTCCTGGGGGTCGCCGACCTTCAGGGTGCGGACCTTGGCGACGAACCGCTCGGTGAACTCGGCCGCCACGCTGCGGTCGACCAGCACCCGGTTGGCCGCCATGCAGACCTGCCCCTGGTGGGCGAACCGGCTGAACACCGCGGCGTCCACGGCGTAGTCGAGGTCGGCGTCGTCCAGCACGATCAGGGCGCTGTTGCCGCCGAGTTCCAGGACCGTCCGCTTGAAGTGGCCCGCGGCCACCCGGGCGACGTGCCGGCCGACCTGGTCCGAGCCGGTGAAGGCGATGACCTTGGGCACGGGGTGCTCCAGGAAGGCGTCGCCGATCTCCGCGATGTCGGTCAGCAGCACGTTCAGCAGACCGGCCGGCAGACCGGCCTCCTCGAAGATCCTCGCCAGCAGGGTGCCGCCGGTGACCGGGGCCTCCTGGTGCGGCTTGAGGACCACGGCGTTGCCGAGCGCCAGCGCGGGCGCGACCGCCTTGAGCGAGAGGAACAGCGGGAAGTTGAACGGGCTGATCACCCCGACCACGCCGACCGGCAGCCGGTAGAGCCGGTTCTCCTTGCCGTCCACCGGCGACGGCAGGATCCGGCCCTCCGCCCGCAGCGACAGCTGCATGCACTCGCGGAGCATGTCCTTGGAGAGCGACAGCTCGAAGGCCGCCTTGAGCCGGGTGCCGCCGAGCTCGGCGATGATCGCGTCGGTGATCTCCTGCTCGCGCTCCTCGATGATCCGCAGCACCCGCTCGAAGACCAGCCGCCTGCTGTACGGGTTGCGCCGGCCCCACTCCTTCTGCGCCCGCTCCGCGGCCCGGTACGCCTGGTCGACCTCCGCCACCGTCGCCACGGTGAAGGTGGCCAGCTTCTCGCCGTTGTAGGGGTTCAGATCGACGATGTCCCACGCACCGCTACCGGCCTGCCACCGACCGTCGATGTACTGCCGCGACAGTTCAGAGAAGTAGGACATCCGATCCCCTTTCAACACCAAATCTGACCGATCGTCATACTACTGTCGGGTCAACTTCCTTGGCGGGGAAAGCGCGACGGAGCCGGGCACGGCAACGGCGCCTGCCCCCAACTGGTCGGGGAGAGGGCAGGCGCCGTCTTGACCGCAATGCCCGGCGGCTCTGGCGGGCGGGCGGGTGGTGCAGCCGGGCGGGCAGTTGCCCGGCGGTTCTTGCGAGGGTTGTCAGACCACCAGGGGGCGGTCGGTCGGACGGATCGGAGCGGGCAGCGGAGTCTTGCCACCCAGGTACTTGTCCACCGCGGCGGCCGCAGAGCGACCCTCGGCGATGGCCCAGACGATCAGTGACTGGCCGCGACCGGCGTCACCGCAGACGTACACACCGTCCACATTGGTGCCGAACTTCCCATCACGGGCGATATTACCTCGTGCGTCCAGCTCGACGCCCAGCTGCCCGACCAGACCGTTCTGCACGTCCGTCCCGGTGAAGCCCATGGCCAGGGTGACCAGCTGCGCCGGCAGGGAGCGCTCGGTGCCGGGGACGGGCTCGAACCGGCCGTCCTTGAACTCGACCTCGACCAGGTGGAGTTCGGCGACGTTGCCGTCCTCGTCGCCGGTGAAGTGGGTGGTGTTGACCGCGTACACGCGCTCGCCGCCCTCCTCGTGGGCGGAGGTGACCTTGTAGGTCATCGGCATGGTCGGCCACGGCTGGTGGCCGGGGCGCTCGTCGCCCGGCCGCGGCATGATCTCCAGCTGGGTGACCGAGGCCGCGCCCTGGCGCAGCGCGGTGCCGAGGCAGTCGGCCCCGGTGTCGCCGCCGCCGATGACGATGACGTGCTTGCCCTTGGCGCTGACCGGGGAGTCGACGAAGTCGCCCTCCTGGACCTTGTTGGCCAGCGGCAGGTACTCCATCGCCTGGTGGATGCCCTTCAACTCCCGTCCGGGGACGGGCAGATCACGGGCAGTGGTGGCACCGGCGGCGACCACCACCGCGTCGAAGCGCTCACGCAGTTGCTGGCCGGTGATGTCCTCGCCGACGTGCACGCCGGTCCGGAACCGGGTGCCCTCCGCGCGCATCTGCTCGATCCGGCGGTTGATGTGGCGCTTCTCCATCTTGAACTCGGGGATGCCGTAGCGCAGCAGGCCGCCGATCCGGTCGGCGCGCTCGTAGACCACCACGGTGTGCCCGGCCCGGGTCAGCTGCTGGGCGGCGGCCAGCCCGGCGGGGCCGGAGCCCACCACCGCGACCGTCTTGCCGGACAGCCGCTCGGGGATCTGCGCGGTGACGCCGCCCCGGTCCCAGGCCTTGTCGATGATGGTGACCTCGACGTTCTTGATGGTCACCGCGTCCTGGTTGATCCCCAGCACGCACGCCGACTCGCACGGAGCCGGGCACAGCCTGCCGGTGAACTCCGGGAAGTTGTTGGTGGCGTGCAGCCGCTCGATCGCGCCCGTCCAGTCGTCCCGGTAGGCGAGGTCGTTCCACTCGGGGACGAGGTTCCCGAGCGGGCACCCGTTGTGGCAGAACGGGATGCCGCAGTCCATGCAGCGGCCGGCCTGCTTGGTGATGATCGGTAGCAGGCTGCGCTCGACGTAGACCTCGTTCCAGTCCCGCAGTCGCACGTCCACGGGCCGGCGTTCGGCCAGCTGCTTGCCGGTGGTCAGGAAGCCCTTGGGGTCAGCCATTCGCCGCCTCCATCATCTTGCGAGTGGTCTCGGACTCGGGGAGTCCATCGCGCTCAGCGGCGTCCTTGGCGGCGAGCACAGCCTTGTAGTCGGTCGGCATGATCTTGGAGAAGCGGGAGACCCCGCTGCCCCAGTCGGCCAGGAGCTCGGCGGCGACGGTGGAGCCGGTCTCCTCGTAGTGCTGCTGCACGGTCTCGCGCAGCCAGTCCCGGTCCTTGGCGTCCGGGGCCTCGATGCCGACCATACCGCCGTTGACGTTGGCCGGGCGGAGGTCCAGGACGTAGGCGATACCGCCGGACATCCCCGCAGCCAGGTTGCGGCCGGTCTCACCGAGGATGAGCACCCGGCCACCGGTCATGTACTCCAGGCCGTGGTCGCCCACGCCCTCGACCACCAGGGTCGCACCCGAGTTGCGGACCGCGAAACGCTCGCCGGCCTTGCCGCGCAGGTGGATCCGGCCGCCGGTGGCGCCGTACCCGATGGTGTTGCCGGCGATCACGTGGTTCTGGGCGTCGTTGCCGATGGCGGCGGCCTCGCGCGCCGGGCGGACGACCACCACACCGCCGGAGAGGCCCTTGCCGACGTAGTCGTTGGCGTCGCCCTCCAGCCGCAGCGTGACACCGCGCGGGACGAACGCGCCGAAGGACTGGCCGGCCGAGCCGGTGAAGGTGACGTCGATCGTCCCCTCCGGCAGGCCCTCGCCCCGGTACCGCTTGGTCACCTGGTGGCCGAGCATGGTGCCGACCGTCCGGTTGACGTTGCGGATCGGCAGCTGGATCCGGACCGCGTCGCCGCGCTCCAGGGCGTCCTCGGCCAGCTCGATCAGCTGGTTGTCCAGGGCCTTGTCGAGCCCGTGGTCCTGCTCGGTGGTGCGGTGCAGCGCGGAGCCCTCGGGCAGCTCGGGGACGTGGAAGAGCGGGGCCAGGTCGAGCCCGGCGGCCTTCCAGTGGTCGACCGCGGCGGCCGCGTCGATGTGCTCGGCGTGGCCGATGGCCTCCTCGATCGAGCGGAAGCCCAGCTCGGCGAGGAGCTCGCGGACCTCCTCGGCGATGAACTCGAAGAAGTTGACCACGAACTCGGGCTTGCCGGAGAAGCGCTCGCGCAGCACCGGGTTCTGGGTGGCCACCCCGACCGGGCAGGTGTCCAGGTGGCAGACCCGCATCATGATGCAGCCGGAGACCACCAGCGGTGCGGTCGCGAAGCCGAACTCCTCGGCACCGAGCAGCGCGGCGATCACCACGTCGCGGCCGGTCTTCAGCTGGCCGTCGGTCTGCACCACGATCCGGTCGCGCAGGCCGTTGAGCAGCAGGGTCTGCTGGGTCTCGGCGAGGCCGAGCTCCCAGGGGCCGCCCGCGTGCTTCAGCGAGGTCAGCGGCGAGGCGCCGGTACCGCCGTCGTGGCCGGAGATCAGCACCACGTCCGCGTGCGCCTTGCTGACACCCGCCGCGACCGTGCCGACACCGACCTCGGAGACCAGCTTCACGTGGATGCGGGCCGCCGGGTTGGCGTTCTTGAGGTCGTGGATCAGCTGGGCCAGGTCCTCGATGGAGTAGATGTCGTGGTGCGGCGGCGGGGAGATCAGGCCGACGCCCGGGGTGGAGTGCCGGGTGCCGGCGATCCACGGGTAGACCTTGTGGCCGGGCAGCTGGCCGCCCTCGCCGGGCTTGGCGCCCTGGGCCATCTTGATCTGGATGTCGTCCGCGTTGACCAGGTACTCGCTGGTGACGCCGAACCGGCCGGAGGCGACCTGCTTGATCGCCGAGCGGCGCTCCGGGTCGTACAGGCGGTCCGGGTCCTCGCCGCCCTCACCGGTGTTGGACTTGCCGCCGAGGCGGTTCATCGCGATCGCCAGCGTCTCGTGCGCCTCGCGCGAGATGGAGCCGTACGACATGGCGCCGGTGGAGAAGCGCTTGACGATCTCGGAGACCGGCTCGACCTCGTCGACCGGGATCGGCTCCCGGCCGCGCGCGTCCAGCTCGAACAGGCCGCGCAGGGTCATCAGCCGGGCCGACTGCTCGTTCACCCGGTCGGTGTACTGCTTGAAGATGTCGTACCGGCGCGAGCGGGTGGAGTGCTGGAGCCGGAAGACGGTGTCCGGGTCGAACAGGTGCGGCTCGCCCTCGCGGCGCCACTGGTACTCGCCGCCGATCTCCAGCGCGCGGTGCGCGGCCGAGATCCCCGAGGCCGGGTACGCCTTGGCGTGGCGGGCGGCCACCTCCCTGGCGACCTCGTCCAGGCCGATGCCGCCGAGCTTGCTGGTGGTGCCCGCGAAGTAGCCGTCCACCAGCTCGTGCGAGAGGCCGATCGCCTCGAAGACCTGGGCGCCGCGGTACGAGGCCACGGTGGAGATGCCCATCTTGGACATCACCTTGAGCACGCCCTTGCCGAGCGCCTTGATCAGGTTCTTGATGGCCTTCTCGGGCTCCAGGCCCTCGATGAAGACGCCCTGCGTGACCAGGTCCTCGACGGACTCCATGGCCAGGTACGGGTTGACCGCGCCGGCGCCGTAGCCGACCAGCAGCGCGACGTGGTGCACCTCGCGGACGTCACCGGCCTCGACGATCAGCGAGACCTGGGTGCGCTGCTTGGTGCGGATCAGGTGGTGGTGGATGGCCGAGGTGAGCAGCAGCGAGGGGATCGGCGCGTGCTCGGCGTCGGAGTGCCGGTCGGAGAGGACGACGATCCGGGCCCCGTCGGCGATCGCGGCGTCCGCCTCGGCGGCGATCTCGGTGAGCCGGGCGGCCAGGCTCGCGCCGCCGCCGCCGACCTTGTACAGGCCCGACAGCGTGACGGCCTTCAGGCCCGGCTGGTCGCCGTCCGCGTTGATGTGGATGAGCTTGGCCAGCTCGTCGTTGTCGATCACCGGGAAGGTGATGCCCACCGAGCGGCAGGAGGCGGCCTCGGCCGTGAGCAGGTTGCCCTCGGGGCCGAGGTTGCTCAGCAGTGAGGTGACCAACTCCTCGCGGATGGCGTCCAGCGGCGGGTTGGTGACCTGCGCGAAGAGCTGCACGAAGTAGTCGAACAGCAGGCGCGGCTTCTCGGAGAGCGCGGCGATCGGCGAGTCGGTGCCCATCGAGCCGAGTGCCTCGGCGCCGGTCCTGGCCATCGGCGCGAGGATGACCCGCAGCTCCTCCTCGGTGTACCCGAAGGTCTGCTGGCGGCGCGTGACCGAGGCGTGGGTGTGGTGGATGTGCTCGCGCTCGGGCAGCTTGGCGAGCTGGATCTGCCCGGCGGCGACCCAGTCCTCGTAGGGGTGCTCGGCGGCCAGCGCGGACTTGATCTCCTCGTCCTCGACGATGCGGCCCTGGGCCGTGTCGATGAGGAACATCCGGCCGGGCTGCAGGCGGCCCTTCCTGACCACCTTCTCCGGGGCGATCTCCAGCACGCCGACCTCGGAGGAGAGCACGACCAGGCCGTCCTCGGTGACCCAGTAGCGGGCGGGACGCAGGCCGTTGCGGTCCAGCACGGCGCCGATCTGGGTGCCGTCGGTGAAGGTGACGCAGGCCGGGCCGTCCCAGGGCTCCATCAGGTTGGAGTGGTACTGGTAGAAGGCGCGCCGGGCCGGGTCCATGGTGGCGTGGTTCTCCCACGCCTCCGGGATCATCATCAGCACCGAGTGCGGCAGCGAACGGCCGCCGAGGTGCAGCAGCTCCAGGACCTCGTCGAAGGAGGCCGAGTCGGAGTGGTCCGGGGTGCAGATCGGGAAGATCCGCCGCAGGTCTCCGGGGATGAGCCCGGTGGCGAGCTGGGACTCGCGGGCGGTCATCCAGTTCCGGTTGCCCTTGACCGTGTTGATCTCGCCGTTGTGCGCGACGAAGCGGTACGGGTGGGCGAGCGGCCAGCTCGGGAAGGTGTTGGTGGAGAAGCGCGAGTGCACCAGGCCGACCGCGGAGGCGTACAGCCGGTCCGAGAGGTCGGGGAAGAAGGGCTCCAGCTGGCCGGTGGTCAGCATGCCCTTGTAGACGATCGTCCGCGCCGACAGCGACGGGAGGTAGACCCCGGCCTCGCGCTCGGCGCGCTTGCGGACCACGAAGGCGACCCGGTCCAGCTCGATGCCGGCCTTCCCGGCCTGCTCACCCGGCGCCGGAGCGAGGAAGAGCTGGCGGAAGCGGGGCATCACCGAGCGGGCGGTGGCGCCGAGCAGCCCGGGGGCGGTCGGGACCTCGCGCCAGCCCAGGACGGCCAGGCCCTCCTCGGCGGCGATCGCCTCGATGCGGGCGACGGCGGCGGCGTCCGCCGTGTCCTCGTCCGGCAGGAAGGCGATGCCCACGGCGTACGAACCGGCGGCGGGAAGCTCGAAGGAGACCTTGGAGCGCAGGAAGGCGTCCGGGACCTGGGTCAGGATGCCCGCGCCGTCACCGGAGTCCGGCTCGGCGCCGGTGGCACCCCGGTGCTCCAGGTTGCGCAGGACGGTCAGCGCCTGCTCGACGATCGTGTGGTCGGCGATGCCGGTCAGCGTGGCCACGAAACCGACGCCGCAGGCGTCGTGCTCGTTGCGCGGGTCGTACAGACCCTGGGCTGTGGGGCGCGCATCCGGAACGAGCGCATACGGGCGGCTGGCCTGCGCAGGCTCGTTGGCGGAGTGCATGGATGCAGACAGCATCGGCTCTCCCGTCGTCGTCATTGGCAAGGTGCTCAGTGCAATAGGGACGACGTTGGCCCTGATGCGATTTCGTGCAGGTTACATAATGCCGAGGATCCCGAGAAGTGGAATATCGCGTCCACATCGCGGACAGAGGGCCCAGTTCAGCGGGGTTTTCCGCCGGGGGACCGGAGCGGGGAGAGACGAACGCCCGTCCGCACGCTGCCACCAGTGTGCCCCCGGACACCCGCCCCGAAACAGGGGTGAAATCCGCCGTCCACATAGCGAGAACGGCACCGCCTGCGAATCCATCTCCAGCGGCCGACCGGCAGGCACGAATCTGCGGTCAAGTGCGCTCGCCGACGAGGTTAGGCCAGGCCAGGACCGCGGGCCCATGTGTGGAACGTCACGCAACCGACGGCATATCCATACGACTTCCGGTACAAAGACACAACCGGCCGCCCACCCGGACGGCGCAGCCAACGGCCGGGGCGCGGGGGCCGCGCGAGCGATTCCGCACCGTGTGCGGAACACCCGCGCGGCTCCCCGCGCCCCTGGAAGACCTCGCGCGGACCGCGTGCGGGACCCGGGCGTCAGCCGACGTGCCCACCGATCAGCATGCCGAGCAGGTACGTCACCCCGGCGGCCGCACTGCCCAGCACCAGCTGGCGCAGCCCGCTGAACCACCAGCTGCGCGCGGTCACCCGGGCCACCACCGCGCCGCACAGGAACAGCCCCACCAGCGACAGCGCCAGCGCCGGCAGCAGCGAGGTGGCACCCAGCAGGTACGGCAGCAGCGGCAGCAGCGCACCGACCGCGAAGCAGAGGAAGGAGGAGGCCGCCGCCACCAGCGGCGAGGGCAGGTCGTTGGGGTCTATGCCCAGCTCCTCGCGGGCGTGGATCTCCAGCGTCTGGTCCGGGTCGGCGGACAGCTGCCGGGCGACCTCGTGGGCGAGCTCCGGCTCGACACCGCGCGAGATGTACAGCTGGGCCAGCTCGGCCAGCTCACCGTGCGGGTTGCGGCTGAGCTCCAGCCGCTCGGCCTCGATCTCGGCCTCGACCAGCTCGCGCTGGGAGGCCACCGAGGTGTACTCGCCCGCCGCCATCGAGCAGGCGCCGGCGGCGAGACCCGCGAGGCCGGTGAGGACGACGGTGCCGCTGGAGACGGCGCCACCGACCACACCGGTCATCAGGGCGAAGTTGGAGACCAGTCCGTCCATCGCGCCGAACACGGCCGGACGGAGCCAGCCGCCGTTGACATCGCGGTGGTGACCCTCCGCCGGGATGCGCGGCTTGGGCTGGTCGTCCAGGGCGGGCTGGGCGATGGTCGCGGTCATGGTCTGTCGGCCTCCGTTCGAGCACTTCTCCCCGGGCTCGGCCCGGGGTCTCACCTCCCCTAAACTAGTCCGAAATTTAGACGGATTCCAGGAAAGTAAGGCTGTCCGAACAGCGCTCCGGCCGCTCGCCACGCTATCGGTGGGAGCGGCCGGATTCCGGTGAAAACGCAGGTCAGGAAGGGTCGGTCGGCTTCTTGTCGCCGGCCGGCTGCGGCTCGGCCGGCGCCGGGCTCGGCGACGGGACACTGTCCCCGGTGGACTGCGTCAGCTCCTCGTCACGGGCTGCCGGGTCGATCGAGTCGGGCGCCTCCCGGCCCGGGCGCTTCCTGCCGACGATCACCAGGTAGGCGACGGCGCCGACGAAGACCACGATCGCGGTCCAGTCGTTGAGCCGCAGGCCCAGGATGTGGTGCGCCTCGTCGATCCGCAGGTACTCGATCCAGGCGCGGCCCACCGTGTAGGCGGCGACGTACAGCGCGAAGGCCCGGCCGTGGCCGAGGGTGAAGCGCCGGTCGGCCCAGATCACCAGCAGCGCGACGCCGACACACCAGAGCGACTCGTACAGGAAGGTCGGGTGGTAGACGCCGTCCGCCACCGTGCCGTCCGGCAGCACCTTGTGGATCTTCAGACCCCAGGGCAGGGTGGTCGCCTTGCCGTAGAGCTCCTGGTTGAACCAGTTTCCCCAGCGGCCGCAGGCCTGGGCCAGCGCGATACCGGGAGCGATGGCGTCGGCGTACGCGGGCAGCGGGACGCCCCGGCGGCGGGCCCCGATCCAGGCACCGACCGCGCCCAGCGCGATGGCACCCCAGATGCCGAGGCCGCCCTCCCAGATCTTGAAGGCGTTCCAGGGGTCCTTGCCATCACCGAAGTACAGCTGGTGGTCGGTGATCACGTGGTAGAGGCGGCCGCCGACCAGCCCGAACGGGACGGCCCAGACGGCGATGTCACCGACGGTGTGCTTGGCGCCGCCACGGGCGACCCAGCGCTTGCTGCCGAGCCACACGGCCACGACGACACCGATGATGATGCAGAAGGCGTAGGCGCGCAGCGGGACGGGGCCGAGGTAGAGGACCCCCCGCGACGGGCTCGGGATGTAAGCGATATCCATGACAAGGTCGACGCTACCGTGTCCCGCCCGGCACATCGGCACCGGACGGGGTCACAGCTTTCGAACAGTCCCCTCTTTTTCTCTCCGGACGTTTTCGCCGGGCGTTCTCCCGGGACGCTCCCGCCGGGGAGCTCCCTCCAAACGCCGCTACGGCGAGGGCGGCGTGTTGGTCTCGGACGCGGTGCTGGTCGGCGCGGGGCTCTCGTTGCCGGGCCCCGTGGTGCCCAGCGGCTTGCCCTGGTTGGCCGCGTCGACCCACTTGACCAGGGCCTCTGGCGAGATCTGCTCCTCGCCGTTCTTCGGGTAGACCGGCTTGCCGTTCAGCAGCACGGTGGGCGTGGACTTGTAGCTGGACTTGTCGAAGTCCTGCTGCACCGCGGAGACCCAGCCGCCGTACTTGTTGTCGTTGACGCAGGCCTCGAAGGCCGGCGTGTCCAGACCGTTGACCCGCTTGGCCAGGCCGATCAGGGTGGCGTTGTTGCTGAAGGCGTCGGAGGTCTCCTCCGGCTGGTTGCGGTAGAGCACGTCGTGGAAGTCGCGGAAGTGGCCCGCGTCCTGGGCGCAGCCCAGCGCGTTGGCACCGGTCTTGGAGCCCTTGCCGCTGAGCGCGCGGTCGATGAACGAGACGATGTGGTAGTTGACGTACAGCTTGCCCTGGTCCTCCAGCTGGTCGATGGTGGGCGCGAACGTCCGCTCGAAGGCGCCGCAGGCGGGGCAGCGCGGGTCCTCGTAGACGGTCAGCACGGAGGGTGCGTTGGCCGGCCCCGAGGGGATCATCAGGTTCTTGTCGCCGATCGTGCCGACCGGGGCCGCGGTCGGCGTCTCCGGCTTGGAGCGCTGGTTCTGCACCACCACACCGACCACCGCGGCGACGGCGATGACCGCGGCCACCACTCCGACGACGCCCAGCTTCTTGTTGCGCCTGGTGCGCGCCTCCTCGGCCGCACGCGTCTCCTGCATCTTCTCGCGGGCGTTGCGCTTGCCTTCGCGGTTCTTCTCGCTCATACCTGCTGTGTCCAAAGTGGGGGTCGGGTGTCGGTCGAGGGGAACTGGGCCGACTGGCACCGGGCCGGTGCTACGCGGCGGCCAGCCAGACGTCGGCCGAGAGCTTGGTGCGCGGCCGGAACACCAGCCAGGCGGCGAGCAGCAGGAAGCCGCAGTCCCGCAGGATCTCCTGCAGGTACTCGGTCTTCGAGGCGTCGACCGCGCCGCCGCCGCCGAAGCAGCCGCAGTCGATCGAGATGCCGCGCGCCCACGTGGAACTGATCCCGGCGATGAAGGTGAGCAGCAGCACGGCGGAGACGACGGCGACCGCACGCACGCCGAGGCCGATCACCAGCAGCAGCGCGAGGGCCACCTCGAGGAACGGCAGCCCGTAACCGACCGGCTTGACCAGGGACTCCGGCAGGATCTCGTACGCCCGGACGGCCTGGGCCGCCTCGGCCGGATCGGAGATCTTCGCCAGCCCGGCCCACCCCCAGACCGCCGCCAGGGCGAGCCGGACGGCGAGGCCGGCCCACTCAGCCAGCGGGCCGTCCGCCGCCCGGCGCAGCGCCGGGCCGATGCCGGCCGGCGACTCGGCAGTCTGACTGGCCATCAGGGCTCCCCCTCGTTCTCGCTCCCGCTCACGCTTCCTGATGAACCGTAGGGGATGAATGGGGGTTCCTCCACATTCGCACGTTACGCCGATTGAGTGACGTCTGGGGAGCTGATGTCCGATCTGTTCGAGGCCCCGGGGCGGGTGCGGGAGCTCGGTCGCGCCGGGGCCGCCGGGGACTACCGCTCGCAGTGCCCGGCCCTGGTCGCCGCCGGGCGCCCGGCGGCCTGCACGGGACCGGTGTGCAGCGCGGTCGCCGACCGGGCCGCCGCACCGCAGACGTACGCGTCCCGCTCGGCCCGCTCCGCGCCCCGCGCGGCCAGTGCGTGCCCGACGGCGGCCTCCACGCCGAGGGCCGCGCAGAGCGTCAGTGCGGCGGCAGCGGCCCGCAGGAGTACGGCGCGTTGGAGGCACGGCACAGGCTTGCTCCCTCACAGCAGTCACACGTGAACGGTGCACGAACCGCGCGGGGCGGACGGCACCGCACAGTGGTCCCTCCACTCAACGCCGGTCAACCGCCACTGATGCGTGAGCGGCCGACTCTTCACCCGTACGGGTTCACCGGCATCCGTACGCACGACGGCCCGCCACCTCCGAAGAGGTGACGGGCCGTCGGGAGCCGGGCCGTCAGCGGCGGCGGACGCCCTGGGCCAGCTCACCCGCGAGAGTGCGGACCGCTGCCAGCGCCGCGGCCTGGTCGCCGTCGGCGTCCAGGATCCGCTGCACGAAGGCGGAGCCGACGATCACCCCGTCCGCGAAGGCGGCCACCTCCGCGGCCTGGGTCGGGGTGGAGACCCCGAGGCCGACGCAGACCGGCAGGTCGGTGGTGGCCCGGGTGCGGGCGACCAGGTCCTCGGCCAGGTTGCCGACCTGGGTCCGGGTGCCGGTCACGCCCATCACCGCGGCCGCGTAGACGAAGCCGGAGCCCGCCGCCGTGACCTCGGCCAGCCGCGCGTCCTTGCTGCTGGGGGCGACCACGAAGACGGTGTCCAGACCGTGCTCGCCCGCCGCCTTGCGCCACTCCTCGGACTCCTCGACCGGCAGGTCCGGCAGGATGCAGCCCGCACCGCCGGCGGCGGCCAGGTCGGCGGCGAAGCGCGCCGCACCGTAGCGGTCGACCGGGTTCCAGTACGTCATCACCAGCACCGCGGCCCCGGGGTGGGCGGCGGCCACCTCGGCGACCGTGTGCAGCACGTCCTTGATCCGGACGCCACCGCGCAGCGCGATGTCGTCGGCGGTCTGGATGGTCGGACCGTCCAGCACCGGGTCGGAGTGCGGCAGGCCGATCTCGACGATGTCGCAGCCGCCCTCGACCAGGGCGTTGACCGCCTCGATCCCGCCCTGGACGGTCGGGAACCCGGCCGGGAGGTAGCCGATCAGCGCGGCGCGGTTCTCGGCCTTGGCCGCGGCCAGGGCCGCACTGAGCTTCGAAGCCATGGTCACTTGCCCTCGCTGTCGTAGAGACCGAAGTACTCGGCGGCGGTGTGCATGTCCTTGTCACCGCGCCCGGAGAGCGAGACCAGGATGGTGGCCTGCGGGCCGAGCTCGCGGCCCAGCTCCAGCGCGCCGGCCAGCGCGTGGGCGCTCTCGATGGCCGGGATGATGCCCTCGGTCCGGGACAACAGGCGCAGCGCCTGCATGGCCTGGTCGTCGGTGACCGGACGGTACTCGGCGCGGCCGGTGTCCTTCAGCCAGGCGTGCTCGGGTCCGACGCCGGGGTAGTCCAGACCGGCCGAGATGGAGTGGCTCTCGATGGTCTGGCCGTCCTCGTCCTGCAGGACGTAGGTGCGCGAGCCGTGCAGCACGCCCGGGTCGCCCTTGGTGAGGGTGGCGGCGTGCCTGGGGGTCTCGGCCCCCTCGCCGGCCGCCTCGCAGCCGACCAGGCGCACCCCGGCGTCCGGGATGAACTCGTGGAAGATGCCCATCGCGTTGGAGCCGCCGCCGACGCAGGCGACGACCGCGTCCGGCAGCCTGCCGGTGCGGTCCAGGACCTGCTGCCTGGCCTCGACGCCGATCACCCGGTGGAAGTCGCGGACCATCATCGGGAACGGGTGCGGGCCGGCGACCGTGCCGAACAGGTAGTGGGTGGAGTCCACGTTGGCGACCCAGTCGCGGAACGCCTCGTTGATGGCGTCCTTCAGGGTGCGGCTGCCGGACTTCACCGCGACGACCTCGGCGCCCAGCATCCGCATCCGGGCCACGTTCAGCGCCTGGCGCTCGGTGTCGACCTCACCCATGTAGATGGTGCAGTCGAAGCCGAAGAGCGCACAGGCGGTGGCGGTGGCCACGCCGTGCTGGCCGGCGCCGGTCTCGGCGATGATCCGGGTCTTGCCCATCCGCCGGGTGAGCAGCGCCTGGCCCAGCACGTTGTTGATCTTGTGCGAGCCGGTGTGGTTCAGGTCCTCGCGCTTGAGCAGGATCCGCGCGCCGCCCGCCTCGGCGGAGAACCGGTGGACGTCGGTGAGCGGGCTGGGGCGGCCGGTGTAGTCCTTGAGCAGGGCGTCCAGCTCGGCGGCGAAGGCGGGGTCGGCCTTCGCCTTCTCGTACTCCTCGGCGACCTGCTCGACTGCGGCGACCAGCGCCTCCGGGATGAAGCGGCCGCCGTAGGCGCCGAAGTAGCCTCGCGCGTCGGGGACTTGGGCGCCTGGCAGGTAGTCGTTCTCGGACATGGGTTGCGTCCTTGTGAAGAGATGGCTTGCGATGACGTCGTGGACGGCCTGTTCAGCCGGACGTCCTGCGCCATCGACGGCCCTGCACCTGCCCGGGCTCGCAGCCGATCACGTACCGCACCCGCCGCCCCAGCACCCGGCGTGCGGGCGCCCGGCAGCCGCGGGGGCGGCAGCCTGGGGCGAGTCGGGTGGCGAGTGACATGACTGCGGGTCAGCCCCGTCCGTTGTTGCGCAGCGCCGGGTGGGCACCGGCCGCGACCAGGTCGGCGACGGCCGCCTTCGGGTCCCTGCCGGTCACCAGCGACTCGCCCACCAGGACCGCGTCCGCGCCGAGGTTGGCGTAGGCGATCAGGTCGTGCGGACCCCGGACACCGGACTCGGCCACCTTGACGACGTGGTCCGGGATGGCGTCCACCACGTTGCCGAAGGTGTTGCGGTCGACCTCGAGGGTCTTGAGGTTGCGGGCGTTGACGCCGATGATCTTCGCTCCGGCGTCCACCGCGCGGGCGATCTCCTCCTCGTCGTGCACCTCGACCAGCGGGGTCAGCCCGATCGACTCGGCCCGCTCGATGAGCGAGACCAGGGCCGGCTGGTCCAGGGCCGCCACGATCAGCAGCGCGAGGTCGGCGCCGTGGGCGCGGGCCTCCCAGAGCTGGTAGGCGGTGACGATGAAGTCCTTCCGGAGCACCGGGGTGTCCACCGCGGCCCGGACGGCGTCCAGGTCGGCGAGGGAGCCGCCGAAGCGGCGCTGCTCGGTCAGCACGCTGATCGCCGCCGCACCGCCCGCCGCGTAGTCGAGCGCCAGGGCGGCCGGGTCGGCGATCGCCGCCAGTGCGCCCTTGGACGGGCTGGAGCGCTTGACCTCGCAGATCACCCGCACGCCGTCGCCGCGCAGTGCGGCCACACCGTTCTTGGCGTCGGGCGCCTTGGCGGCCAGCTCCTTGAGCTCGTCCAGGGAGACCCTGGCCTGTCGCTCGGCGAGGTCCTGCCGGACCCCGTCGATGATCTCGTCGAGCACACTCACGAGAGCGCCCCCATCATTCTCTGCTAGGAATTCGGCCGGCTAGCGCCGGAGGACGAACGGCCCTCCGGCCTGGCCGATCCAGTCAAGGCCGTGGATGGGACTGGCACAAAACGGTGAGGATCCTGTGCGCATCCGACTCCGTCGGCTCTTCGATGGTATCGGGCGCAGGGGGCGCGAACTGCATCAGTCCGGCGTGCGTCTCGCGGAGCGGACCGGCGCACGCGCCGTTCGCCCTGTTCAGCGGCCTGATCCCGGCGCGCTGCACCGGCTGCGGCCGGCTCGATGCGGTCAGAGAAGCGGTGGGGCCAGCCCGGCACCGATCGGCAGATTGCGGACCACCGTGAAGACCACCAGGAGCACGGTCAGCCCCACCGCTCCGCCGGAGCCGATGCTGATCCCCGGCGCCCGCCCGCCCGTCAGCGCGGCCCAGAGCCAGCGCAGCCAGAGCAGACCCAGCACCCCCGCCAGCAGCAGCACCAGCAGGTTGTCGTGGCCCGCCGTGGTCAGGTCCCCCCGGGTCAGCGCGTGCACACAGCGCAGCCCCCCGCACCCCGGACACCACCAGCCGGTCGCCCGGAGCACCGGGCAGGTCGGGTAGTGGCCGGCCGCGTTCGGGTCCACCGCCGCCACGTACGCGGTCGGGATGGCGACGGCCGCCAGCGCGGCCAGCGGCCGGCTCAGCCGCCGCAGTACGGACGGCTGCGGCACGGGCTGGGGCGCGGACGGCTCGGGCTGCGCGGGAATCGCTCTCACCCGCACGATTCTGCCGTGCGAACGCCGTCGCCAACCCGTACCGAGGGGGCCACGGGCGTGGCGGGACACGGAAACGGCGGGCGTGTTGCGCCCGCCGTTCGATGATCGGGTGCCGTCAGGAGACGGAGACCGCGGCCGGCTTCTCGGTGGCGACCTGAGCCTGGTGCCGGCTCGGCTGCTTGCCCATGCCCGCCATCTGCATGGCCTTGCCGACCACGCCGCCGACCACGACGACCACGAACCCGGCCCAGACGAGCAGGACGTTCGGGAGGATCATGGCCACGCCGCTGATCATGAAACCGATGAAGGCGATGATCACGCCGGTCCAGGCGGCGGGAGTGTGGCCGTGCGCAGCGCGCGCTGATGCCGACATTGATGGTGCTCCTTGAGTCTCCGGGGCCCGGCCGGGTGTCCGAGGGGCGCCCGGTGGGTTGACGTCATCCATTGTGCCGGGCCCTCACAGACGAACCCAAGCGGGGGCGGCAATCAATCAGTGGGATCCTCGCCACGGTCCAGCGCCTGCCACAGCTCGGCCGGGGTCCCGGCGGGCTTCGCCTGCTTACGCCCGGCCTGCGCCCGGCCGGCCGGTGCCTCGTAGCGGGCACCCATCGCGGGCCAGTCCCGGCCGGACCGTACGGTCAGCAGTCCGGCCAGCGCCAGCAGCACGCCACCGGCCACGGCCACCCAGGGCCAGGCGGTGTGGCTGGGCAGCTCGGCCTGCGCGCTCACCAGCGCCAGCTTGCGGGCAGCCTCCGCGTCCAGGGCCGAGGTGTCCGAGGCACCGAGGGCGGCGGCGAGGGCCACCCCGGCCCCGGCGAGCGCCGCCAGCACGCCGACGACGATCCGTCCGACGCCCCGGACGGCGAACACCGCCACGGCCGCGGCCATCACCGCCAGGGTCAGCCCGCCCGGCAGGCCGGAGATCGCGCTTCCGGTGACCGAGACCTCCATCTTCGCCGGAAGGTGCCCCTCGGCCCAGGTCCGCCCCACGGCGGTCAGCACCAGGACCGCCCCCGCGGCGGTCAGCAGCAGCATCGTCCCCAGACTGCGCCGCCCGCCCTTGCGCTCGGCGGCGGCGGACACGGCAGGCTCGGGCGATGTAGTAGCACTCACCCGTCCACTATCCCTGACCGCACACCGGACCGGGTCGGCCGGGGTGCACGGAGGGGCCGCGCACCCGTCCCGGCCCCTCGCCCGCCGGCCGGCTACCGCGGCGTACGCAACGTGTTCGCGGTGGCGACGGCCCGCAGGACGGCGGCGGCCTTGTTGCGGCACTCGGTGTCCTCGCCCTCCGGCGTCGAGTCCGCGACCACACCCGCGCCCGCCTGGACGTACGCGGTGCCGTCCCGCAGCACGGCGGTCCGGATCGCGATCGCGGTGTCGGCGTCGCCCGCGAAGTCGAGGTAGCCGACACAGCCGCCGTACAGGCCGCGGCGGGTGGGTTCCAGCTCCTCGATGATCTGCATGGCCCGCGGCTTGGGCGCGCCCGAGAGCGTCCCGGCCGGGAAGCAGGCGGTGAGCACGTCGAAGGCCGTCCGCCCCTCGGCCACCTCGCCGGTGACGGTGGACACGATGTGCATGACGTGGCTGTACCGCTCGATCGCCATGAAGTCGACCACCTCGACGGTGCCGGGCGTGCAGACCCGTCCCAGGTCGTTGCGGCCGAGGTCGACCAGCATCAGGTGCTCGGCCCGCTCCTTGGGGTCCGCGAGCAGCTCGGCGGCCAGCTCGGCGTCCTCGTGCGGGGTGGCGCCCCGGTGCCTGGTGCCCGCGATGGGGTGCAGCATCGCCTCGCCGTCGGTCACCTTGACCAGCGCCTCGGGGCTGGAGCCGACCACGTCGAAGCCGCCCTGCTCGGTGCCGTCCGGGCCGGGGAAGCGGAAGAGGTACATGTACGGGCTGGGGTTGGTGGTGCGCAGCACCCGGTACACGTCCAGCGCGCTGGCCGGGCAGGGGGCCTGGAACCGCTGGGAGACCACCACCTGGAACGCCTCGCCGGCCCGGATCCGCTCCTTGATCTCCTCCACGGCCCGCCCGTACGGCTCCCCGCCGAACGGCGAGTGGGCGTCGACGGCGGTCGGGGTGAAGGTGGCGAGCCCGGAGGCGACCGGCTCCAGTAGGTCGGCCTCCATCGCGTCCAGCCGGGCCACCGCGTCCGCGTACGCCTCGTCCACGCCGCTGGCCAGGTCGTTGTGGTTGACCGCGTTGGCGATCAGCACCACCGAGCCGTCCCAGTGGTCGAGCACGGCGAGGTCGGTGGCGAGCAGCATGGTGAGCTCGGGCAGCCCGAGGTCGTCCGGGGTGCGGTCGGGCAGCCTCTCCAGGCGGCGGACGACGTCGTAGCCGAGGTAGCCGACCAGACCGCCGGTGAGCGGCGGCAGGCCGTCGTCGGCGCCGCGCGGGGTGTGCAGTGCGGCGAGCGCGGCCCGCAGCACCTCCAGCGGGTCGCCGTCGGTGGGGATGCCCACCGGCGGGGTGCCGTGCCAGTGGGCGTTGCCGCCTTGGTCCGTGGTGAGCGCGGCCGCGCTGCGCACGCCCACGAAGGAGTACCGGGACCAACTCCGGCCCTGCTCGGCCGACTCCAGCAGGAAGGTGCCGGGGCGCTCGGCGGCCAGGCTGCGGTACAGGCCGATGGGCGTGAGCCCGTCCGCGAGGAGCCGGCGGGTGACCGGGATGACCCGGGTGTCTACGGCGAGCTTGCGGAAGGCCTCGAGGTCCATGGGGTACTTCACCGTTCGTGAGCAGGGGCTGACGGGGGAAAGGCTAGCGAGCGAGCGGCAGGACGTCGGTGTCGAAGCAGGTGCGGGTCCCGGTGTGGCAGGCCGCGCCGACCTGGTCGACCCGGACCAGCAGGGTGTCCGCGTCGCAGTCCAGCGCAACGGACTTGACGTGCTGGAAGTGCCCGGAGGTGTCGCCCTTGACCCAGTACTCCCGGCGGCTGCGGCTCCAGTAGGTGCAGCGGCCGGTGGTGAGGGTGCGGTGCAGCGCCTCGTCGTCCATCCAGCCGAGCATCAGCACCTCGCCGGTGTCGTACTGCTGGGCGATCGCGGGGATCAGGCCGTCGGGCGCGCGCTTGAGGCGGTCGGCGATGTCGGCGGCCAGGGCGGTGCTGCCGGGGGCGGCGGGTGTGGTGGACATGCGGCCATTCTCGCAGGCGGCCCGGGTGCGCCGGCGGCAGCTCGGCGAGAGCGTCCCGAAGCGTGCGGGAGCCGGGCCGGGCTGCTCCGGTGCACCGCGTGCACCGCCGGGAGGGGGCGTGGGCCGCTCCGCGGACCGGCAGCGGCCCCTCGCTCCCGCACGCCCCCGCGCCTCCCGGACGGTTGCCGCTACGCCGGGCTCTGACAGCCGTCCGGCCAGATCACCTGGACGAACAGGCCGGCGCGCCGGGCCGCTTCGACCACCCGCGCGGGCCCGCTGTCCGGCCGCCCGTCCCAGACCGCGATCAGCTCGTCGACCATGCCGACCAGTGCCCGGCAGGTGTCGTCCCCGAGTCCGCCGACCTCGACGGGGGCCAGCCGGTGGACCGCGGTGGCCTCGTTCAGCAGCCGCCGTCCGGCACGGCTGGCGCCGGGAGCGCGGAAGGCGCCGGCCCGTCCCGCACCGGCCGGAACGATCACCTCGACCTTCCCGCCGTGGTCGAGGACCGACTGCGCGAACCAGGTCTCCGGGCCCTCGGCCAGACAGGTCACCCCGACCAGCTCGTAGGCGCCGTACTCGGTCACCAACCGCCACATCTCACCGCGGACGAGCATCTCCGAGAGGTCCGAGAGCCCCTCGTGCCCGATGATTCCGACTCGCATCAAACACCTCGTGATCCGGGCCGTGCCGCCGCCAGCGTATACCCGGGGGCGTGCGGGGCCCCGGCTGCGGACCGTTGTTGTCAATCCCCTGCCAACTCGCCGTCCGCACGGCCAGAATGGCTGCGAACCGAGGGGGTTGAGGTGGAGCAGGGGCCGATGGGGGACGCGTCGCCGCAGGGCGGCCGGGCGGGTGGAGCACGGCGGTGGTGGATGGCGCTGCTGGTCGTGGTCGTGGTGGCGGCACTGGGCGGGCTGTTCCTGTGGCCGGAGCGGCAGAAGATGGCCCTGCCGCCGCCTGCGGCCCCGACGTCGCACAGCCCGTCGGCGAGCCCGAGTCCGTCGAAGGTGCTGCCGTACCCGTACTTCCTGCCGGGGACGTGCCTCGACCATCCGCAGCTGAGCACGGGGATCACCAAGGCCGAGGCCCGCCCGTGCACCGAGGCGCACGACGGCGAGGCGATCGCCGACGTGGTCCTGCCGGAGGGCCTGGCCAGCGACCTGCTGATCGGCCGCACCCTGCGCGAGCTGTGCCAGGCGCCGCTGACCGACTGGGAGCAGCAGCAGGGCGGCGGCGGGCCCTACTACGGCTTCCCGATCGGGCCCTATCTGAAGTTCTACCAGCAGGGCATGCGGGACGCGACGTGCACCATGACGGTGAGCGAGCACCAGGGCGGCGCGAAGACGACCGGACACTTCCGCTCGGGCGTTCCCGCCGACGGGTGAGCCGCCGGCCCCGGCGTAGGGTGGGGGCCATGTCGAACTCTGCCCGTACGGAGCGTCAGCGGCTTGCCGGACTGCTGAGCGCGGCCGGTCCCGACGCCCCGACGCTGTGCGAGGGGTGGACCACCCGCGACCTGGCCGCCCATCTGGTCCTGCGCGAGCGGCGCGCGGACGCGGCGCCCGGGATCCGGGTGCAGGCACTGGCCGGGTGGACGGCCCGGGTGCAGGCGGGGTACGCGCAGCGCCCGTACGAGGAGTTGGTGCGGCTGTTCCGCTCGGGGCCGCCGCGGCTGTCGCCGTTCGCCCTGCCGGGCGTGGACGAAGCGGCCAACACGGTCGAGTACTTCGTGCACGCCGAGGACGTCCGACGCGCCGTCGAGTGGCAACCGCAGGACGTGGCGCCGGAGTTGGCGCAGTCCCTGTGGCAGCGGCTGCCGATGCTGACCCGGCTGGAGGCCGGGCGCAGGACCCCGGTCCGGCTGGCCCTGCGCTGGCCCGGGGCGGGCAGCGTCGAGTTCGGACCCCGCGGCACCGACATGGTCGAACTCACCGGCGAACCGGGCGAGTTGGTCCTCTTCGCGTTCGGCCGCGGTGCCCGCACCACCCTCCGGGTGGACGGCTCACCCGCCGCGGTCGCGACCCTGGCCGCCGCGCTCCCCGTCCCGCGCGGCTGAGCCGGCGTCCCCCTGCGGAGGACGCCGGCCCACGGCTGCCCGGGGCCCGTCTCAGCGGACCGGGTGCCCGGCTTCCCGGAGGGCGTTCTTGACCTCGCCGATCCGCAGGTCGCCGAAGTGGAAGACGCTGGCGGCCAGCACCGCGTCGGCGCCCGCCTCCACCGCGGGGGCGAAGTCCCCCAGCTCCCCCGCCCCGCCCGAGGCGATCACCGGGACGCCGACCGCCTTGCGGACGGCCCGGATCATCTCCAGGTCGTAGCCGTCCTTCGTCCCGTCGGCGTCCATCGAGTTGAGCAGGATCTCCCCGGCCCCCAGCTCGGCCGCCCGGCCGGCCCACTCGACCGCGTCCAGACCGGTGCCCTGGCGGCCGCCGTGCGTGGTGACCTCGTACCCCGAGGTCGTCTCGGTGCCCTCCGGGCAGCGGCGGGCGTCCACCGACAGCACCAGCACCTGCCGGCCGAAGCGCTGGGCGATCTCCCGGATCAGCTCCGGACGGGCGATCGCCGCGGTGTTGACGCCGATCTTGTCGGCCCCCGCGCGCAGCAGCCTGTCGACGTCCTCGACGGTGCGGATGCCACCGCCGACCGTCAGCGGGATGAACACCTGCTCGGCGGTGCGGCGGACCACGTCGTAGGTGGTCTCCCGGTCGCCGGAGGAGGCGGTGATGTCGAGGAAGGTCAACTCGTCGGCGCCCTCGGCGTCGTAGAGCTTGGCCATCTCGACCGGGTCACCGGCGTCGCGCAGGTTCTGGAAGTTGACGCCCTTGACCACCCGTCCGGCGTCGACGTCCAGACAGGGGATGACACGTACTGCGAGGGTCACGGCTTGCCTTCCAGGGAGGTTGCGAGCCCGGGACGGTAGGCGTCTAGTTCGACCTCGACCATCATCCGGGAGTCGATCAGGCCCTCCACCACGACCATGGTCGCCACCGGGCGGATCGCGTCGAAGAGCTTCTTGTGCGCCCGGCCGACCTCCTCGGAGTCCCGGACGTGGGTGATGTACATCCGGGTGCGGATCACGTCCGCCGCGCCGAGGCCGTACCGGGCAAGGGCTTTGAACGCCACGGCGAACGCGGCGAGGGTCTGCTGGTAGGGGTCGCCCTCGTTCAGGACGACCCCGTTGTCGTACGCGGTGCTGCCCGCCACCAGAACGAAGTCCCCGGCCTGCGCAGCACGGGAGTACCCGAACTCCTCCTCCCACGGGGAGGCGCCGGAGACCCTCAACGAGCTCTGCACAGCCGGGGTTTCAGTCATCGGGACACAGCCTCCAGGGCCTCTTCGAGGGTGAACTTCTGCTCGTAGAGGGCCTTGCCCACAATCGAGCCCTCGACACCTTCGGGCACCAGGGTGGCGATGGCGCGCAGGTCGTCCAGCGAGGAGACCCCGCCGGAGGCGACCACGGGCTTGTCGGTGGCGGCGCAGACGCCCTGCAGCAGCTCCAGGTTGGGTCCGGTCAGGGTGCCGTCGCGGTTGACGTCGGTGACCACGTAGCGGGCGCAGCCCTCGGAGTCGAGCCGGGCCAGCACCTCGTACAGGTCGCCGCCGTCGCGGGTCCAGCCGCGGCCGCGCAGGGTGGTGCCGACCACGTCCAGACCGACGGCGATCTTGTCGCCGTGCTCGGCGATGACCTTGGCGACCCACTCGGGGCTCTCCAGGGCGGCGGTGCCGAGGTTGACCCGGGTGCAGCCGGTGGCGAGGGCGGCGGCCAGCGACTCGTCGTCGCGGATGCCGCCGGAGAGCTCGACCTTGATGTCGAGCGCGCCGGTGACCTCGCGCAGCAGCTCACGGTTGCTGCCGGTGCCGAAGGCGGCGTCCAGGTCGACCAGGTGCAGCCACTCGGCGCCGGCGTTCTGCCAGGCCAGAGCGGCCGCGAGCGGCTCTCCGAAGGAGGTCTCGGTGCCGGAGGCGCCCTTGACCAGGCGGACGGCCTGACCGTTGCGGACGTCGACGGCGGGGAGCAGTTCCAGGCGGCTCATCGTGTACAACTTTCCTGGCTTCGAAGGACGTTAGAGGGTGTTGACCCAGTTGGTCAGCAGAGCGGCGCCGGCGTCACCGGACTTCTCGGGATGGAACTGGGTGGCCCAGAGCGGGCCGTTCTCGACCGCGGCGACGAAGGGCTGCCCGTGGGTGGCCCAGGTGACCAGCGGGGCGTTCAGCCGCTCGTTGTTGGACTCCAGCTCCCAGCGGCGGACCCCGTAGGAGTGCACGAAGTAGAACCGGGTGTCCCGGTCCAGCCCGGCGAACAGGCGGCTGCCCTGGGGGGCGTCCACGGTGTTCCAGCCCATGTGCGGGACGACCGGCGCGTCCAGCGGCTCGACCGTGCCGGGCCACTCGTCGCAGCCGGCCGTCTCCACACCGTGCTCGACGCCGCGCTCGAAGAGGATCTGCATCCCGACGCAGATGCCGAGCACCGGGCGGCCACCGGCCAGTCGGCGTCCGATGACCTGTTCGCCGCGCACCGCCTTCAGCCCGCGCATGCACGCCTCGAAGGCCCCGACGCCGGGTACCAGCAGGCCGTCCGCGTCCAGCGCCTGCTGGAAGTCGGACGTCACGGTGACCGTGGCACCGGTGCGCTCGACCGCGCGCTGGGCGGAGCGGAGGTTGCCGGAGCCGTAGTCCAGCACCACTACATTCTTGGACATGTCTGTCTTCCGGGTCTCTAGAGGCGCATGACGCCGGAGGCGAGGCACAGCACGGCGCCGATCGCGAGGACCGCGATCACGCTCTTGGAGTGCTTCTGCTTCCAGAACGAGTACACGCCGCCGGACAGGAACAGCCCGGCGATGATCAGCAGCGTGGCGGACTTGCTCACAGCGCACCCTTGGTCGAGGGGAGGATGCCCGCCGCGCGCGCGTCACGCTCACAGGCGTACCGCAGCGCCCGGGCGAGGGCCTTGAACTGGCACTCCACGATGTGGTGCGCGTTGCGCCCGTACGGGACGTGGACGTGCAGCGCGACCTGCGCCTGCGCCACGAACGACTCCAGTATGTGCCGGGTCATCGTGGTGTCGTACGAGCCGATCATCGGGGCCATGTCGGCGGGCTCGGTGTGCACCAGGTACGGGCGGCCCGAGAGGTCCACGGTGACCTGGGCGAGCGACTCGTCCAGCGGCACGGTGCAGTTGCCGAAGCGGTAGATGCCGACCTTGTCGCCGAGCGCCTGCCTGAAGGCGGCGCCCAGCGCGAGGGCGGTGTCCTCGATCGTGTGGTGGGTGTCGATGTGCAGGTCGCCGTCGGTCTTGACGGTCAGGTCGAACAGACCGTGGCGGCCCAGCTGGTCGAGCATGTGGTCGTAGAACCCGACGCCCGTGGAGATGTCGGTCCTTCCGGTGCCGTCGAGATCGATCTCGACCAGGACCGAGGTCTCCTTGGTGGTGCGTTCAACGCGTCCGATACGGGACATACGGGGTTACAGCTCCTGACTGGCTGCGCGCGCGGAGCGCGCTCCTGCACGTGTGGGGGTGGGCCTGGACGCCGGAAGGACGGTGCGGACCGCGTCCAGGAAGGCGTCGTTCTCGGCGGGGGTGCCGGCGGTGACGCGCAGCCACCCGGGGACGCCGTTGTCGCGGACCAGGACGCCCTGGTCGAGGATCGCCCGCCAGGCCGCGTGGGTGTCGGCGAAGCGGCCGAACTGGATGAAGTTGGCGTCGGAGTCGGTGACCTCGAACCCGAGCCCGCGCAGCGCGTCGACCACGCGGTCCCGCTCGGCCTTCAGCTGCTGGACGTAGCCGAGCAGGGTGTCGGTGAACTCCAGGCAGGCCAGCGCGGTGGCCTGGGTGACGGCCGACAGGTGGTACGGCAGCCGGACCAGTTGCACCGCGTCCACCACGGCCGCGTCGGCGGCCAGGTAGCCCAGGCGCAGCCCGGCCGCACCGAACGCCTTCGACATGGTGCGGGTGACCACCAGGTTGGGGCGGCCTTCCAGCAGCGGCAGCAGCGAGGCCCGGTGCGAGAACTCGACGTACGCCTCGTCCACGACCACCAGGCTGGGCCGGGCGGCCTGCGCGGCCTCGTACAGGGCGAGGACGGTGTCGGCCGCGACGGCGGTGCCGGTCGGGTTGTTCGGCGAGCAGATGAAGACCACGTTCGGCCGGTGCTCGGCGATCGCCGCCAGCGCCGCCCCGAGGTCGACGGTGAAGTCGTCGTTGCGCGGACCGGAGATCCAACTCGTCCCGGTACCACGGGAGATGAGCGCGTGCATCGAGTACGAGGGTTCGAAGCCGAGCGCGCTGCGACCGGGGCCGCCGAAGGTCTGCAGCAGCTGCTGGAGGATCTCGTTGGACCCGTTGGCGGCCCAGACCTGCTCGCGGCCGCGCTCGAAGCCCGTAGTCCTGGTCAGGTAGGCGGCCAGCTCCGTGCGCAGCTCGACCGCGTCCCGGTCGGGGTAGCGGTTGAGCCCGCGGGCGGCCTCGGCGACCCGCTCGGCGATCCGGGCGACGAGCGGCTCGGGCAGCGAGTACGGGTTCTCGTTGGTGTTCAGCTGGACCGGAACGTCCAACTGCGGTGCGCCGTAAGGGGACTGGCCGCGCAGCTCGTCACGGATGGGGAGATCGTCGATACGCATCAGCAGGTCCCCTCCGCGGCGGCCGAGCCCGGCACCGTCCAGTCGAACCGGGCACGGATGGCGTCACCGTGTCCGGGCAGGTCCTCCGCGTCGGCCAGGTTGACCACGTGCGCGGCCACGTCGGCGAGTGCCTCGCGCGAGTAGTCCACGACGTGGATGCCACGCAGGAACGACTGCACCGACAGGCCGGAGGAGTGGCAGGCGCACCCCCCGGTCGGGAGCACGTGGTTGGAGCCGGCCGCGTAGTCGCCGAGCGAGACCGGCGCGAACGGGCCGATGAAGATCGCACCCGCGTTGCGCACCCGGGCCGCGACGGCGCGGGCGTCCCGGGTCTGGATCTCCAGGTGCTCGGCACCGTAGGCGTTGACCACGGCCAGGCCCTGCTCGACGTCGTCCACCAGCACGATGCCCGACTGCCGGCCGCCCAGCGCCGTGGTGACCCGCTCACGGTGCCTGGTCCGGGCGACCTGCTCCTTGAGCTCCACCTCGACCGCCTCGGCCAGCTCGACCGAGGCGGTGACCAGCACCGAGGCGGCCATCGGGTCGTGCTCGGCCTGGCTGATCAGGTCGGCGGCGACGTCACGCGCCGAGGCGCTGTCGTCGGCGAGGACGGCGATCTCGGTCGGGCCCGCCTCGGCGTCGATCCCGATCCGGCCCTTGAGCAGGCGCTTGGCAGCGGCGACGTAGATGTTGCCGGGGCCGGTCACCAGGTTCACCGGACGGCACTCCTCGGTGCCGTAGGCGAACATCGCGATGGCCTGGGCACCACCGGCCGCGTACACCTCGGTGACGCCGAGCAGCGCACAGGCCGCCAGGATCGTGGGGTGGACGGACCCGCCGAACTCCTTCTGCGGCGGCGAGGTCACCGCGATGCCCGCCACCCCGGCCTCCTGCGCCGGGACCACGTTCATCACCACGGAGGACGGGTAGACGGCCAGGCCGCCCGGCACGTACAGGCCGACCCGGTCGACCGGCACCCAGCGCTCGGACACCGTGCCGCCCGGCACCACCTGGGTGGTGTGGTCGGTACGGCGCTGCGCGCGGTGGACCAGGCGGGCACGGCGGATGGACTCCTCCAGCGCGGCCCGCACCTTCGGGTCCAGGGTCGCCAGCGCCTCGTCGATCTGCGCCTGCGGGACCCTGGTGGTCGCCAGCCGGACGCCGTCGAAGCGCTCGGTGATCTCGATCAGCGCCGCGACACCGCGATGGCGTACGTCCTCGCAGATCGGCCGCACCCTCTCCAGGGCGGCCTCCACGTCGAACTCGGCACGGGGCAGCACGTCGCGCAGGTCCTGGTGAGCGGAGCCGCGCAGGTCAATTCGGGAGATCACAGAAGCAAGTGTAAGGAGTGGCCAGAAGTGGCGGCCGCGCATTTCAGTCCGTGATACGAAAGCCGAGACGGCCGAAGATCACGGGGGGACGCATGTCGGAGCAGCCACCGAGCGACTGGACACCGGCGGAACAGGGCCTCTGGACGGCCTTTCGCCGCGGGGAAACCCATGACCTGCGGAGATTCCCCGACCGAAACGACAACGCCTTCCGCACCACGGTCGAACCGGACGGAGCAGAGGCGGAACACGCCGATGTGGACGACCCCTTTTCGGGCCATTTCTGGGGGCCGGAGAGGACCGTCCGGGCCGAGGTGATAGCCCGGCTGCTGCTGGACGGCCCCGTCGCGAGTCCCGGGCGTGTCGCGGCGCTCAAACTGGTCGGCGCCCGGATCAGCGGACCGCTCATGCTGGCCGGCGCCGAGGTCTCGCACTACCTCGAACTGCACCGGTGCCGCTTCGACAAGAAGATCCTGATCTCCGAGGCCAGGGCCGGCACCATCCGCCTGGTCGGCTGCCGGCTCCGCCGCCTGGAGGCGTCCCGGCTGACCACCACCGGGGACCTGCACCTCGCCCGCTGCCGGATCAGGTACGGCATCCGGCTGACCGACGCGCGGATAGGCACCGACCTGCTGCTCAACCAGACCCGTCTCGGCCAGGACAGCTACGGCCGCGCCGTCGCCGCCGACGGCCTCGAGGTCAGCCGGGACCTCGAAGCCGACCGGCTGGAGGCCACCGGCGAGCTCAGCCTGCGCTCCGCCCAGATCGGCGGCCGCCTCTCGCTGCGCGGCGCCCAGCTGCGCGGCGCCCCCGGCGGCTACGCCATCAACGCACCCCGGATCACCGTCGGCCACACCCTCTACCTGAGCGGCTCCGTCGACAGCGGCTGGGTGAACTCCGGCAGCGTCTACGGCTCCGGCTACGGCGAGACCACGCCCCCGGACGCCCCGACCACCCCGTTCCGCTCGCACGGGCGGGTACGGATCTCCGACGGCCGCTTCGACAACGCCTGCCTGATCACCGACGCCGAGTTCCACCTCGGCCCCGAGGAGGAGTTCTCGCTCAACCGGATCCAGACCCCCGAGCTGCGCCTCACCTGCCGCACCCCGCCCACCGGCCGGATCACCCTCACCCGCGCCCGGATCGGCAACCTGGTCGACACCCCCGGCGCCTGGCCCGAGAACGGCGCGGTCGGCCTCACCGGCTTCACCTACGAGTCGCTGCGCCCCGCCGAGCCCTTCACCGTCCGGCAGCGGATCGACTGGCTGGAGAACTCGCTCGGCGAGTACCAGCCCGAGCCGTACGAACAGCTGGCCGCCGCCCTGCGCCGGGACGGCCGGGACGAGGACGCCCGCGAGGTCCAGTACGCCAAGCAGCGCCGCCGCCGCTCCACCCTGCCGCTGCCCGGCCGCCTCTGGGGCCTGCTGCAGGACGCCACCGTCGGCTACGGCTACCGTCCGGGCCGGGCGGCGCTCTGGCTGCTCGCCACCTGGGCGCTCGGCACCCTGTACTTCCTCACCCACCACCCGGCCCCGCTGAAGGCGGACGAGCGGCCCACCTGGAACCCCGCCCTGTTCGCGCTCAGCAAGGTCCTCCCGGTGGTCGACCTGAGCCAGGACGGCTGGAACCCGGACCGGGCCGGGCAGTGGGTGGTGGCCGCCCTGGTGGTCTCCGGCTGGCTGCTGGCGACCACGGTGGTGACCAGCGCGACCAGGATGCTCCAGCGCGGCTGAGCCGCCGTTCCGGGGCACCACGGCCTGCCGCGGCACGGCCCCGCCGCGCCCCGGGGCCCGAAAGGCCGGAGCGCGCCGGGCCGTCGGCCGTCTAGTCTGTCCGCCGTGACTGAACGGCTCCCGCTCTTCCCGCTCAACACGGTCCTCTACCCGGGGCTCGTGCTGCCCCTGCGCGTCTTCGAGGACCGCTACCGGCGGCTGGTCGGCGACCTCATGGCCCAGCCCGAGGACCCGCCCCGCCGGTTCGGGGTGGTGGCGATCAAGGACGGCCGGGAGGTCGCACCGGTCCGCGAACCGGACGGCCGGGCCGGCCCGCTGGACGGCCTCGGCACGGTGACCGGCGACCCGAAGGAGGCCCTGTACGAGGTCGGCTGCGTCGCCTCGATCGCCTCCGTGAAGGAACTCCCCGACGGCCAGTACGAACTGCTCGTCACCGGCACCACCCGCTTCCGGCTGCACGACGTGGACACGACCGGGCCCTACCTGGTCGGCGAGACCGAACCGATCGAGGAACTGGCCGGCGAGGGCGCGGGAGCCCTCGCAGCCGGCGTCGAGCGGGCCTTCTTCGCCTACCGGAAGCGGCTGGCGGGCGCGCGCGAGGCCAGCCTGGCCGGCGAGCAGGAGCTGCCGTCCGACCCCCAGGTGCTCTCCTACCTGGTCGCGGCGGCCTCCGTACTGCCCGCCCCGGTCAAGCAGGAACTGCTCGCCTGCCCCGACACCGCACAGCGGCTCACCACCGAACTCGAACTGCTGCGCCGGGAGACCGCACTGCTCGCCTGGCTGCCGTCGCTGCCCGCGGCGGACCTGACCCGGCAGGCGTTCAGCCCGAACTGACCGAAACGAGAGGGCCCACACTGTGGCGAAGCGGACGAAGGGCGGGCAGGGCACACCCGCGACGGTGGCCCTGGAAGCCGCCAGGGTCACGTTCACCGTGCACGCGTACGAGCACGACCCGGCTGCCGCCTCCTACGGTGGCGAGGCCGCCGAGGCCCTGGGTGTGGACAGCGCCCGGGTCTTCAAGACACTGGTCGCCGAGGTGGACGGCACCCTGACGGTCGGCGTCGTCCCGGTCTCCGGGCAACTCGACCTCAAGGCGCTGGCCGCGGCCGTCGGCGGCAAACGGGCCGCGATGGCCGACCCCGCCGCCGCCGAGCGCAGCAGCGGCTACGTCCGTGGCGGCATCTCCCCGCTCGGCCAGCGCCGCCCCCTGCGCACCGTCCTGGACACCAGCGCCCTCGACCACCCGACCGTCTACGTCTCCGCCGGGCGCCGCGGCCTGGAGGTCGAGCTCTCCCCCACCGACCTGGCCGCCCTCACCGGGGCCCGCACCGCACCCATCGCCCGCTGAGCTCCCCGGGGCCACGGGGAACCACGTGACCGGCCCGGCCGGCCCTCAGGCAGACGGGACGGTCCCCTGCCCGGTCTCGGGCTTCTCCGCCGGCCCCGGGCCCGGTCCCGTCTCCGGCTCAGGCCCTGCTCCCGGTCCCGGCTGCGCTCCCGGTCCCGACTCCGCCCCCGGCGGCACCGGCGCCGCGTCGATGTGCCCGGCCTCGGCGGGAACGATCCCGCCGAACGTCTGGCCGGGGCCGGCCCACTCCGGTCCGGCCCAGTACGGCGGCGGGTCCTCCTCCCGCTTGCCGAAAGCGGCCGTGAGGATCAGCAGCAGCACCAGGGCAGCCATCGGCCACACCAGCACCGCGCCCTTCGCCCCGAGCTGGATCGCCGCGCTGAACGGCACCCCCAGCCCCGCCGCCTTGGCGTGGGCGAACACGTCCTTGCTCGGCCCCAGCCGTTCGCCCAGCTTCCAGGCGATCAGCGACCCGGCCAGCCCGCCCGCCGTCAGCCCCGCCGCCACGGCGATGCCGCCGCCACGTGCCCGGGTGAACAGGAAGGCCGCCAGCGCACTGACCGCCCCGGCACCCAGTCCGAGCAGCGCGAGGACGCTGTCCGCCCCGGCCCGCTGCTCCCCCTCGGGATCGACGTACCGGACGACGTACTGGCCGCCCTCAGTGGCCGCGACGAGCATCACCCGGGGTGCCAGCCAGAGCCAGAGCAGCCCGACGACGATGCCCAGCAGCGCACCGGCCACCGTCAGCAGCACGCCGATCCGCAGCTCCGGCAGCAGCGGCCGCCGTTCACGCGGCGGCGGCTGGAGGTACGGATCGACTGCGTACGGGTTCGCGGCGGGCATCTGCTCGGCGCCCGGACCCGCAGGTGTGTTCGGTACGGTCACGGGTCCATCGTTTCACGACTCGCCGCTTCCGGACGGGTCCACCCTCGACGGAGCGCCACCGGGAAACCCGGCTCAGCGGGTGGTCGCCCACCGGTAGGCCCGGGTCGCCAGTGTCAGCGAGGCCAGACCGACCACCGCACAGACCGTCAGGTCCCCGGCGACGGCGGCCCAGTCGGGAGCGGGGGTGAAGGTCCGGGCGAACGCCTCGACCCCGTACGTCGAGGGCAGCAGGTCGCGCAGCCAGCGGACGACCTGCGGCAGGTGGTCCACCGGCAGGACGCCCAGCAGCAGCGCGGCGGACATGCCGAGCTGGCCCAGCAGAGTGGCGATCTCCTGACGCGGCGCGAGCAGCCCGCAGGCGGCGCCGAGGCCGGCCAGCGCGGCACCCGCCAGCGGGACCACGGCCAGCAGGACCCACAGGTTCGCCAGTGGCAGCGAGAACATCACCGCCCCCACGGCAGCCGTCACCAGCGCGCCCGGCACGGTGAACGAGGCGTACGCGGCAGCCGCGCCGAGCACGACGGCGGCGGGCGGGACGGGCAGGGTCGCGTAGTGGTCGAGCCCACCGGTCGCCCGGAGCTTGCCGAAGTACTGGGCGAGCAGGTTGAGGGCCACGAAGGCGACCACCAGCACGCTCGACCCGGCGACCACGGCGTGTGCGGCCGAGTTGTCGCCGGGGTCCACCACGCCGCGCATCATGATCAGGATGCCGAGCGACTGGAAGGTGGCCACGAACAGCAGGGGGATCCGGGCGACCCTGGCACGGGCCAGCTGGGCACGGTAGACGGCCGCGAGCGCGGGCAGGAGCCGCGCGGCGGGTGCGAGCGGCGCGGCGGTCCCGGTCACCAGCACCGGACGATCGAGCAGGGTCACCGGTCCACCTCGGAAGAAGAGAAGGTCGTCACTCGGCCGCCACCGGCGGCCACCCCCACCCGGCCGACGCCCGTCCCCGGACCGTCGCCACCCCGCAGCAGCCGGTCGAACGCCCCCGCGAGCCATCCGGAACCGCCACCGGCGGCCTCCCCGCACCGCGGCCTCACTTCGCCAGCCCCCCGCCTCGACCGCCCAGCTTGAGGTAGGCGTCCTCCAGGCTGGGGGTGGCCAGGGTGAAGTCGTCGAGTGCCGCGAAGGCGGGGCCCGTGGTGACGGCGGCGACCAGTTCCCGGGCCTGCTCGGGACTGGTGCGGACGGTCCAGCGGCGGCCGGTGCACTCGGCCTGCTCGGCGAGCCGGGCGACGGCGGGGACCTCGGTCGGGGCCTCGGTCCGCCAGACCAGGTCGAGCCGGACGTCGCCGTCGACCAGGGCCTTCAGTCCGCCGGGGGTGTCGCAGGCGATGACCCGGCCGTGGTCGATCACGGCGACCCGGTCCAGGACGGTCTCCGCCTCGATGACGTTGTGGGTGACCAGCAGCACGGTGGTGCCGCGCTCGGCGCGGCGGCGGTCCACCGCCGACCAGACGGCGCGGCGGGCGACCGGGTCCATGCCGGTGGTGGGCTCGTCCAGGACGAGCAGCGGCCGCTCCCCCACCAGCGCGGCGGCGAAGCAGGCCAGGCGGCGCTGGCCGCCGGAGAGCTTGGCGAGCGGGCGGTGCGCGAGCGGTTCGAGTCCGAGTTCGGCCAGCACGTCGGCGGACTCGCTGCGGGCCTGCGCCAGCGTGAGCCCGCGCAGGCGTCCGGTGGTCTCGGCGGCGAGGGCGACGGTCAGCTCGTCCAGCGCGGTGGACTCCTGGCCGAGGTAGGCGAGCAGTCTGGCGGCCCGCTCGGGGTGCCGGACGATGTCGTGGCCGAGGATCTGCACACTGCCCCGGTCCGGGCGGAGCAACCCGGTGAGCTGACGGACCAGGGTGGACTTCCCCGCGCCGTTCGGGCCGAGCAGGCCGAAGACCTCACCGCACCGGATGTCCAGGTCGATGCCGTCGTTGGCCCGGATCTCGCCCGTCCCGCCGACGCCGCCGTTCCCGGCCGCACTGCCGTTCCCGGCCGCACCGCTGTCTCCGGCCGCACCGCGGCCACGGCCTCGGCCGAGGCCCCGGCTCGGGCTGCGGTACGTCTTGGCAAGGTCTCGTACGGTGCAGCACTGCCCGGTGTGTTGCCCGGTCCCGCCGAGGTCGCCTTGCGGCCTGGCCTGCGGTGCCGGCCGGTCGGTGTCGCTCACGGTCGAAGACTCTACGCGCTGGCAGAGCAGATCAGGACAAGGGGGTTGCAATCACCGGGACCAGGCCGGTCGGCCCCGTGGACGTGCGGCCCCGGGCGTTCACCCCCGTGGATGTGCGCCGCCCGCGGCGTTCACCCGTCGGCGCGGCCCTCGGCGGTCAGCAGCTCACCGCCGGGCACCCGGGCGGCCAGCTCCTTCCAGAATCCGGCCCGGATCGCATAGCGGTCGTGCTCGTCGATCTGGTCGTCCTTGTGGGCGAGCAGGCCGAACCGGGCGGCGTAGCGGAGCAGCTCGCCGTCCAGCCGGTGCGGGATGCGCGGGTAGTCGGCCCAGAGCGGGGTGAGCCGGGAGGCGGAGCCGAGGCGGTCCGTCCAGCGCCGGGCGAAGACCTGCCCGACCTCGTGGGCGTCGCCGCCGATGCTGGTGATGTCCTCCTCGCGGTCGGCCCAGCGCTGTTCCGCGGTGGTGAGCTGGGCCAGCATCGGCAGGCCGTCGCCGGCGGTGTGGTTCTCGGAGCCGGGCCGGTCCACCCAGCCCCGCTCGGAGGACCAGCGCAGCACGATCGAGGCGGGCCCGGCGGAGGGTGCGGGCGGCGCCCGGTGGGCGAGGTCCCTGGGGGTCGGCACCACCTTGAGCGCGGCGCCCTGCTGGATCTCCTCGGCCAGCGCGGCGGGCTGTTCCGGGCGGGGCGGGGCGACCGGGTGCCCGGGGTGGCCCGCGGTGGGCGGGGCGGCGAGCAGCTGGGCGATCTCGGGCCGGGGCTCGCCGAGCGGGTGGGCGGGCAGCGCCTCCCGCAGCCGTACCCAGGGCTCGATCCACTCGCGGTCCAGGACCCGGCGCTCGTCGGCCTCGCCGACCAGGTCCTCGGACTGGTTGAAGTCGCCGTCGGCGGCCTGCAGGGCCCACAGGTGGACGACCACGCCGTGCTCCTTGGCGGACATCATGCCGGGCAGCAGGTCGCCGTCACCGGTGACCAGCACCACGTCGGCGCAGGCGCGGTTGCGGGCCAGTTCGGCGAGCTCGGCGTGCATCACGGCGTCGACGCCCTTCTGCACCCAGCGGCCCTCGGCCCGGGTGAGCGCACCCAGCCGCACGGTGACCCGGGGAAGCACCCGCAGGCGCCGGTGCTCGGGCAGCGGACGGCGGTCGGGGGCGGCGTCGAACCAGTAGATCCGGAGCAGCGGCAGCCCGGTCTCGGCCTCGGCCCGGGCCCGCAGGGCGGCGATCAGCGCGGTGTGGTCCACGGTGACCCGGGATCGGGAGGGTTCTCCGGCCAGTAGGCTGGCGGCTGCTCCCAACAGGTATCCGGCGTCCACAAGGACGACGCAGCGGTCCAAAATCCGCACCTCTTCTCCGGGTCGGCCACCGGTGACCGGAGGTGCGCCGGTACGCCCTGCGGGGGCGCTGGACCCCGGACCGCACTACCGTTGCGCACTTCTTTACCCTCCGATCGGGCGGCGAACCGTCCGATCGGATCATGTGTGGCAGGAGCGGGCCCGGCCACTGGCAATACTGAGGGATCGATGCGGAAGAGAATTGCGGTCCTGTGCGTGGCGACCGTCCTGGCGGCGGGCGCGGTGCTGCTGGTACCCACCGTCACCACGGACACGTCGCAGGGTGACACCCGGGTGCTCGGGATCACCGTCAACGGGGGCCGGACAATCCTGGTCGGCCCGACCGAGCCGGTCACCTTCCCGTTGGAGGTGACGGCCGAGGACGGCTCCGGCATCCGCTCGGTGAGTCCGATCGGTGTCTGGGGTCCCTCGTACGGGGTGCTGAAGGCGAGTCCGATGAAGTGCACCCCGACCTCGCACACCGTCTCGGTGTGCCGGGGCACGGTGACCGTCGACCCGGCCAGGAAGGACGTCTACAACGACGAGGCCGGCACCTGGTTCGTGGACCTCAAGGTGAACGCCAACGACGGCGACCACTTCGTCGGCCAGACCGCGGGCGGTTTCTCGCTCAAGCGGGCGGCCCGGATCTCCGGGTACGGGGTTCCCCCGCACGCCGACGAGGGGCGGGAACTGACGGTCAAGGGCTGGCTGAACCGTTCGTTCTGGAGCGACAACAAGTACCACGGCTACGAGGGCGGGACGGCCTACCTCCAGTTCCGCCCGCACGGCAGCAGCCACTGGACGACGGTCGCGACCGCCCTCTCGGATCCCACCGGCACCGTCACCGCCCGTGTCCGGGCGAGCGGCACGGGCGAGTTCCAGTGGTACTCGCCGGGTGACAAGTGGACGGGCAGCGCGATCTCGCCCCCGCTCACCGTCACCGTCGCGGCGAAGCCCGGGCGGTGACGGCGGTGCCGGGCCTCCCGCGGAGGCCCGGCACCCGGTCACGAGCCCGTCGAAGGGGTCAGCGTCCCTTGAGCTCGGCGGCGACCAGCTCGGCCACCTGGACGGCGTTGAGGGCCGCTCCCTTGCGCAGGTTGTCGCTGGAGAGGAAGAGCGACAGACCGTGCTCGACCGTCTCGTCCGCGCGGATCCGGCCGACGTAGGTCGGGTCCTGACCGGCCGCCTGGAGCGGGGTCGGGATCTCCGACAGCTCGACGCCCGGCGCGTCGGCCAGCAGCTCCAGGGCGCGCTGCGGGGTGATCCCGGCCGCGAACCGGGCGTTGACCTGGAGCGAGTGACCGGTGAAGACCGGGACGCGGACGCAGGTGCCGGAGACCTTCAGCTCGGGGATCTCCAGGATCTTGCGGCTCTCGTGGCGGAGCTTCTGCTCCTCGTCGGTCTCGAACGAGCCGTCGTCCACGATCGAGCCGGCCAGCGGGAGCACGTTGAAGGCGATCGGGCGCTTGTAGACCTGCGGCTCGGGGTACTCGACCGCCGAACCGTCGTGGGTCAGCGCCTGGGCGGCGTCCACCACCTTGGTCGCCTGCTCGTGCAGTTCGGCGACACCGGCCAGGCCGCTGCCGGAGACCGCCTGGTAGGTGGAGACCACCAGGCTGACCAGCCCGGCCTCCTGGTGCAGCGGGCGCAGCACCGGCATGGCGGCCATGGTGGTGCAGTTCGGGTTGGCGATGATGCCCTTGGGCCGGTCCGCGATCGCGTGCGGGTTGACCTCGGCGACCACCAGCGGGACCTCGGGGTCGCGGCGCCAGGCCGAGGAGTTGTCGATCACGACCGCGCCGGCCTCGGCGACCTTGGGCGCCAGGGCCTTGGAGGTGGCGCCGCCGGCCGAGAAGAGCACGATGTCCAGGCCGCTGTAGTCGGCCGTGGCGGCGTCCTCGATGGTGATCGTGGTGCCCTGCCACTCCAGGGTCCGGCCGGCCGAACGGGCCGAGGCGAAGAGCCTCAGCTGCTCCACCGGGAAGTTGCGCTCGGCCAGTACACGGCGCATCACGCTGCCGACCTGGCCGGTGGCTCCTACGATGCCGATCCTCATCGGACTCCTCCTGTTGCTCTGCTGTGCTCGTTCTGGCCCCGCACCTGGCCCATCATGCCTGGTCGGCGACCCAACCCGAGATTTCGTCCCACGCTGTGGTCACCCCGGCGGACGTCCCGAAGGACCCCTCGGGGCACTAGCCGACGGCGGCGAGCAGCTCCAGCGCCCGCCCCACCGACGCCTCGCCCGCCGGGAGCAGCGGCAGCCGCACCGCCGCCGTGGGAATCCGCCCCTGCGCGTGCAGCACTCCCTTGATCACGCTCGGGTTGGGCTCGGCGAAGGCCGAGCCGGAGAGTGCCGCCAGCCGGTGGCCGAGTTCCCGGGCCCGCACGGCGTCGCCCTTGTGCCAGGCGTCCACCAGTTCCACGAACCGGTCGGTGGCCAGGTGGGCCGAGGCCAGGACGCCCCCGGCGGCGCCCAGCGCGAGCAGCGGCGAGAACACCGCGTCGTCCCCGCCCATGACCCCGGCGGGCCCGTCCGCGAGCAGCTCGACGGTGTCCTCGTCGATCCCGCCCGCCGCGTACTTGATCCCGGCCACCCCGGGCAGCGCCAGCAGGCTGCGCAGGGTGGCGGTGCTCAGCGCCTGCCCCGTCCGGTAGGGGATGTGGTAGATCACCAGCGGTACGGCGCTGTGCGCGGCCAGGTGCTCGAAGTGCGCCAGGACCCCGGCCTCGCCCGGCCGGGTGAAGGCCGGGACGGTCACCAGCGCCGCGTCCACGCCGGTCAGCCCGGCGAGCTGCCGGGCGCTGCGCCGGGTGTCGCTGCTCCCCGCTCCGACGATCAGCGGGACGCCGCGCTCGCGGCAGACCCGGGCGCAGACCTCGGTGACGGTCCGGCGCTCGTCCTCGTCCAGGGTGGCGGGCTCCCCGGTGGTGCCGAGCGCGACCAGCCCGGCGGCCCCCTGGTCCAGCACCGTGCGGGCCAGCCCGTCCAGGGCGTCGGCGGCGACGGAGCCGTCCTCGTCGAACGGCGTGACCAGCGGTACGTAGATCCCCTGCAGTTCCATGCCCCCGAGCCTGCCGTCCGGGCACCGTGCAGGTCCAGTTCACATTTCCGAGGCTTCTCGTAAGCTGAGCTGATGCTCGATGTCCGCCGTCTGCGCCTGCTGCGCGAACTCGCCCACCTGGGGACCATTGCCGCGGTCGCCGACTCGCTCTCCTTCAGCCCGTCGGCGGTCTCCCAGCAGCTGTCGGCGCTGGAGCGGGAGGCCGGGGTGGCCCTGCTGGAGCGCAGCGGGCGGCGGGTGGCGCTCACCCCGGCCGGGAAGAACCTGGTCCGGCACGCGGAGGCGGTGCTGGAGCGGCTGGAACAGGCGGGGGCGGAGCTGGCGCACGCCCGCCGGGGGCTGGCCGGTCCGCTGCGGATCGGGACCTATCCGTCGGCCGCCCGCGCGATCATCCCGGCCGCGCTGGCCGAGCTGGCCGGGCGGCATCCGGGGCTGGTGCCGATGGTGACCGAGGTGGACCCGGCCGGCGTGGCCGCCGCGCTGCGCGCGGGCGAGCTGGACGTCGCGCTGGTCCACGAGTACGACCTCGTCCCGGCCGAGCCGGAGCCGGGCCTGGCGGTCACCGCGCCGCTGTTCACCGAGCCGATGTACCTCGCCGCGCTCGCCCCTGGCGGGCTCGCCGAGCACCGGGACGCCCCCTGGATCATGGCCCCGCTCGGCACGCTCTGCCACACCATGGCCCAACGCGCCTGCGCGGCAGCCGGGTTCACCCCGCAGGTCAGGCACTGGATCGACGACTTCACCACCGTGCTGGCCCTGGTGGCGGCCGGCCAGGGGGTGGCCCTGGTCCCGCACCTCGGGGTGACGGCGGGAGCGCACCCGGGGGTGACCCTCACCCGGCTGCCGATGTACCGGCGCACCCGTACCGCGTTCCGTGCCGGGGCAGGTGCCCACCCGGCCGTGGCCGCCTTCATCGCCGCCCTGCACACCGCCGTCCCGGCCGGACTCGGCACCCGATCCGCCTGATCCACAGCCGGGTCGACTGTCCGCCAGGCGCACCGGCACCGCCGCTCCCGCCCGGGGTCCCGCACCGGGCGGGGGACGCCGGGAACGTCCGTTCCCGAAGTCCCGCGCCCCGCACCGCCGCTAACTCACCAGGCAGCTCGGACCGAGCAGCTGCTTGAGGTCCCCGAACAGCGCCGGGTCGGACTTCACCCGGTGCCGGTCGAGCCGCAGCACCGTGGTCTGCCGGGCGCCCTCCAGCCGCAGCCGCACCTCGGTGGTGCCCCGGTGGTGGGTGAGCACCTCGCCGAGCCGGGCGACCAGCGGCGGGGTGATCTTCACGCTCGGGATGGAGATGACGATCGGCGCCTCGGCGTGCGCGTTGGAGAGGTCCGGTGCGGACAGCTCCATGCCCATCAGCCGCGGCACGTCCTCCCGCTTGTCGAGCTTGCCGCGCACGAACACCACGGCGTCCTCGACCAGTTGGGAGGAGACCAGCTGGTAGCTGGCCGGGAAGAACATGCAGTCGATCGAGCCGGCCAGGTCCTCGACGGTGGCGATGGCCCAGGCGTTGCCCTGCTTGGTCATCTTCCGCTGGAGGCCCGAGATGATGCCGCCGATGGTGACGATGGCGCCGTCGGGGCGCTCGGCGAGGTCGGCGATGGCGCAGTCCGCCTTGTCGGCGAGGACGTGCTCGATGCCGTGCAGCGGGTGCGAGGAGACGTAGAGCCCGAGCATCTCGCGCTCCTGGGTGAGCAGGAAGGCCTTCTCCCACTCGTCCTCGGCGAACACCACGTCGAGGCCGAAGCTCGGCTCGTCGGAGGCGGTGTCCCCGCCGAACAGGTCGAACTGGCCCTCGGCCTCCTTGCGCTTGACCCCGACCACGTTGTCGATCATCGGCTCGAACTCGGCGGTCAGGCCCTTGCGGGTGTGCCCGAGCGAGTCGAACGCACCCGCCTTGATGAGGGATTCGACGGTCCGCTTGTTGCAGACCACCGACTCCACCTTGTCCAGGAAGTCGGGGAAGGAGGTGTACTTCCCCTTGGCCTTCCGGGTGCGGATCATCGAATCCACCACCGGCCCGCCGACGTTGCGGATCGCGGTGAGGCCGAAGCGGACGAGGGTGTCACCGTGCGGGGTGAAGTCCGAGTCCGACTCGTTCACGTCCGGCGGGAGCACCTGGATGCCCATCTTGCGGCACTCGTTGAGGTAGACCGCGGACTTGTCCTTGTCGTCCTTGACCGAGGTGAGCAGCCCGGACATGTACTCGGCCGGGTAGTTGGCCTTGAGGTACGCGGTCCAGTACGAGACCAGCCCGTACCCGGCGGTGTGGGCCTTGTTGAACGCGTAGCCGGAGAAGGGGACCAGGACGTCCCAGACCGCCTGGACGGCCGCGTCCGAGTAGCCGTGCTCCCGGCAGCCCTTCTGGAACGGGACGAACTCCGCCTCCAGGATCTCCTTCTTCTTCTTGCCCATCGCCCGGCGCAGCAGGTCGGCCTGGCCGAGTGAGTAGCCGGCCAGGATCTGCGCGGCCTTCTGCACCTGCTCCTGGTAGACGATCAGGCCGTAGGTCGGCTTGAGGATCTCCTCCAGGGGCTTCTCCAGCTCCGGGTGGATCGGGGTGATGTCCTGCTGGCCGTTCTTGCGCAGGGCGTAGTTGGTGTGCGAGTTGACGCCCATCGGGCCCGGTCGGTACAGCGCGAGGACGGCGGAGATGTCCTCGAAGTTGTCGGGCTTCATCAGGCGCAGCAGCGAGCGCATCGGGCCGCCGTCGAGCTGGAAGACGCCGAGCGTGTCGCCGCGGGCGAGCAGCTCGTAGGTGGGCTTGTCGTCCAGGGGCAGATCAAGCAGGTTGATCTTGATGCCCTTGTTCTTCTCGATCGCCTTGACGGCGTCGTCCATGATCGTGAGGTTGCGCAGGCCGAGGAAGTCCATCTTCAGAAGGCCGAGGCCCTCGCAGGTGGGGTAGTCGAACTGCGTGATGGTCACACCGTCGGTGTGCCGGGTCCAGACCGGGATGTGGTCGGTCAGCGGCTCGGCGGACATGATGACGCCGGCCGCGTGCACACCGGGCTGACGGATCAGGCCCTCGATGCCGCGCGCGGTGTCGATGACCTTCCTGACGTCCGGGTCGTTCTCGTACAGGCCGCGGATCTCGCCCGCCTCGCCGTAGCGCGGGTGCGAGCTGTCGGTGATCCCGGAGAGCGGGATGCCCTTGCCCATCACGTCCGGCGGCATCGCCTTGGTGATCCGGTCACCCATCGCGTAGGGGTAGCCGAGGACCCGGGAGGAGTCCTTGATGGCGGCCTTCGCCTTGATGGTGCCGTACGTGACGATCATGGCGACCTTGTCGGAGCCCCACTTCTCCGTCACGTAGCGGATCACGTCACCGCGCCGGCGCTCGTCGAAGTCGATGTCGACGTCGGGCATCGAGATGCGCTCGGGGTTGAGGAAGCGCTCGAAGATCAGGCCGTGCGGGATCGGGTCGAGGTCGGTGATGCCCATCGCGTACGCGACCAGCGAACCGGCCGCCGAGCCACGGCCGGGGCCCACCGCGATGCCCTGGCTCTTCGCCCACATGATGAAGTCGGCGACCACGAGGAAGTACGCCGGGAACCCCATCTGGACGATGGTGTCCATCTCGTACTCGGCGAGCTTCCGGTGCTCCTCGTCGTAGCCGCCCGGGAAGCGCCAGTCCATGCCCTCCCAGACCTTGGACCTGAAGAAGTCCGCCTCGCTCTGGAAGCCCTCCGGGATGGGGAAGCGCGGCATCAGGTTCTTGAACTCGAACATGCCGCTGGTGTCGACCCGCTCGGCGACCAGGAGCTGGCTGTTGCGGCAGCCCTCCTGCCAGGCGTCCGAGGAGTCCAGGCCGTACATCTCGGCGGCCGACTTGATGTAGTAGCCGGTGCCGTCGAAGCGGAACCGGTCCGGGTCGGAGAGGTTCTTGCCGGTCTGCACGCAGAGCAGCAGGTCGTGCGCGCCCGCGTCGGCCTCGGTGGTGTAGTGCGAGTCGTTGGTGACCACCGGGGGGATGTCCAGCTTCCTGCTGATCTCCAGCAGCCCGTCACGGACCCGCTTCTCGATGTCCAGGCCGTGGTCCATCAGCTCCAGGAAGTAGTTCTCCCGGCCGAAGATGTCCTGGTAGTCGGCGGCGGACTTGACCGCCTCGTCGAACTGGCCGAGCCGCAGCCTGGTCTGCACCTCGCCGGACGGGCATCCGGTGGTGGCCATCAGCCCGGCCGCGTGCTCGGCGATGATCTCCTTGTCCATCCGGGGCCACTTCACCAGCCAGCCCTCGGCGTAGGAGCGCGAGGTCAGCTTGAAGAGGTTGTGCAGGCCCTCCCTGTTCCGGGCCCAGATGGTCTTGTGGGTGTAGGCACCGGACGCCGAGACGTCGTCCTTCTTCTGGTGCGGCTGGCCCCACAGGATGCGCTTGGTGTTGTGGCGGGCCTCCGGTGCGACGTACGCCTCGATGCCGATCACCGGGGTGATACCCGCCGCGGTGGCCTGCTTGTGGAACTCCGCCGCGCCGTACATGTTGCCGTGGTCGGTCATCGCGACGTGGGTCTGCCCGAGCCGCTCGACCTCCTTGAACAGCTGCTTCAGCCGGGCAGCACCATCGAGCATCGAGTACTCGGTGTGGACGTGCAGGTGCGCGTACGGCTGGTCGCTCAAGGCGGGGCCTCCGGGGTCTCGGTACGGGATCGCGGGGCGGTGAAACACGTAAGGCCCGGGCCACCCTCAGGGCCCGGACCACGGCTTCCGCGTTCGCGCGACCGAGTCTAATCCTTCCCCTCGCCCACCGGGCGCATCACCTCGCCCACCGGACGCACCTCCCGGCCCGGGTCCGGAGCCGGCCGGGTGACCGCCTCCTTCGACCCGGACGGCCGCGCTCGCGTCAGCCGTCCAGCTCCGCGAGGAAGGCCAGTGCGGCGGACCAGGTCCGCTCGGCGGCCTCGGCGTCGTGGTCCGGCAGCTCCGGGTCGGTGTAGAGGTGGCCGGCGCCCCGGTAGCGGTGCACCTCGACGTCGGCACCGGCCCGGGACATCAGCAGGTACCAGGCGTTCAGCCAGTCCTCCGACTCGAACGGGTCCGGCTCGGCGACGTGCAGCTGGACCGGGATCCCGGTCCGCGCGTCCTCCCGGATGTCCGAGGTGCCGTGCAGGAGCAGCAGGCCCCGGGCCCGCTCGTCCGCCAGCGCCAGGTTCTGCGCCAGCGCCCCGCCGAGCGAGAACCCGGCGTACACCAGCCCCTCCCCGGCCGCCCCGCCCGAGCTCAGCAGCGGCGCGACCGCACCGACGGCCCGCCGCAGCAGCTCGTCGTTGCCGATCTCCTCCTGGTACGCCGTCCCCGCCTCGACGTCGTCGAAGACCCGCCCCTCGTACAGGTCCGGCGTGTGCACCACGTGCCCGGCCGCACGCAGTCGCTCGGCCGCGGCCGACACCGCCGGGCGCAGTCCGTAGACGGAGTGGAAGAGCACGATCTGGGCCACGAATTCGATCCTTCGCTGGGGGACACCACGGTCGCGTCCATCATCGCCCATCCCGCCCGCCCCCTCGGCACCCGCCGACCGTCCGCCCCCGGACGTGTCCGGCCTGGCGTGCCGGGCCCGGCGGCGCGGGCGCACGGTGCTGTCACTCCCCTCCGGGGTCTGCTCGCTCCCCTCCGGGCCACCCGTGGATCAGGACACCACGTCCTTGCGGGCGAAGCCCCGGAAGGCGAGCGCGAGCAGCACGATCGCGTAACTGACCGAGAGCGAGACGCCCTGGAGCATGCCGCCCCACTCCAGCCGGGGCTGCAGCGCGTCGGCCCAGGAGTACTGCCAGTGCGCCGGGAGCCACTCGCGCAGCGAGCCGAGCGCGGTGACCGCGTCCAGCACACCGGTGATGATCGTGACGAACACCGCCCCGCCGACCGCCCCCAGCGGGGCGTCCGTCACGGTCGACAGCCAGAACGCGAGCGCCGCGATGACCAGTTCGCTGAGGAGAACGAAGGCCACCGCGAGGGCGAGCCGGGGCAGCGCGACCGAGGCGGGCAGACTGACGCCGGTCGGCAGTCTGAGGTCGCCCCAGCCGTACGCCGCGGTGCCCACCACCAGGCCGACCAGCGGCAGCAGCACGATCGTGGCCGCCGAGAAGAGCAGCCCGACCGTGAACTTGCGCGCCAGCAGCCTGGCCCTGGGCACCGGCGCCGCCAGCAGGTACCGCAGCGAGGACCAGCTGGCCTCGGAGGCCACGGTGTCCCCGCAGTACAGCGCGACGGGGATGACCAGCATGAACCCGGTGCCCATGAAGAGCATGGTGGCGGCGAAGTTGGGCCCGGAGGCGGTGGCCAGCTCGATGAAGGTGGTGCGGCCGGGCCGGTCGGGGGTGCCGCCGATCTGGAACGCCGCCAGGATGACCAGCGGCATCGCCGCCAGCACCGCCGTCATCACCAGGGTCCGCCGCCGCCGCAGCTGGCGGATGATCTCCACCCGCAGCGGCAGGGTCCGGCCGGCCCGGTAGCCCGCCGCGTGGTCAGCCGTCAACGTGCTCACGCCGAGCCTCCGATCAGGGACAGGAACGCGTCCTCCAGTCGCCGGTGCGGTCCGACCCGCTCCACCGGGACTCCGAGTCCGACCAGTTCGGCGACCAGCCGGCCGGCCGTCATGCCGTCGAGCTGCACCAGCAGGCCGTTCTCGACCACCGAGACCGTACCGACGCCCGCCAGGCCGGCCGTCTTCCCGGCGGCCGCCGCCAGCTCCTGGGCCGGGTAGTCGGCCGGGGTGCCGACCAGCAGCAGCTCGCCCTCGCCGACGATCTCGCCGACGGCGCCCGCGCTGACCAGCCGTCCGCGGTCCATCACCACCAGGTGGGTGCAGCTCTGCTCCACCTCGGAGAGCAGGTGGCTGGAGACGATGACGGTGCGTCCGGCAGCGGCGTACCGGATCATCACCTCGCGCATCTCGCGGATCTGCGGCGGGTCGAGCCCGTTGGTGGGCTCGTCCAGGATCAGCAGGTCCGGCAGGCCGAGCATGGCCTGGGCGATGGCCAGCCGCTGGCGCATGCCCTGCGAGTACGTGCGCACCGCGCGGTCCAGCGCCTCGCCCAGGTCGGCGATGGCCAGGGCCTCCTCGAAGTGGGCGTCCCCGGCCGGGCGGCCGGTGGCCCGCCAGTACAGCCGCAGGTTGGCCCGGCCGGTGAGGTGCGGCAGGAAGCCCGAGCCCTCCACGAAGGAGCCCACCCGGGAGAGGACGGCTGCGCCGGGGCGCACCGCGTGCCCGAAGAGCCGGATCTCCCCCGCGTCCGGTCGGATCAGGCCCATCAGCATCCGCAGGGTGGTGGTCTTCCCGGCGCCGTTCGGGCCGAGCAGGCCGAGCACCTGGCCCTGCTCCACCCGGAAGGTCAGGTCCTTGACCGCGTACCGGTCCGCCGCACCGTGGTAGCGCTTGCTCAACCCGCTGATCTGCAGCGGGACTTCGGCCAGCGTCGGGTCGGCGGCCGGCCTGCGGGCCCGGCCCGGACGCAGCCGGCGGCCGAACAGCAGCAGCGCGGCCAGCACGACGGCACCCAGCGGCAGCAGCCAGGTCCGGACGGGCAGCGGAGCCGCCTCGGTGCGCAGCCCGGCCACGGTGGGCACGGTCAGCGGTCCGGCCACCGAGACCTGGTAGGTGGCGGGTTCGGCGGGCGAGGCGTACGCGAGGTCGGTGGTGGCCAGCACCAGGCTGAGCCGGTGCCCCGACTCGAAGGTGTGGTCCACGGCGGGCAGGGCGACCTCGACGGTGCGTCCGCCGGGCGCGTCCGCACCGGTCACCCGCAGCGGGGCGACCAGTTGCTGCGGCAGCGTCCTGCTGCCGTCCGGTCCGACGTCGTACAGCTTCGCGAAGAGCACCGCGTCCGGCCGGTCGGCCCGGACGTGGACAGAGACCCCGGGTGCGCCGGTCAGGTGCAGGCTCTGGTCCAGCGGCGCGGACTCGAAGGCTGCGGACTGGCCGGGGAAGTCCAGCGAGAGCCCCGTGCCGACCGACGCGAGCTGGGAGAGCGCACCGATCCCCGGCAGCGTGGAGATGTTCGGCGGCGCGCCACCCGGCGGGTTGGCGACCTCCTGGGTGCGGCCGTCGAGCTCGAAGCTGTGCGAGCCCGTGCCCGACAGCCCGGGGTAGCTGTCGGCGTCGGCGCCGCGCAGCACGGTCTGGAAGCCGGTGGAGTCGACCCCGCCGGTACGGGTCACCCGGAAGGCCGGGCCGGTGTCGTTCTTCGCGCCCCTCAGGTAGTGGTCGAACCACCCGGTGACCCGTGAGTCCACCCGGGTGCTGCCCTCGGTACCGCCGTCGTGGCCGCCGGCGAACCAGTCCACGCCGACCGGCGCGCCGTTCGCGGCGACCGCCCTGGCGATGGCGTCGCCCTGGTCCAGCGGGAACAGCGAGTCCTGCTGGCCCTGCACCACCAGCGTCGGCACCTTGATCCGGGAGGCCACCGAGGACGGGCTGGACCGCTCCAGGGTGGCGATCGCGTCGGCATCCGCCCGGCCGCTGGTCGCGACCCGGTCGTACATCGCGCAGAGCGAGTCCAGGAAGCGCCCGCAGCCGACCGGCCCGGCAGCGCCCCCCGGCCGCCGGGCCGAGGCGGAGGTCGGGTCCCCGGCCGAACCGGTGGTGAAGAAGATCCCGGCCCAGAGCTTCTTGAAGACCCCGTCGGCCGCGCCGCTCCCCCGGACGCCCTGCGGGAAGAGCGCATCGGCCAGGTTCCACCAGGTGATCTGGCTGGCCACCGCATCGATCCGGGGGTCGTACGCGGCTGCCAGCAGCGCGGCGCCGCCGCCGTACGAGGCACCGGTGATGCCGACCCGGGGGTCACCGGGGGCGTCCAGCTGCACCTCGGGGCGCTTGGCCAGCCAGTCGACCAGGTGCTTGACGTCCTCGATCTCCCGATCGGGCGCATCCAGGCCGATCTTCCCGCCGGAGGCGCCGAAACCGCGCGCCGACCAGGTCAGCACGGCGTACCCGGAGCGGGCCAGCTGCCGGGCGCGGTCGCGCTCCCCGTTCTTGCTGCCGCCGAAGCCGTGTGCCAGCAGGACGGCCGGGCGGGGGCTGTCGCCGGTGGTGAAGAAGGAGGTGTCCAGCCGGACGGTCTGCTTGCTGCCCGGCGTCTCGGGCATATCGAGGAAACGATCCTCCTCGTGCACCGCTGCCTGGTCGGACCCGACCGCCACCGCGGCCGTACCGGCCCCGGCCAACAGCACCAGCGCCACCGAGCCGGCCAGCACCCTGCGGGTCGTCAGACCTCTGCGCCAGCGACGCCATGCCCCACCGAAGCTCATGGGTACCGATCCTATCCGTTTCCGCGGTAGGGACGTCGTAAGCCCACCCACCCGAAAGGGCAGGGCCCACCATCCCGGAGCCGCCCTGCTCGCGCGCACGGCCTCCCTGGTACGACACGTCACGATCGACTGCGCCGACGCCCACCGGCTCGGCACCTTCCGATCCGGGTGCCGGACTCCGCACTGCGCCAAGGCGACCGACCCGGCAGTCCGACGGCCCTGCCGGAGGGTCCGGGCGCCTCCCCGCTCCTCATCGCCGTCCCGGACCGGAAGACCGTCAAGAACCCGGTCCACCTGGACCTCCAGCCCCGGGGCCGGGGCACCCGCCGCCACAGCGTGCGAGTACCCCGCGCCGCGGGCGGCCCTGCTACCGGCTGCCGCGTTCCACCGCTTCCCGCCGCTCGCGCTCCTCGCGCTCCTCCTGCTCGTACTCCTGGCGCATCTTCTCCGCCCGCCGCTCGGACTCCGCCTGCTCCTCGGGCGTCAACTCCTCGGCGGCCTTGTGCATCTGGGAGAGCCGATCGCCGATCAGACCGAGGTACCCGTCGGAGCGCACCACCTCGTTCATCGAGACCCGGCCGCTGAGCACGTCCTTGGCCATCCGCTGCAACCCGTCGCCCACCGACGGGTTGTCCGCGATGGTCCGCAGTGCCTTGTGCAGCCGGTGCGCCTGCTCCGCGTCGTAGCCGACCTCCATCAGCTCCTCGTCGGCGATCTCCCGTTCGGCGCTCATGGGCCCCATCCTCCGCTCGTTCGAACCATCGCTCGCTCTGATGATAGGCAGGCCGCTCACGGGCCGTCACGCCAATCACCCGGGCCGTCAAACAGCCGCGGTATGGTGCAAAACACCCCGGAGTACCACCCCCGGAAGACCACCCTAGGAACACCCGGTGCCGACCTCGTCGAGGTATCCCGTGCTCTGGCCGCTCGCCACCCTGCTCGCCGTCGTCGCCGTCACCCTGGCCGTCGGCTGGCTCGCCGACCAGGCGTTGCAACGGGTCGCCGCCCGCCACCCGCAGGCGCCGGTCTGGCCCCTGCTGCGACGCTGCCGGATCCCCCTCCAACTGGTGGTCGCCACCGGGTTGCTGCTGGCCGGGCAGCCACTGGAGCGGCTGTTCGACGTACGCGACGGCGAGCTGCACCACGTCGTCCTGCTGCTCCTGCTCGCCTGCCTCGGCTGGCTGACCGTCAGGATCGTGGCGGCGGCGCTGGAGGCGGTGCTCGGCCGGTACGAGAGCGTCACCGACGACGCGGCCCGGGTGCAGCGGGTCAGGACCCAGATCGGCATGCTGCGCCGGGTGGTCAGCGCGGTGATCGCCGTGGTCACGGCCGCCGCGATGCTGCTGACCTTCCACGCGATGCGCACCGTCGGCGCCAGCCTGCTGGCCTCGGCCGGAATCCTGGGCATCGTGGCCGGTATCGCCGCCCAGAGCACCCTGGGCAACTTCTTCGCCGGCCTGCAGATCGCCTTCGGCGACACCGTACGGATCGGCGACACCGTCGTGGTGGACGGCCAGCAGGGCACGGTGGAGGAGATCACCCTCTCCTACCTGGTGGTACGGCTCTGGGACTACCGCCGGCTGATCGTCCCGGTCTCGTACTTCGTCAGCCGCCCGTTCGAGAACTGGACCCGTCGGGATCCCGGTCTGCTCGCCTGGGTCCTGCTCCACCTCGACCACCGCACACCAGTCGACCAGCTGCGCGCCGCCCTGCACCGGCTCCTGGTGGACTCACCGCTCTGGGACGGCATGGAGTGGTCCCTCCAGATCACCGACAGCACTCCGAGCACCCTGGTGGTCCGGGCCGCCATGACCGCCCGGACCCCGGACGACGCGGCCGTCCTCCGCTTCGAGGTGCGCGAGCAGCTCTTCGCCTACCTCCGCGACGAGCACCCGTACGCCCTCCCCCGGATCCGCACCGGCGAGGCCCCGTGAACAGGGCCCCGAGGAGAACCCCTCAGAGCACGCGGGTCATCGTCCGGTGCGGTATCCCGGCATCGTCGTAGACCGGCCCCTCGGCGACATAGCCGAGCCGCTCGTAGAAGCCCAACGCCTGTACCTGGGCGTGCAGTTCGAGCTCCAGGCCGCCGCGCTCGCGGCCCGCCTGCTCGATCGCGCGGACCAGCTCGGCCCCCAGTCCGGTGCCCCGGGCGGCCTTGGCCACGGCGAGCCGCCCGAGCAGCACCCGCCCCGGGCGGCCGGTGAGCGCGAGCGCCTGCTCACCGTGGATCAGCCGGCCGGTGCCGAGCGGCGAGCCGTCCTCGGCGCGTGCGAGCAGGTGGACCGAGGTGGCGTCGAGCTCGTCGTACTCCAGCTCGGCGGGCACGTTCTGCTCCTCGACGAAGACCTCGCGCCGGATGCCGTACGCCAGTGCCAGCTCGGCTTCCGTCCCCGCCACCCCGATCCGCGCCATCTCAGCTCTCCGAGGCGATGATGTCGAGGGCCTTCTGCAGATCGGCCGGGTAGGGGCTGCTGAACTCGACCCACTGCCCGTCCGCCGGGTGCTCGAAGCCGAGCGCGACGGCATGCAGCCACTGCCGGGTCAGACCCAGGCGCTTGGCCAGGGTCGGGTCGGCGCCGTAGGTGAGGTCGCCGACGCAGGGGTGGCGCAGCGCGGACATGTGCACCCGGATCTGGTGGGTCCGGCCGGTCTCCAGCTTGATGTCCAGCAGCGAGGCCGCCCGGTACGCCTCGATCAGGTCGTAGTGGGTGACCGAGGGCTTGCCGTCCCGGGTCACCGCCCACTTCCAGTCCGAGCTGGGGTGGCGTCCGATCGGCGCGTCCACGGTGCCGCTCAGCGGATCGGGGTGGCCCTGGACCAGCGCGTTGTACTTCTTCTCGGTGACCCGGTCGTGGAACTGCCGCTTGAGGTCGGTGTACGCGCGCTCCGACTTGGCGACCACCATCAGGCCGGAGGTGCCGACGTCCAGCCGGTGCACGATGCCCTGCCGCTCGGCCGCGCCGGAGGTGGAGATCCGGTACCCGGCGGCGGCCAGGCCGCCGATCACGGTCGGACCGGTCCAGCCGGGGCTGGGGTGGGCGGCCACGCCGACCGGCTTGTCGATCAGCACGATGTCGTCGTCGTCGTGCACGATCGGCATGCCCTCGACGGGCTCGGCGACGATCTGCACGGGGGCGGCGGGCGCCGGGATCTCGACCTCCAGCCAGCTGCCGGCCACGACCCGGTCCGACTTGCCTGCCGTCGTCCCGTCGATCGTGACCTTGCCGTCGGCGGCCAGCTCGGCGGCCTTCGTCCGGGAGAAGCCGAACATCCGGGCGAGGGCGGCGTCGAGTCGCTCACCCTCAAGGCCGTCGGGTACGGGGAGGCTGCGGGTCTGCGCTGCGGTACTCACCCGTACGAGTATGCCGGAACGCGGAGCCCGCCTCTGCAGTCCGGCCCCCGTGCCCGTCGGCCGCTACTCCTCCTTGGCCGTCTGGTGGACGGTCCCGTCCGGGTTGCTGCCCCGGAAAGAGAGCAGGACCACCAGGACGCCGCCGCAGACGATGGCCGAGTCGGCCAGGTTGAAGACCGCGAAGTGCTGGACGGAGATGAAGTCCACCACATGGCCCCGGAACGCCTCGGGGGTGCGGAACAGCCGGTCGGTGAGGTTGCCGAAAGCGCCGCCGAGCAGCAGGCCGAGCGCGATCGCCCAGGGCAGGCTGTAGAGCTTCCGGGCGATCCGCCAGATCACCACGATCACGGCGGAGGCGATCATGGTGAAGACGATCGTCATCGCCTGGCCCATGCCGAAGGCGGCCCCCCCGTTGCGGATCACCTGGAGGGTGACCACGTCACCGAGCACCTGGATCGGCTGGTGGCTCTCGAGCCGGGCCACCACGAGCAGCTTGCTGCCCAGGTCGACCAGGTAGGCGAGCAGCGCGACGGTCAGCAGCACACCGATCCGGCGGCGGCGGACGACGCCCGGCGCCGCACCGGCGGCAGTGGCGCCGACGGGCTCGTCCACGGCAGCCTCCACGGGCGCGGTCGGGACGGAGTCGTCCTGGGTTTGGGGGGAACCTGGCGTACTGATGATCCGCTCCGCTGCCGTGACATGAGGGCCGACGTTACGGGGTCGAGCGTACGGCAACGCCCGACCCCCAGGTCCATTCCGACCCGAGCGACACTTCGATCCGCCGAAAGAGCTCGGCCCGGTGCTACCGGCGTTCCTGCTTCGCCTTGCAGCTCACGCAGAGGGTCGCCCGCGGGAAGGCCTGCAGTCTGGCCTTGCCCACCGCCTGGCCGCAGGACTCGCAGACGCCGAAGCCGACCCCTTCGAGCCGGGCCAGCGCGCGCTCGGCCTGGGCGAGGCTGTCGCGGGCGTTGTTGGCCAGCGCGAGCTCACTCTCCCGGTTGATGTTCTTGGTGCCGGCGTCGACCTGGTCGTCCCCCGCGCCGTCGTTGGAGTCACGCATCAGGCCGGTGATCGCGGCCTCGGCCGACTCGATCTCGGCCCGCAGCCGCCCCAGCTCGTCGTTCAGCTCGGCGTGCAGCTCGGCGACCTCGGCCGAGGTCCAGGGCTCCTCGCCGGGACGGATCGGCAGCTCGGCCGGGTCCACCGACTCGGCGCCGCCGCGGGCCCCCGTGCCCACCGGGGTGTGGTTGCGGCTGGTAGCGGCAGCGCGGCCGGTCGTGGTGCTGGTCTTGTGCCGTGCGTTGGTCACGGTGCCCTCCCCTGAGTCGCCCGCCACGGCCTTGCGTGCCCGCTCGGTGGCGGTACCGCCGATTGCCTTGTCAGCCATGGCTTCGACCTCATCTACGAACGAAACGAACCGCCGGTTCCCGGCGGCTTCCAGTGCCGGAACGATAATCCCCATCGAATCCGGTCACAACGGGACATACCGATGCCCCGATTTCAACCCACCCGAGCAGCCGCCGCTGCCGCCCCACCCGAGTTGCTGACCAAGTTGTGCCCAGATCGTCATCCGCTAACCTCACCGCGCGCCGCACCCCGGACGACGGGCGAGTTACGGCTTAACCGGCTTGTGCGGCCGGATACACTGGGCCTGCAAGGCGCTGATGGGACGAGTACCGACGTACGCAGCCACGAGCGATCCGGGGACGGTGCGAGCCCGGAGGCGTGCACGACGGGAAGATCACCCCTGAGCCGCCGGAAGAACGGCCCGACGGCCCAGTAGACCCGGCAGCACAACCCAAACAAGAGGGCCGCGAGCAGCAGTACCGCGGTCAAGGAGGGTGGTACCGCGGGACGGCTGGCCGTCTCGTCCCTCCGGAGGATCCAGTCCAAGCATCCGCCGGAGGTAGACACCCGCGATGACCACCTACAACGCCGTCCCCGCGCAGGTGGACCTGCCCGCCCTCGAGCACCAGATCCTGAGCTTCTGGCGCGACAACAAGGTCTTCCAGCGCAGCCTGGAGCAGTCCGAGGGCCGCCCCGAGTGGGTCTTCTACGAGGGCCCGCCGACCGCCAACGGCATGCCCGGTGCGCACCACATCGAGGCCCGCGTCTTCAAGGACGTGTTCCCCCGCTTCCGGACGATGAAGGGCTACCACGTCGCCCGCAAGGCCGGCTGGGACTGCCACGGCCTCCCGGTCGAGCTGGCCGTCGAGAAGGAACTCGGCTTCTCCGGCAAGCAGGACATCGAGCGCTACGGCATCGCCGAGTTCAACGCCAAGTGCCGCGAGTCGGTCACCCGGCACACCGACGAGTTCACCAAGCTCACCGAGCGGATGGGCTACTGGGTCGACCTCGACCAGGCCTACCGCACCATGGACCCGTCCTACGTCCAGTCGGTCTGGTGGTCGCTCAAGCAGATCTTCGACAAGGGCCTGCTGGTCCAGGACCACCGGGTCGCCCCCTGGTGCCCGCGCTGCGGCACCGGCCTCTCCGACCACGAGCTGGCCCAGGGCTACGAGACCGTCGTCGACCCCTCGGTCTTCGTCCGCTTCCCGCTGACCAGCGGCCCGCTGGCCGGCCGGGCCGCACTGCTGGTCTGGACGACCACCCCGTGGACCCTGGTCTCCAACACCGCCGCCGCCGTGCACCCCGAGGTCACCTACGTGGTGGCCACCGACGGCAACGAGCAGCTGGTCGTCGCCGAGCAGCTGGTCGGCAAGGCGCTCGGCGAGGGCTGGGAGACCACCGGCCAGTCGTTCACCGGCGCCGAGATGGAGCACTGGGCCTACCAGCGCCCGTTCGAGCTGGTCGAGCTGGAGGGCGCGCACTTCGTCCTCAACGCCGACTACGTCACCACCGAGGACGGCACCGGTATCGTCCACCAGGCCCCGGCCTTCGGCGCGGACGACCTCGCGACCTGCCGCAAGTACGGCCTGCCGGTGGTCAACCCGGTCGAGGCGGACGGCACCTTCGCGGCCGACGTCCCGCTGGTCGGCGGCGTCTTCTTCAAGAAGGCCGACGAAACCCTGGTCGCCGACCTCGCCGCGCGCGGCCTGCTCTTCCGCCACCTCCCGTACGAGCACAGCTACCCGCACTGCTGGCGCTGCCACACCGCGCTGCTGTACTACGCGCAGCCGTCCTGGTACATCCGCACCACCGCGGTCAAGGACGCGCTGATCCGGGAGAACGAGAAGACCAACTGGTTCCCCGAGAACGTCAAGCACGGCCGCTTCGGCGACTGGCTGAACAACAACATCGACTGGGCGCTGAGCCGCAACCGCTACTGGGGCACCCCGCTGCCGATCTGGCGCTGCGAGGAGAACCACCTCACCTGCGTCGGCTCGCTGGCCGAACTCTCCGAGCTGACCGGCACCGACCAGAGCGACCTCGACCCGCACCGCCCGTACATCGACGACGTGACCTTCGGCTGCCCGCAGTGCCCCGGCACCGCGGTCCGGGTGCCCGAGGTGATCGACGCCTGGTACGACTCGGGTTCGATGCCGTTCGCCCAGTACGGCTACCCGTACCAGAACAAGGAGCTGTTCGAGAGCCGCTACCCGGCCCAGTTCATCTCCGAGGCGATCGACCAGACCCGCGGCTGGTTCTACACGCTGATGGCCGTCGGCACCCTGGTCTTCGACAAGTCGTCCTACGAGAACGTGGTCTGCCTGGGCCACATCCTCGCCGAGGACGGCCGCAAGATGTCCAAGCACCTGGGCAACATCCTCCAGCCGATCCCGCTGATGGACCAGCACGGCGCCGACGCGGTCCGCTGGTTCATGGCGGCCGGCGGCTCGCCCTGGTCGGCCCGCCGGGTCGGCCACGGCACGATCCAGGAGGTGGTGCGCAAGACGCTGCTCACCTACTGGAACACCGTCGCCTTCCAGGCCCTGTACGCCCGCACCGCCGGCTGGGCCCCCTCCGCCGCCGACCCGGCGCCCGCCGACCGGCCGCAGCTGGACCGCTGGGTGCTCTCCGAGCTGAACACCCTGGTCCGCGAGGTGGACGCCGCACTGGAGTCGTACGACACCCAGCGGGCCGGCAAGCTGCTCTCCGGCTTCGTCGACGACCTCTCCAACTGGTACGTCCGGCGCGGGCGTCGCCGCTTCTGGCAGGGCGACGCCGCGGCGCTCGCCACCCTGCACGAGGCCCTGGAGACCGTCACCCGCCTGATGGCCCCGCTCACCCCGTTCATCACCGAGCGGGTCTGGCAGGACCTGGTCGTCCCGGTCGACTCCGAGGCCCCGGCCTCGGTGCACCTGGCCGAGTGGCCGGTCGCGGACGAGTCGCTGATCGACACCGACCTCTCCCGGCACATGGCACTGGTCCGCCGCCTGGTCGAGCTGGGCCGCGCCACCCGCGCCGAGTCCGGTGTGAAGACCCGTCAGCCGCTCTCCCGGGCCCTGATCGCCGCCCAGGGCTGGGAGGAGCTGCCCGAGGACCTGCGCGCGCAGATCGCCGAGGAGCTCAACGTCTCCACCCTGGAGTCGCTCGCAACGGTCGGGGGCTCGCTGGTGGACACCACCGCCAAGGCCAACTTCCGGGCCCTGGGCAAGCGCTTCGGCAAGGGCGTCCAGGACGTGGCCAAGGTCGTGGCGGCCGCCGACGCGGCGGAGCTCGCCGCCTCGCTGCGCGCCACCGGCAGTGCGAGCGTCGAACTGAACGGCGAGCAGATCGCCCTCTCCCCCGACGAGGTCGTCATCACCGAGACCCCGCGCGAGGGCTGGGCGGTCGCCAACGAGTCCGGCGCCACCGTCGCCCTCGACCTGGCCATCACCCCGGAGCTCAAGCGGCTCGGCGTCGCCCGCGACGCCATCCGCCAGATCCAGGAGGCCCGGAAGAACTCCGGACTGGACGTCGCCGACCGCATCGTCCTGCGCTGGCACGCCGCCAACGAGGAGACCGCCGAGGCCATCGCCGAACACGGCCACCTGGTCGCCGAGGAGGTCCTCGCGACCGACTTCGCCGCCGGCGCCGCCGACTGGGAGTCCGAGACCTTCTCCGACGAGAGCCTCGGCCTCGCCTTCCAGCTCCGCAAGGCCTGATCGCCTCGAACGGCCGGTGGCCGCCACCCCTTCCCGGGTGGC